>JBKKAZ010000168.1:0-7450 GCA_046714435.1 Casimicrobiaceae bacterium
ACCTTGCGCAGACAGTCGAGGTAGCGCGCGCCGTCCAAAGGCGTTCCCGAGCGCTGCGACTCCCACATCACCTCGCCCAGGCATTCCAGGACCACGTGCAGTGCCTGGTGCCGGTCGTCACGCGAGCGCGACAGCCGCTCGAACTGTTCGCAGATGCCCGCGGGCTGGTTGATCGCCAGCTGTTCGGCGATGGCGACGTGCAACGACAGATGCAGGAACGGATTCATGGCGCCGCCCTCGGGCGACCATTCGCGGTCGAGGTGATGCTCGGCGTTGTCCACCAGATCGTGATACTCGGGGTGCATCGCGACGATGCCGACGACGCGGGTTTCGAGTCCCGACAGCGCTTGCCCAGCGCGGTACTTCGCCCAGGCGTCGGCAAGGAAGCGTCGCGCCTCTTCGCGCGTGGGCGCGAACATCAGCGAGCGCGGCCCCGTCTGGTGCCAGCGCGCGCGGACTTCGCCATCGGCTGCACGCCCCGGGTCGCGCGAAGTGGCGCTGCGGCAAGGATTGCGGCGCCCAGCAGGCGCTTCGCAGCACCCGGGGGTGATCGCGGCCGCGTTGCGCCGGTCTTGGCCGGGTACTCGCACAGGTCGCCGATCGGGCATTCTGGGCACTTCGGCGTGCGCGCAACGCACACATAGCGCCCGTGCAGGATCAGCCAGTGGTGCGCGTTGTGGTGAAACTCGGCAGGCACTCCGGCCTCGAGCCTGCGCTCCACCTCGAGCACGTTCCTGCCGGGCGCGATGCCGGTACGGTTGCAGACGCGGAAGATGTGCGTATCCACGGCGATCGTCGGCTGCCCGAACGCCGTGTTGAGGACGACGCTCGCCGTCTTGCGGCCGACTCCGGGCAGGCGTTCCAGTGCCTCGCGAGTTCGCGGGACCTCGCCGCCGTGTTCGTGCACGAGCATCTGCGCGAGCGCGACCAGGTTTTTCGCCTTGTTGCGAAACAACCCCAGCGAGCTGATGTAGGGGGACAGGCCTTCGATGCCCAGCCGGGCGATGGCCTGGGGCGTGTTGGCGACGGGAAACAGTGCGGCCGTGGCCTTGTTGACACCCCTGTCGGTCGACTGCGCGGACAGCACGACTGCCACCAGCAGCTCAAACGGGCTGGCATAGCCGAGCTCGGTGGTCGGCGCCGGATTCGCCTCGCGCAGCCGCAGGAAAATCATGCGTCGCTTCGCCGCGTTCACGGCTTGCGCGACGGCGGCGTGCCGCTCCCGATGTCGGCCAGCCGCTTCAGGCGGGCGGGCTCGGTGGCGGCGAACCACGCGTCCTCCCGCAGCAACGCATAGGCCTTGGCGGCCCAGGGCGCCGCGGCGGCATGGTCACCGCGTGTTAGTGCGAGCTCGGCCAATTCCTCGTAGACGTAGCCATCCTCCTCGTGCGCCTTGGCGTTTTCGTCGGCGAGTTCGCGCTGCATGCGCTCGGCGTCCTCGAGTCGGCCCAGCGCGCGATAGCCGCGCGCAACTGTCCAGCGCGCGACCCGCAGGCGGCCCGCATCGCTGCCCGCCTCGCGCACGGCGAGCGCCTTCTCCCAATGATTGAGCGCCCGGCCGTGATCGCCGCGTTCGAAATAGGTCCAGCCGATGTTGTGGTACAGCGACCCTCGCCACGCTCGCGACCGCGGCTCGCTGGATCCCTCGGCGGCGGCAAGGGCCTTTAGGTTCCAGTCGAGCCGCTCCGACGCGGGGGAGGCGATGCCCAGCATGTGCAGGGCATCGATCTCGTAGTATGCGTCGCCAACGCGCGCCGCCCGCGTGGCCACTTCGGCCGCCTGCCGGAACAGCGGCACGGCCTTGTTGGGAACGCCGGCGGAATTGAAGGTTCGGCCGCGCTCGAGAAGGTAGCGGATGCGTACGCGGGCATCGACGCGGTCGAGTTCGGGCTCGATGCGGTCGAGGGTGGCGTGCGCGGCGTCGAAGCGGCGCTGCAGGCCCTGCGCACGCGCGACCTGGGTTGCGATTTCCAGGGCTTCGCGCGAATTCGCCGGGTATTGCCCGAGCGCCTCGCGAAAGCGCGCTTCCGAGACCTCGGGCTTCGCGAAGTCCCAGCGGCCGTCGAGCTTCGACGAAAAATCCGAGCCGCGCGCGACCGCCGCGGCGCTCATGAGTCCAATCCCAAGCAGGGTGACGGCGAGGCGGTGCGAGCGGCCGGCATCGTTCACTGCGTTCAGCGGCGTGCGGCGCCGCGGCGCGCACGGGCGCGCGCGAGCGCGGACTCGACAGCGGCACGGCGCAGTAGCGTGGCGTCGCCACGGCCGGCGGTCTCGCCACGTTGCTCGATCCGCTCGCCGCGAGCAAGCCGCTGCAGCCGCGACTGATGGCGGGCACGCGCGGCATCGGCATCCGCCGGCGTCCAGGTCCGCTCGGCCGGAACCATCGTGATGCAGTCCACCGGACAGGGGGCGATACAAAGCGCGCAGCCCGAGCACAGCGCCGGAATGATGGCGTGCATTCGCTTCGCCGCGCCCAGGATCGCGTCCACTGGGCAGGCGTCGATGCAGAGCGTGCAGCCGATGCAGCGTGACTCGTCGATCTGTGCGAGCGTAAGGGGAGCGTGTTCGCCGCAGGCAGGGTCCAGCGGTTGCACCGCACGGCCTGCGAGGGTGGCAAGGGCGACGATCGTCCGCTCGCCGCCGGGGGGACAGCGATTGATCCCGGCCGAGCGCTGCGCGATTGCCTCGGCATAGGGACGGCAACCGTCGTAGCCGCAGCGCGTACATTGGGTCTGCGGCAGCACGGCGTCGAGGCGATCGGCAAGCGCGGATTCCACGTGCACATTGTAGCGCCGCGGCAACCTCACGAGCACCCCGAAAGCGTCTGCTAGACTCGACAGCGGTCGCACAGTCGCTTGCGGCCTGCGCTTGCACCACAGCGACCGCGGGACCGCGAAGCCCCGAGACGGAGTTCCGGATGCCTTCAGATGACGAAGCCGTCATCCCCCGCACGCTCGGCGCCGGCGCGCGATCGTGGGTCGCCTTCGCCGTCCTGCGGGCGTTCGGCTGGCGCGTCGTGCTCGCGCAGCCTGTGCCGCGGCGTAGCGTCATCATCTTCTATCCGCATACCTCGAACTGGGACTTCCTGATCGGGCTTCTGGCCAAGTGGACGCTCGGCATCGACGTTCGCTGGGTCGGCAAGCACTCGCTGTTCAAGCCCGCGCCGGTACGCAGGTTGTTGATGCGCTGGGGCGGCATTCCGGTGAACCGCAGCGCCCCACGGGATCTGGTCGAGCAACTTTGCGCGCAGTTCGACAGCCATGGCGAGTTCGTGGTGGCCATCGCCCCGGAAGGTACGCGCAGGCGCACCGACTACTGGAAAACCGGCTTCTACCGGATCGCCGTCGCCGCGCGCGTACCTCTAGGGCTCGCCTTCATTGACCTCTCGTCGCGCCGCATCGGCATCGGGGCGTGGCTCCCGCTCACCGGCGAGGTCGACACCGACCTGGCGGCGATCGCAGCGTTCTACGCCGACAAGCGAGGCTGGAATCCGGATCACGCCGGGCCGATCCGGTTCCACTAGCGGGAATGAGCGCACCCCACTCGGTTCGCGAGGCGGAATCAATGCCGACCCATTCGATGCACGATCACGATCACTCGCAGGAACGCCAGCACGTCGGAACGCCGGCGCCGGCGACACTTCGCGCGCTGACCGTCGGACTCGTGCTGACCGCGGGTTTCGCGGTCGTCGAGGCGATCGGCGGTTTCATCACCGGCTCGCTTGCGCTGATCTCCGACGCCGGCCACATGGCCACCGATGCGGCTTCGTTCGTCGTGGCGCTGATCGCGCAGTACGTCGCGCGCCGCCCGCCGTCGCCGCGCGCGTCGTACGGCTACATCCGCGCCGAGGCGCTGGCCGCCTTCATCAACGCGCTGGCGATGCTGGCGCTGGTGGCCTGGATCGCGGTGGAGGCCGTCGCGCGGTTGCTGGCGCCCGTTCCGGTGGCGGGCATGCCGGTGATGGTGATCGCGGCGATCGGGCTCGCGATCAACCTGGTCGTGGCCTGGTTGCTGATGCGGGCGCAGCAGAACATGAACGCGCGCGGCGCGCTGCTGCATGTTTTCGGCGACCTGCTGGGCTCGGTCGCCGCGCTCGTCGCCGGTGCAGTCATCGCATTCACGGGCTGGATGCCGATCGATCCGATCCTCTCCATCGTGGTCGGGCTGCTGATCCTGCGCTCGACGATCGCGCTCCTGCGCGAATCGAGCGGCGTGCTGATGGAGCACGTGCCGGGGCACCTGTCGTACGAATCGATCGGTAAGGCGCTCGCCACGCTGCCCGGGGTCACCGGCGTGCACGACCTCCATGTCTGGAACATGGGCGCCGACCGCGCGGCGCTGTCCGCGCATCTGGTCATCACCGACGGCGAACGCTGGCCGGCAACGCTGGCCGCGGCGCAGCGGCTGCTGGCGGCCGAATTCGGGATCGATCACGCAACCCTGCAGCCGTCGTGGCCGGCGCGGCCGCCCGAGGGACGGGTGATTCCGGTCGCCGCGGCGAGCGACGCGCCGGACCGGCCGGGCCGCATGACGTAAGTCGGTTCGAGGTGCACCGCGCCGCGCATGATGCGCGTTGTTTGGTGCCGTTGGCGGCAGGCGCCCGAAGTGGCCAGTGCGCGCCGCCCCTGGGCGATCGCGTGAATCCAATCCCGATGCAAAAGGCGCAACTCCGCGGTCTCGGCAAGCACTGAACTCCCGGACGCCTTTTGCATCGGCTCTGCTAGAGCCAGCCGGCCTTCCTGAACTTGAAGAACAGCACGACGTCAAGCGCGACCATCGCGGCGATCGCGAGCGGATAGCCGACCAGCCAGTGCAATTCCGGCATGTGCTCGAAGTTCATGCCGTAGACGCCGGCGATCAGCGTCGGCACGGTGATCAGCGCACCGTAGGCGGCGAGCCGCTTGGTCACGTCGCTGTCGGCCAGGCTGATCAGCGTGAGCGACACCGAGATGCCGGTCTGCAGCATTTCGCGCTGGCTTTCGATCGCCGCATTGATCCGCACCAGGTGGTCGTAGACGTCGCGGAAGTAGTCCTCGTTGCCGAGGCACACCGGCGGGACACGGCCGCCGATCAGCTTGCCCACCGCCTCCATCAGCGGCATCACCGCGTGCTTGAGCTGCATCAGCCGGTACTTCTGGTCGTAGAGCGACTCGATTGCAGCGCGCGTGGGGGCCGCGCGGAAGATCTGGCTCTCGAGCTCTTCGAGGTCGGCCTCGAGCCTCTCGAGCACCGGGAAGTAACGGTCGACGATCGAGTCCATGATCGCGTAGAACACGAAACCCGCGCCGTGCTTGAGATTCTCGGGTTCGGTTTCGGCGCGCTCGCGAACCGTCGCGAACCCCTGCGATGAGCGCCTGCGGATCGACAGCACGTAACCGGTGGCCACGAACAGGCCGACCTCGCCCACGATCAGCTCCTTGGGGTCGGCGGGGTTGGGCTCGATCGGCTGGACGACCGCGAACAGGCTCTCGCCGTACTCGTCGATCTTGGGCCGCTGGTGGCCCTTCTGCGCATCCTCGATCGCGAGCGGGTGCAGGTCGAACTCGTCGGCCATCATCTCGAGTTCCGCGTCGTCGGGCTCGAACAGCGCGACCCAGACGAAGCAGCCGGGCCGGCTCACGTACTCGGAAATGTCCTCGACAGCGATGTCGCCGAGCTTGTGGCCATTCTGGTAGGCGACGCAGTTGACCAGCATCAGGTGTCGGTGGGCGGTTGACGATCGGCGCCGGGATCCGGCGAGGATAATAGCCTGCCGGCGACGGTCCGTGTCCTGAAACTGCGGCCGGATACCACCATTGAAGCCAGGATTGGGCAGTGATGAGGCGACACCGATGACGACGACGACGACCGGGACCCCCGACAGCAAGCAGACGCTGGGCTTTCAGACCGAGGTGCGGCAGTTGCTGCACCTGATGATCCACTCGCTGTACAGCCACCGGGAGATTTTCCTGCGGGAGCTGGTCTCCAACGCCTCGGACGCCTGCGACCGGCTGCGCTTCGCGGCCCTGGATGCGCCCGCGCTCGCCGCGGACGACGCCGAACTCACCATCCGCATCGATTGGGATTCCGACGCGCGGACGATCTCGGTGTCCGACAACGGCATCGGCATGACGCGCGACGAAGTGGTCGCGAACATCGGCACCATCGCCAAGTCCGGCACGCGCGAGTTCGTCGCTTCACTGTCGGGCGACGCGGCCCGGGACGCGGGGCTGATCGGCCAGTTCGGCGTCGGCTTCTACTCGTCGTTCCTGGTGGCCGACCGGGTGACGCTGGAAACGCGCCCCGCCGGCGCCGATGCGGACCAAGCCGTCCGCTGGGAATCGATCGGCGAAGGCGAATACACGATCGAAGCCGCGGTGCAGCCGAAGCGTGGCACCACGGTCACGCTGCACCTTCGCGAAGGGATGGACGAGTTCCTGTCACGGCCCCGGCTCGCGGGGATCGTGCGCAAGTATTCGGATCACATCGCGATGCCGGTGCGCATGCCCGGGGAACGCTGGGACGAGGCGTCCAAGGCGATGGTCAAGGCCGACGCCGACGAGACGATCAACGCGGCGTCGGCGCTGTGGACCCGGCCCAAGGCCGAGATCAGCGACGAGCAGTACGCGGAGTTCTACAAGCACGTCGCGCACGATTTCGAGGCGCCGCTCGCGCACGTTCACGCCCGGGTGGAGGGCCGCACCGAATACACCCAGCTCCTGTTCGTTCCGGCGCGCGCACCCTACGACCTGTGGGATCGCGATCACCGCCGCGGCCTCAAGCTGTTCGTGCGCCGAGTGTTCATCATGGACGACGCGCAGGAGCTGCTGCCGGGCTACCTGAGGTTCGTGCGCGGCGTCGTGGATGCGAACGACCTGCCGCTCAATGTCTCGCGCGAGATCCTGCAGCAGTCGCGCGACGTCGACACCATTCGCGCCGGCTGCACCAAGCGCGTGCTGACGCTGCTCGAGGAGCTGGCCGGCGACGCCTCGAAATACGAGACCTTCTGGACGACCTTCGGCAAGGTGCTGAAGGAGGGCATCGTCGAGGATCCGGGCAACCGCGAGCGGGTCGCGAAGCTGCTGCGATTCGCCTCGACGCGCAGCGGCGCTCCCGCGCAGGACACGAGCCTCGCGGAATACGTCGCGCGCATGACGCCGGGGCAGGATGCGATCTGGTACATCACCGCCGATTCTCACGCGGCAGCATCCGGCAGCCCGCATCTGGAAATTTTCCGGCGCAAGGGGATCGAAGTCCTGCTGCTGTCGGATCGCGTCGACGAATGGGTGGTGTCCTCGCTCGATGCATTCGAGGGCAAGCCCTTGAAGTCGGTGGCGCGAGGCTCGCTCGAACTCGACACGACCGCCGACGAAGGCGAGAAGGCGGCGCAGGAGGCCGCGGCGAACCGGCTCGCGCCACTGCTCGCGAAGATCAAGGAAGCGCTCGGGGACCGGGTCACCGAGGTGCGCCA
>JBKKAZ010000169.1:0-4847 GCA_046714435.1 Casimicrobiaceae bacterium
GCATTCGCCACCGACATTGCGCGGCTGGTTCAGCAGGATTTGGCCAGTCCCGCCGTTGTTCCTGGAGGATCCCGATGAAGATTCGCATCGCAGCACTGTTGTTGTTCGCACCCGCGCTGGCGCTCGCGCATCATGGCTGGAGCGAGTACGACCAGACCAACACGCTGACGCTCACCGGCAAGGTCGCAGAGTCCGGCTACACCCACCCGCACGGTCACGTTCGGCTGGTCACGCCGACCAAGACCTGGCTCGCAGTGCTGGCGCCGCCGTCGCGCATGGACAACCGCGGCCTGACGAAAGACATGCTGAAGGTCGGCTCGACGGTGACCGTGGTCGGCTACGCCAACCGGTCGAATCCCGAGGAGATGCGCGCCGAACGCATCACCGTCGACAGCAAGACCGTCGAGCTGCGCTAGCCAACGGCGTTCGCGGCGATGGCGAGCGCGCTGCATACGGTGGAGGCGAGCGGCCTCGGCCAGTTCATGCGCGAGGCGTTGTATGCCTATCCAGTGGCCGAGGCCTTTCACATCAGCGGCCTCGCGCTGTTGTTCGGCTCGATCGTGATCGTCGACCTGCGCCTGCTCGGGCTGGGCCGGCAGATTGCGTTAAGACCGCTGGTCTCGTTCGCCGTGCCCTGGTCGATCGCCGGGTTCCTGGTCGCCGCGTCGACCGGAGCGCTGATGTTCAGCGCGCACGCGGAGGAGTTCATCGATCAGCCGTTGTTCCTGCTGAAAATGGGCCTGATCGTCGCCGGAGGCGTGAACGCGGGGCTGCTGCGCGCCGGATCGTTGCGCGCTGCCGGTACGCTCGACGCCAATGCGCGGCCACCCAGGCGCGTGCGCTTCGCCGCCGGACTCTCGATTCTGCTGTGGCTGGGCGTGATCGCCTGCGGCCGGCTGCTCGCCTACTTTTAGCTCGCGCGGTGGCTTGCCGCGTCGATCGCATCCGGTAGGATGCTGACGGCAACACGGCCACGGGGGCTCGATCCGGATTCAACGCTTGCGGAGGTGCGGTGCGCGAAGGAGTCAATGTCGAAGTGCTGGCGCGGCGCGGCGAAGGCCGGCTGCCCGGCCTGATCGGGTTCACGATGGTGTCGGTAAGCGATGGAGAACTGGTCGCCAGGCTGGACATTCGCCACGAGATCCTGGCGCCGAACGGGTACCTGCACGCGGCGAGCATCATCGCGCTGGCCGATACGGCCTGCGGCTACGGTTGCCTCGCGCACCTGCCCGACGGCGCAACCAACTTCACGACCGTCGAGCTCAAGTGCAACTTCATCGGGACCGCCCGCGAGGGGGGGCTGCGCTGCGTTGCCAAACCCGCGCATCTCGGCCGCACGACGCAGGTCTGGGATGCGACGGTTACCCGCGAGGCGGACGATGCGACGATCGCGCTGTTTCGCTGTACGCAGATGGTCCTCTGGCCCCGGTGACGCACTAAGTGACGATCCGGATGGATCGTCATCCCCGCGAAGGCGGGGACCCAGCGTCTTTCCGTCGCACTCCGATCGCGCTGCGCGCGATCGGGCTTGTGCGTCAATCCATCGCCGCCATCAGCGAAGCGTTGCCGCCGGCGGCGGTGGTATTGACGCTCAGCACGCGCTCGATCGCAAGGCGGGCAGGCGGGTAGCGGGGCGGGCTGCCGGTCGGCTCGATCACCGGTAGCCGCGCGCCGTCGCGCGCGGCGAGGCGGCGATTGGCTTCCGCAGCGATGTGTCCGTCGGCGGCGAGCGCCCCCGCGAGCCCAGGCAAGGCGGACCAGTCTTCGCTCGATCCCAGTACTCGAATCGGCATCGCGCCGAGGGCTTCGTTTGCGACGCGTCGCGTTTTCACGCGGTCCGCCTCGCGCGGGGCGAACACGACGTGGTTTCCGGTTTCGTGCGCGGCCTTGGCCTGTGCGCGCCACACTTCGATACTGTTATCGGCGCCGCCGAGCGCAACCAGCAGGCCGCGTGGCACCAGCCGCCAGGTGTTCTCTTCACCGGTCGGGCCGTCGAGCTCGCGCGACGCGTGCTCGTAGCCGCCGGGGTCTTGCGTCAGCCGGTAGATATAGAAGGGGCCACCTGCCTTCGGCCCGGTCCCCGACAACCCTTCACCGCCGAACGGCTGCACGCCTACGACTGCGCCGACCATGTTGCGGTTGACATAAATATTGCCCGCACGCGCGCGAGCGACGATGCGCTCGACCGTTGTGTCGATGCGGCTGTGAATGCCGAGAGTAAGCGCGTAGCCGGTGGCATTCAACGCATCGACCAGCACATCGAGGTCGGCGGCCGCATAGCGCAGGACGTGCAGCACCGGCCCGAACACCTCGCGCTCGAGCGCCGCCAGCGACGCGATTTCGAAAGCTACCGGCGCTACGAAATGGCCACGAGCCGCAAGCGCGGCATCCAGCGGCGCGACTGCGATGCGCCGCGCCACGCCCTCCATTCGCGCGATATGGGCATCGAGCGCGCGCTTGGCCTCAAGGTCGATGATGGGTCCGACGTCGGTCGAAAGCAGCGAAGGATCGCCGACCTGAAGCTCCTGAATCGCTCCGGCGAGCATCGTCAGCACCCGGTCGGCGATTTCCTCCTGCAGGCACAGCACACGCAGCGCCGAACAGCGCTGGCCGGCGCTGTCGAATGCCGAGCCGATGACGTCCACGACGACCTGCTCGGGCAACGCCGACGCGTCGACGATCATCGCGTTCTGCCCGCCGGTTTCCGCCACCAGCGGCAGATTGCCGCGCGCGGCCAGCGAACGGTGGATGCGGGTGGCGACGTCGGTGGAGCCGGTGAAGACCACGCCGTCGACGCGCGGATCCGCAACCAGCGCCGCACCGACGGTGTCGCCGCTGCCCGGCAGGAATTGCAGCGCGCTCCGCGGCACGCCGGCGTCGTGGAACGCACGCAGCGCTTCGAAAGCGATCAAAGGCGTCTGCTCGGCGGGTTTCGCCAGCACCGCATTGCCGGCCGCGAGGGCGCCCGCGACCTGACCGGCAAAGATCGCGAGCGGGAAATTCCACGGGCTGATCGCGACGATGACACCAAGCGGCGGAGCAGGCGCGCGCTCGCGCAACTGGCTCGCGTAGTAGCGACAAAAGTCGGCCGCCTCGCGCACCTCGCCGATCGCATTCGGCAAGGTCTTGCCCGCTTCGCGGATCGCGAGTTGCAGAAACGTCGCCCGACGCTCCTCGATGAAGTCGGCGGCGCGGTCGAGCGCATCGGCGCGATCGGCGGCAGGTGTTCGCCCCCAGCCGGCACCGTCGGTGCTGGCGCTCGCGCACGCCGTGTCGACATCGCCGATGGTCGCTTCCGTGACATGACCAACGATCATCGCGCGCTCGGCAGGCGAACGGATCGCCTTAGGCGTGCCGATGCCTCGCGTTCCCCCGGCGATCCACGGCGTGGCGGCGAAACCTCGTCGCGCCTGCGAGTTCAGGCTCGATGCGAGCGCGGCCAGCGCGTGCTCGTCGGCGAGGTCGAGGCCTTGCGAATTGCGCCGGTCCGGATAGATCGCCGTGGGGAGCGGTACGCGCGGATGTGGCGTGCCGCGATGCGCTCGCGCCGTCGTGACGGGGTCGGCCACCAGGCGCTCCAGATCGACGGAAGTGTCTGCGATCTGGTTGACGAACGAGGTATTGGCGCCGTTCTCCAGCAGGCGCCTGACCAGGTAGGCGAGCAGGCTCTCGTGCGTGCCCACTGGCGCGTAGATGCGGCAGGGCAGGTCTAGACCGCCCTCGCCCACGATGTTGTCGTAGAGCGGCTCGCCCATGCCGTGCAGGCACTGGAATTCGTAGCCGCTGCGGTTGCCGGCCAGTTCGAAGACTGCGGCGAGGGTGGCCGCATTATGGGTCGCGAACTGCGGGTAGACGACATCGCGGTTGGTAAGCAGCTTCCTCGCGCCTTCGAGGTAGGCAAGGTCGGTGTGGACCTTGCGGGTGTAGACCGGATAGTCGGCGAGGCCGTCGACCTGCGCGCGCTTGATCTCGCTGTCCCAGTACGCGCCCTTGACCAGTCGGACCATCAGCGCGCGTCGGGTTTCCCGCGCGAGTGCGATCGCCCAGTCGAGCACCCGGGGTGCGCGCTTCTGGTAGGCCTGGACCACGATGCCGAGTCCCGGCCAGTCGCCAAGCGAGGTGTCGCGCGCGATCGCCTCGACGAGGTCGAGCGAGAGTTCGAGGCGGTCCGCTTCCTCGGCGTCGATGTTGAGACCGATGGCGTAGCGCTTCGCCAGCCCGGCAAGCGCAGCAAGTCGCGGCAGCAACTCGTTCAACACGCGACCGCACTGCGCGCGGCAGTAGCGCGGATGCAGCGCCGACAGCTTCACCGACAGCCCGGGGCCCGCGACGACGCCTCGCGAACCGGCCGCGCGCCCGATTGCATGGAGCGCGCTCGTGTAGGACTCGTAGTAACGATCGGCATCGGCGACGGTCAGCGCGGCCTCGCCCAGCATGTCGAACGAATAGCGGTAGCCGCGCGCCTCACGCGCCCGCGCGCGGTCCAGCGCCGCGTCGATCGTCTCGCCGAGCACGAACTGTTCGCCGAGGAAGCGCATCGCCGCGCGCATCGCCGCGCGGATCACCGGCTCGCCGACGCGGGACAGCGAATCGGTGAGCGCGCGCGCCAGCAAGTTGGTGTCCAGCGGCTTGGCGACCAGCTTCCCGGTGACCACGAGGCCCCAACATGCCGCGTTGACGAACAGCGACTCGGACAGCCCGGCCTGCGCACGCCAGTCGCCACGGCCGATCTTGTCGCGAATCAGCGCGTCAGCGGTCGCCGCGTCTGGAATGCGCAGCAGCGCCTCGGCGAGGCACATCAGCGCGATCCCTTCTTCGGACGACAGCGCGAAGGCCTGGATCAGCGC
>JBKKAZ010000170.1:0-10978 GCA_046714435.1 Casimicrobiaceae bacterium
CTCAAGCAAAGTCGTCGTTCCGGTCGAGTTCGGCAAGTACGTCCTCGTCGTACTCGACCGTTGTTTCGTCCGCGGGCTCGGCGTACCCGAGCGGCGCCTCCCCTCGCGCGTAGCCGATCGCGCGGTAGCCCCGAAGGCGTTTCTCGAACATCCGCAGCAGCATCGGAACTTCGCGGTCAACGTAGTCGAAGATGCGGAGATTGCGCTTGCCGGGGTGGAGGCGATGCAGACGTCCGGAGTATTGGACGAGGGTCCCCTTCCAGGAAATGGGCAATGCCAGGAAGAGCGTGTCCAGCCGCGGATCGTCGAATCCCTCGCCGATGTACCGCCCGGTGGCGAGCAGGAGTCGTTCCTCAGTGGCAGGGATGGCGGTGAGCCGGTCACGCACGTCGCGAGCGGCCTTGGCGCCCATCCCTCCCTGCAGGACGACCAGATGCCGCGCAAACGGTCGGAGCTTGCTCGCGAAGTACTCGAGGTGGTCCCTGCGCTCGGTCAGGAGGATCGGTGAGCGCCCATCTGCGAGGGCATCGATGACGTCGTTGAGGATCATCGCATTGCGTGTCTCGTCCTGCGCCAGCGCGCCGTAGAGACCCTGGATCGCTCCGTCGGTGGCAACGGTCGAAGGACGGAAGGCGGTCTCACGCACGATGAGTCGGTGCTCGAACCGGCGCTGGCCCGCCTGCGTCTTCGCGTTCACCGTGAAGCGCACCGGACCAAGCTGCATTTGGGTGATGGGATGGCGCCCATCGCGGCGCTGCGGCGTTGCGGTGAGCCCGACGACGTAACGCGGCCTTCGCCGACGCCAGCACGCGCTCGAACGAGACCGCCGGGAGATGGTGGCACTCGTCGACAATGACCTGCCCGTAGCCGGCCACGAGATCCGCGACGGACTCGTTGCGCACCAGGCTCTGGATCATCGCCACGTCGATCCTGCCGGTGGGGTTGCGCTTTCCGGCACCGATCTGCCCGATCACCTTGGGGTCGACACCGAGGAACACGGCGAGTTGCGCACGCCACTGGTCGAGCAGCGGTCTTCGATGTACCAGGACCAACGTGCTACAGGCACGGGCGGCCACCAGATACGTGCCGATGACTGTCTTGCCGGTGCCAGGAGGGGCGACAAGAACGCCGCAGTCGCTCGCGAGAAGCGCACGGGCCGCCTGATCCTGCACCGGCGTGAGTGTTCCGACGAAACGCAGCGCAAGCGGCTCACCGGAGACGCGCTCGTCGACGACCTCGAGAGCGACACCGAGACCGCGGAGCAGCTCCTCAAGATCGGGTCTGCAGCCTCGGGGTAGCGCGACATGCTGCGGGAGATCTTCGGCGCAGGAGATCACCCGCGGGGTGAGCGCCGTCGACAGTCGCATGCTCTGCTTCTTGTAGAACTCCGGATTCTGGAAGGCCGCAATACGCTTGATCTGGTTGAGCAGCGGCGAGGACAAGCCTGCCTTCGCGACGAAGAGCCTCTGCGAGAGCACCGCTGACACTCGATTCGGCAGGGGTCCGGTGATGCGCGGTGATCGCGCCTTCCCGGATGGCGGCCGCGTCCACGGTGCAGCGTCCTCTTCGTCGGCCACTTCCGCCATGCGAACACCGACGACGCTTCCCGCGCGGCTCGCGTCGGAGGCGATCCGCTCCACCGTCAATGCGTCAATTCGATTGATGGACGCGAGGTGCGCCCACTGCTGCTCGTCGGGGAACGCTACAAGGTCGTCATCGAGAAAGACCGAGTTGCCCTCCTGCCTCGGTCCGTGCTGGAGCGGCAGAGCGATCAGGTTTCCGAAGCCACCGCGCGGCATCGTGTCCTGACTGGGAAACAGCCGGTCGTAGGAGTCCATGGCAAGCTCGTGTCGGCTGGCCATCGTCTCGGTGATGAGGTGGCAACCCATCCTGCGAGCTGTCGCTGCCGCGACGGGGGTCGCAAAGAAAAACCAGACGTGCGCTCCGTTGCCCGAGCGTGAGCGCTCAACCGCCAGAGGCAGCCCCATTCGACGGCTTGTCTGCACGAACGCACGTACGTCGTCCATCCACGCGCTCTTGTCGAAGTCGACGGCGAGAAACCAGCAGGTCTCGTCGTCTTGCATCGGATAGACGCCCATCACCTGCCGGCCCTTCAGGTGGGCAATCACCGCGGCGTCATCGACGGGCTTGAACGCCTGCCGGGTGCAGTCACCGCATTTCACCTTCGGAAGCTCGCAGATACCGGGCACGAACTTATTCGAGCAGGCCGGGGCATACCCTGGGGTGCCCGTCTTCTTGCTGACGAAGCGCGTCGGGTAGAGGTCCGGACGGCCGCGGAAGAACTGACGGAACAGTTTCACCTTGTCGGCCGGCGTGTGGGGGGCAAGCCCCGACCGCGGCCCAGGAGCCGTGGGCCTAGGAGACGCATCAAGGGCCGCGAGCTCATTGCGAAGCGCGTCGATTCGGGCTTTCGCCGCGATACGCTGCGCTTCGATCCGCTCGAGGTCCGACTCCGCCTTCGCGAGTTCAGTGACGAGCGGGTCCAGCGGAGCGGAGGGCGAGTCGTTCCGAGATTGTTCTTCGCCAGGCGCTTTCACTCGAAGGTTTCCGAAATCCAGCTTCGGATCGCGTCGCAGGCATCGTCCAGAGTGAGCCGAGAGCCCCAGAACATGGGCGCGATCGCTGCGTGAGCGGCGCGGATGGCGTCCCAGCGCTCGCCTGCGGTCGGCAGGAACGCATGATCCGACGACGACGGCAGGGACGCAAGTTGTCGCTGCGCCACCATCTCATCAGCGAGAGCGCGCACGCCCACGTAGTCCGACAGTGGTGGCAGCTTCGCCAAGCCGTGTACGACTCGCGCGGCGTCTTCGAAGTGGCGGACGAAAGTGGCGGGAACGGCATCCTCCCGTGGAACTCGTCGGTGAAGCGCGTCGAGCTTCTCGACGAGCGTTACGAGCGGGTGCACGCAGCGAACAGCCTTGGGCCGGTTATCGTCGAAGGAACTAAGCTGCTTCGCTGCGGCGAGGTAGTCGTGTACAAAGGAGGTCATGTCGCACCTGACTGCTGGAGTGGTCCGCGCGCTCCCCAGCTCGAGCAAGACGAAGGGCTTCATCAGGGAGCCAAGGTCAGCCAGGTGCCGGCCCGGGTAGCTCACGCGAAGGTCTGCTGCGCGCCAAGACTTGTCGGCGACCTCCCCAATGGTAACTTCCGTTCCCGGTACCCGCATGAGACCTGGGAGCACGGCGAAGTAGGCGCGACGTTCGGCGGTCGCCTTTGCCCCCGCGCTTTTCCAGTTCGACACCGGCGGAAGCGAGCTGACGGTTCCGGGCAGGAGCTTGAGGTCGAGGTCTTCGGAGAACCGTTCGATGAGGCCAAATCCTTTGAATAGCGACGTGCCGCCCTTGAACCAGACGTCGAAGCCCGTGTCGTGCAGAGCCCAGAGCGTGTGCGTGACCCAGTAGTCCTTCTCGACGAGGCCGGGTGCGATGCGTGTCTGGCCAGCGACGATGCGCAGCAGGTCGCCGAACTCTGGGTCATCGTGGATAAAGCTCACGTGGCCGTTTCTTGCATCGTGGTCTCGACCAGAGCCTGCGTGGTACGCGTTCCGTAGCGGTATGCCATCTCGCGCAGCTGGTGCCGATCGAAGGCGTTGCGAGAGAGAGCGCGCGCGAGTGCCGCCGCGACGTCGGCGCGAGAGGTGGCCGCCTGATTGGCATGCTCGAGCAGATCGATCACGAACCACTCGACGGGGGGGTTCTCGGGAAACGCAACGCGACGGAGCACGAACTTGCGACCGCCGAGTTCGAACGTACCCGACCGTTTGGTGTTGTAGATGAGTGGCGTAGCGAACAACGCCGTGGACCCCAGCCCTAATGCGTTCCAGCGATCGGGACCCGTGAATACGAACGGAGCGCCATCGAGGAAGGCGCGAATCAACTCGTCGTCGGTCGGCGGCACGATACCGAACCGGCTGCGTTTCGGGCACGCGAAAAGTCCATGCGCCAGTGGCACGAGCGCTCCGTCGCTGACCAGCCGCTTCGCGAGGCGAGGCGGATTCGCGGTCCACACGGCGAGGTCCCGCGTTCTGTATACGCGGCCTGGATCGAGATAGGGTTGGACAGGGTTTGTCATGGTTGTCAGTTAATTTCCGAATAAAAGATACAGTACGTCGACGCAGAATGCAAGTATTCGCGCACTGCCGGGCTTTCAAGTGAGGTTTCCTCCTGTTGACGCTCTCGCGTCTAACGCGCGTGGCGGCTACAACTTCGTGACGTTGATGGTGACGTCCGCAGGTTTGGCGCCACCCTCGAATCGTTGCCGATCGGCCGATATAAGCGCGGCGGGACCGTGGGTTCGCAACGCCAGAAAGCGCAGGCGATTATCCACAGGTCACGGAAAAATCATGCGCTTCGGAAGCTCAGTGCCGTCTTTCGCCTGTTATCGAAATTCGCTTCGCACGAGAGTTTATGCAATGTGATGTCCGGGTCAGGAGAGATGCCGCGCCGCGAATTCGGTCGGCGTGATGATCGGGTACCGATCGGCGAGCGCCAGGAAGGCCGCATCGCCCGTCACCAACCAGTCGGCTTTGGCGACGACCAATGTCGCGAGAATCACGTCGTCGTCTCTATCGCCGGGCACCTGAACGGCTACACTCGCGGGGTCGACGACATCTGCCGTAAAGCGCAGGGCCTGCACATACCGGTCCAGATCCTCGTCCGATAGCGCAATGCGTTTGCGCACCTTGGGATAGTGCAGCGCCGTACTGATCTCCTCGAGTATCGGCTCGCAGAGCACGATCTCGAACCCGCCGGCGTTAGCTGCCGCGAGAATGCGTCCGGGAACGCTTGCCGGTAGCATGAGCCCCGATACGAACACGTTCGTATCGACGACGACCCGCATGACTACTTCTTGTCCTTCTTCGGCGGTTGCTCGCGCTTCGCGCGCGTTTCCCGGGCTACGCGCACCGCTTCGTCGATCTCGGCTTGCGCGATGGTCGGATCAATACCCGCGTAGGTCTCGCCGAGCGCGTCGGTAAGGCGCGTGAATTCGTCACGCAAGCGCCGGATGCGTTCAAAGAGCAACACATCGACCAGCGCCGCGACGGGTTTCCCATCTTTGGTGATCAGGACGGCATCATTTCGATACTGCACCTGATTCAACAGGTCGCCGAGGTTTTGGCGGGCCGAGACAGCAGAGGTTTCACGGATCATGGATGTCACCAAGTCATGGTTCATACAGTACAATACGACCGTTATGATTATATCGATCATAATGGCTACTGTCCAGGCCGTGATCAAGCCAACACATGGGGTGCTGACCGCCTTGGCTACTCGCCGTAACGCGTAGAGCGGCCGGCCGTAGCGGGCGATATGGGCTGCAAGGCAATTCCACGGTCACCAGCCCGAGGCGCACGAGCGATTCTTCAAGGCTGTTCACAAAAATCCGGGCCCGATCCTGGATCACGTCTCGCCTGTGGCAGTTCTTGTGGCGACGTACATTGTTTTTCCGACGACATTCGATGGAGTGAGCCATGCCGATGAAGGAACCCCCGCAGCCGGGATTGTCGGTGCGCTATGACTGTCTCGAGCCGCTTAGTCTTACGATAACCGAGGGCGCGAAGGTGCTCGGAGTGTCGCGCCAGGCTCTGAACAGCGTTGTCAATGGAAAGGCGGGAATCTCGCCGGAGATGGCGATCCGCCTCGACAAAGCGTTTGGCGGTGCCGCCGATGCCTGGCTGGCGCTGCAAACCGCCTACGATCTGGCGCGAGCCAGGGAGACTTCGGGCAAGATCGCCGTAAAGCGCTACGTCGCGCCGCGTCGCCAGGGACAGTCACAGCCACATTGAATGCCCGAGCGGTTCTTACAGCCGAGCAGGATCTCTCTCACTTGGATATTCGCGACGCGACGCGCGACGCCCAGACTTGCTCCACAGACCCTTGCTTCTCCGCCCATCAGAGCAGTTCCTTCACTTAATCGCCAGTCTCATTTTCCCGAGCCAGCACTTTGCGCCTTTCGGCCCGCCGCCGATCGCCCTGCCAGGAGGATCCGTGCACCACGACCAGTTCCGCTCGATCGCGCACGCGCTCGCCAAGCCCTACCGCATCACGCGTGGCGCCAAGTTCAATCTCAAGGACTTCGATCCCGGCGACACGGGACCACTCAAGGCCGAGGACAAGCCGCGCGCGCAGCAGGCGCTGGCCGCCGGCAGGGAAGCGCTCGGCCGGTTGCAGGACAAGCTCTTCGCGCAGGACCGCTGGTCGGTACTGCTGGTGTTCCAGGCCATGGACGCCGCAGGCAAGGACAGCGCGATCAAGCATGTGATGACGGGCGTCAATCCGGCGGGCT
The DNA here is from genome assembly GCA_046714435.1 of Casimicrobiaceae bacterium. Lineage (GTDB taxonomy): Bacteria > Pseudomonadota > Gammaproteobacteria > Burkholderiales > Casimicrobiaceae > VBCG01. The sequence goes on from JBKKAZ010000170.1 coordinate 6,307, forward strand.
GCCAGGTCCACGCGTTCAAGGCGCCTTCGCAGGAGGAACTCGACCACGACTGGCTGTGGCGCTGCTGGCGCGCGTTGCCCGAGCGCGGCCGCATCGGCATCTTCAACCGCAGCTATTACGAGGAAGTGCTGGTCGTCAAAGTGCACCAGCAAATCCTCGCGGGCCAGAAGCTGCCGCAGGGCCTCGCCGGCAAGGACGTCTGGGAAGAGCGCTACCAGGGCATCCGTGCGATGGAACGGCACCTCGCGCAAAACGGCACGCTGATCCTCAAGTTCTTCCTCAACGTGTCGAGGTCCGAGCAGAAAAAGCGCTTCCTGGAGCGCATCGACGATCCGGCGAAGAACTGGAAGTTCGCGGCCGACGACGTCAAGGAGCGCGCGCACTGGAAGGCCTACATGAGCGCCTACCAGACCGCCATCCGCGAGACAGCGGCGCCGCACGCACCGTGGTATGTCGTGCCGGCCGACAACCAGTGGTACACGCGCGGGATCGTCGCGGCGGCAATCGTCGACGGGCTCGACTCGCTCGATCTTCAGTACCCGAAGCTCGACAAGGCGAAGCTCGCCGGTCTCGCGGCATCCAGAAAGTTGTTGACCGCCGAACGCGGATGATCTGATTGAACAGCAGATCCCTCGGCAGGCTCGGGATGACACCGGTTGGCGATGCTCCCTGCGAACTTCGACTCCCTGCTCGGGATGACACCGGTGGGCGATGCTCCCTGCGAACTTCGACTCCCTGCTCGGGATGACACCGGTGGGCGATGCTCCCTTCGAAATTGAACTCCCTGCTAACGGTTACCGGAGCAACTCCTCGCGCCACAGTCCCAGCGCTTTCTGCACCGGACGATCGGAGTAGCTGAACAGCACGGCGTCATCGTCAGAATGGTGGCGCACCGGGATCCAGGACGGCACCACGAAAATGTCCTTCGGCCCCCAGTTGAAGGTCTGGTCGCCGACGATGCTGCGGCCGCGCCCCTCGACGACGTTGAACACGGTGCCGTCGGTCGACCGGTAGCGCGCGCCCTCGAATCCCCTGGGCAGCAACTGGATGAACGCGCCCATCGTCGGCATCGGGTAGCCGCCGGTAGCCGGGTTGACGTACTGCATCTTGATCCCGTGTGCCGTATCCGGCGGGCCGCTGCGTTGCAGGGCATCCAGCGCCTCGCGGCTGCGCTGATAGGGGTACGCGAACAGCGGTGTTGCCAGTGTGGGCGAACGGTACTCGATCGGCACCAGATTCATGCCGAAGCGCGCTGCGGAGTCCCCTTCAGGACGCATCACCGGCTGCGTCTCCTCCGGATAGCGCTCGGCGAAGCTCGCGTCGAGCATCCTGACCAGCGGAATGTCCAGCCCGTCCATCCAGATCACCGGTTCGGCGCCGGGATTGCCGTGATCGTGCCATGTGCCCGACGGCGTGATGATGAAATCGCCGGGGTGCATCGTCGCGCGCTCGCCGTCGACCGCCGTATAGGCGCCTTGCCCTTCGACGACGAAACGCAGCGCGGACTGGGAATGACGATGGCTCGGCGCCACCTCGCCCGGCAGGATCAGCTGCAGGCCGCAGTACAGCGTACCGGTAATCGACGAAGCGCCGCGAATGCCGGGATTCTCCAGCACCAGCACGCGCCGTTCGGCCTCGCGCGCCGAGATCAGCCGGCCGGCCTCCAGCAGGTGGCCGCGCACGTCATCGAACTTCCAATGGGCAGGCACGCAAGGCGATCGCGGTTCGCGGGTCACCAGCTCGCCCAGCACTTCCCACAGCGGAGCGAGGCTGAGCGGGTCAATGCGCGCATAGAACGCGGCGCGTTCGGGATTGGCTTCGGGTCGGGCGAACATGGGCTTGGGCCTCGGGCTAATGGCCGGGAGCGCGCGCACCGGGGGGCGCGATGCCATCGTACAGCCAGGCCATCGCCTCGCCCGGCCGTGACGAAGGCGTCGCCGGCGGCTTCAGCAGTTCGTTGCGGACCTCCGCGGTCACGCCGCTCGCGTGGTAGAACTCGCCGTACATGCGCGAATAGAGCTGTACGCGGGCAGTGCGCAGGTAGCGCTGCTGGTTGTAGGCCTCGAACGCCGCGGCACAGTCGCCGCCGGCAGCGGCAACCTCGTGGGCCAGCACCACCGCATCCTCGATCGCCATGCAGGCGCCCTGCGCGAGGTACTGCAGCATCGGATGCGCGGCGTCGCCGAGCAGCGTGACGCGCCCGCGGGTCCAGTGCCGCACCGGTTCGCGGTCGCAGAGCACCCACATCTTCCACTGATTGATCTTGCCGAGCAGCATCCTCACTGTGGGGTGCGCGGCCGCGAAGCGCTCCATGAGTTCGTCGGTGTCGCCAAACACGTGCCAGCCTTCCTCGTAGCGATGGCTATGGAACACCGCGACCAGGTTGAAGATCTCGCCGCGGCGCAGCGGATAGTGCACGAGATGCGTCTTCGGCCCGGCCCAGAGCACGACCGAGTTCGGCCGGTGCTCCTCGGGTACGTCCCGGATCGGCAGGACGGCGCGATAGGCGATGTGGCCGGAGACGCGCGGCTTGCCGTCACCGACAACCTCCGCGCGCAGCTTCGACCACAGGCCGTCCGCGCCAATGAGCGCGCTCCCCTCCACCACGCCGCCGTCTTCGGTCATCGCCTTGACGCAGCCGCCGCTGTCGTCGAAACCGACGACCATGCGGCGCGGGGACAGCGTGATCAACGGCGAGCGCTTGCAGGCGTCGAGCAGGACTTGCAACAGGTCGGCGCGATAGATCACGCCGTACGGGTACTTGAAGCGGGCGCGGAACGCGTCGCCGCCGACTGGCAGGCGTGCGATTTCGCGGCCATCGAGCCCATCCCGCATGATCAGGTTCTCGGGGAAGAAGGCCAGCTCGCTGATCGACGCTGTCAGCCCCAGGAGTTCGAACATCCGGAACACGTTAGGACCGAGCTGGATGCCCGCCCCCAGCTCCCCGAACTCGACTGCCTGCTCGAGTACGTGCGAGCGGCGCCCTCGCTGCGAAAGAGCGAGCGCGGTCGCGAGACCCCCGATGCCGCCGCCGGCGATCAGGATGGGCAATTCGTCCTTTCCGACCCCGCTCATCGTCTCCTCGCGTATTCGGTCCGGGCGCGCCATCGCCGTCCGGCTTCGCTCGTCCTGCGCATGGATTCTAGCGTCAATCCCCGGGCCGGCCGGCGCATCGCTCACGCCCTGACGCCAGCAAACGGGCTCAGTCGGCTCGAAACAGCGCCGCGGGTCGCTGCTACACTCGCCGCACCTCGCAGCGCGCACTTCGGCCGGGGATGGCGCGGTTCGCCATCCCCGGCCTTCGATCGATGGATATCGGAATCATCGGCGGCGGACCCGCCGGCCTGTTCTACGCCTATCTTGCGAAGCGCCACGATCGCACGCATGCGATCCGTGTCGTCGAGCGCGACCCGGAGGGAGCGACCTACGGTTGGGGCGTGGTGTTTTCGGACGTGGCGCTCGCGTTCGTCCGCGACGTCGCCCCCGAGCTCTACGGGGCCATGACCCGCAACCAGGAAGTCCACGACGAGATGCGCATCGTGCATCGCGGAGTGAGCGTCAGGCTCGCGCACAACCGGTTCCACCGCATGGCGCGCATCGACCTGCTCAGGGCGCTGCACGAGCACTGCCGCAAGGTTGGTGTCGAACTCGCGTTCGGCCGCCGCATCGACGATCCCGCCGAGCTGGCCGGGTGCGACCTGATTGTGGCCGCCGACGGCGCGAACAGCGCGACCCGCAGGCGCTTCTCGACGCAGTTCGGGCCGACGCTGGACCTGCGGCCCAACAAATTCGCCTGGTACGGCACCACACAATGCTTCGACCCGCTGTCACTGATCTTCCGCCAGCACGACGATGGCCTGATGATCGCGCACACCTACCGCTACAGCCGCACCCACAGCACCTTCCTGGTCGAGTGCGATCCCGCCACGTGGACGCGCGCCGGCCTTGACCGGATGCCGGAGGCGGAGAGTCTCGCCTACTGCGAGCGCGCGTTCGGCGACGATCTCGACGGCCATCCGCTGCTGTCGAACCAGTCGGAGTGGTTCAACTACACGATCGTCGCCAATCACGCCTGGCACTATCGCAATATCGTACTGCTCGGCGACGCGCTCCGGACCGGCCACCCGTCGGTCGGCTCCGGCACGCGCCTTGCGATGCAGGATTCGATCGCGCTGTTCGAGGCGGGGATCGCCTGCGGCGACGACGTCGAGGCGACGCTCGCCGAATTCGAACGCGCTCGCCGGCCCGGCTCCGACATGCTGCAGGAGGCCGCGATCGCGAGCGCGCAATGGTACGAGAGTCTCGCGCCGAAGCTTGCGCTCGATCCGGTCTCGTTCGCGTACGACTACCTGCGGCGCACCGGGCGCGTCAGCCACGACGACATCAGGCGCCGCGACCCGGACCTCGCCGCGGCCTGGGAAGCGTTGCATCCTGCCGAGCGCACCTGCTGAGCGGCAGTGTACCCTGGCCCGTCGAGTTCGCGGCGCGTTTCTGCGAGCACGCCCGGTGGGAGGGGATCACGCTGTGGGACATGTTCGCGTGGGGGATCGCGCGCGGACGGTCGCAAGCTCTAGTCTAACCATCGTCACCCTCCGGCGGTGTCGCTGCCATGGCGAAGCGGACCAGCTCCGCGACGTTTCGTACATCGAGCTTTTCCATGATGCGCGTCTTG
>JBKKAZ010000171.1:0-16366 GCA_046714435.1 Casimicrobiaceae bacterium
AAGGAGGGATGTGCCATGGCCAGCGCCGATACGACCAAGACCCTGATCGACGACGACGTGCCCGAGGAACCGATCCCGGCGATGCAGCAGCTGCTCGACAATCCGTTCCTGCTGCTGTTCATTGGCATCGCGCTGCCGACCGTGCTCTACATCGTCTGGGGCGTGATGGAAATCGTCAGCATCCCGATCGCCAAGTAGCCGGCCTCGTCCCCGCCAACGCCAAGGACCCGACGCCATGACCGCCATCCATTCCCCCGCCACCCGTGTCTGGTGGAAGCAGCCGCTGGACCGCGTCGAAGGCATGTGGATCGTCATCGCCTTCGTGTGGTGCCTGGTGATGTTCTTCATGATGCCGTACTGGCACATTTTCGGGAAACAGAACCTCGCCAACGAAGCGTACCGGACTACGCCGGAGATGTTCCAGGCGAAGACGCAGGCGATGGTCGACAAGTTCAAGGTGCGCGAGGAGACCGACCTCAAGATCCCGGTCGTGCATCCCCCGCCCGGCAGCGACGTCTACCTGATCGCGCGGCTGTGGCAGTGGTGGCCGATGCTCGAGCTGGAGGAAGGCAAGACCTATCGCTTGCACCTGGCGTCGATGGACTGGCTGCACGGGTTCTCGCTGCAGCCGGAGAACATCAACATCCAGGTCCACCCCAACTACGAGCACGTGATCACGGTCACGCCGACCAGGGCGGGCACCTACTCGATCATCTGCAACGAGTACTGCGGCATCAACCACCACACGATGGTGAGCCGCCTGTACGTCGTCAAGCCGAAATAGGGGGACCGCAATGGCCGTGAACCGGATGTTCCGTACCTGCCCGTCGACGGGCCTCGTCTACCACCAGCCGGCCGAGAAGCTGATACGCTGGAACGCCGTCGCCGGCGTCGTGGCGCTGCTGGTCGGCGGCGTCCTGGCGCTGCTGGTGACGCTGACGCGCTGGCAGGCCGTGCACCTGCTGCCGCCGGACTGGTTCTACCTGGTGCTGACCGCGCACGGGCTCAACATGCTCGTGTTCTGGATCATCTTTTTCGAGATCGCGGTGCTGTACTTTGCCGCGTCGGTGCTGCTGCGCTGCCGGCTGGCCACGCCGCGGTGGGCGTGGACCGGATTCTGGCTGATGATCGTCGGCGCGCTGGTGAACAACGTCGCCGTGTTCCGCGGCGACTCGTCGGTGATGTTCACCTCGTACGCGCCGATGGGCGCGCACCCGGCGTTCTACCTCGGGTTGATCCTGTTCGCGGTCGGGGCGCTGATCGCCTGCTTCGTGTTCTTCGGCACGCTGGTGGTCGGCCGCAACGAGAAGACCTATAACGGCTCGGTGCCGCTGGTCACGTTCGGCGCGGTGACCGCCGCGATTATCGCGGTGTTCACGATCGCATCGGGCGCCATCATCCTGATCCCGACCTTCCTCTGGTCGATCGGCTTGGTCGACCATATCGATTCGCTGATGTACCGGACGGTCTGGTGGGCATTCGGGCACAGTTCGCAGCAGATCAACGTCGCCGCGCACGTCTCGGTCTGGTATGCGATCGCCGCGATCGTGTTCGGCGCCAAGCCGATGTCGGAAAAGGTGTCGCGTACGGCGTTCCTCCTCTACATCATGTTCCTGCAGCTCGCCTCGGCGCATCACCTGCTCGCCGACCCGGGCCTAACGTCGAACTGGAAGATCTTCAACACCAGCTATGCGATGTACCTCGCGGTGCTGGCCACGATGGTCCACGGGCTGACCGTGCCGGGGTCGATCGAAGTCGCGCAGCGGGAGAAGGGCTTCGATCGCGGCCTGTTCGAGTGGCTGCGCAAGGCCCCGTGGGGCAATCCCAGCTTCTCGTCGATGTTCATCTCGCTGATCGGCTTCGGCTTCCTCGGCGGGATCTCGGGCGTGATGATGGGAACCGAACAGTTGAACCTCATCGTCCATAACACGCTGTACGTCCCGGGCCATTTCCACGCGACCGTGGTCATCGGCACGACGCTGGCGTTCATGGGCCTCACCTACTTCCTGATCCCGACGCTGTTCCGGCGCGAACTGATGTTCCCGGGCCTCGCCAAGTGGCAGCCCTACCTGTTCGGACTCGGGATGGCCGGCTTCGCGCTGTTCATGATGGGCGCCGGAACGCTGGGCGTGCCGCGTCGCCACTGGGATATCACCTTCGCTGGCAACGCGCTCGGCTATGAATTTCCGGGCACGGCCTTCTTGATGATGGGCATCATGGGCGTGAGCGGCCTGCTGGCGATCGTGGGGGGCGCGGCGTATCTGCTGATCACGGTCGGCAGCGTGTTCCTCGGCAAGAAGATCGAGACGCCGGGATTCGCGCACGTGAAGGCGAAGGACGGGGTCGCCCCGGCCCCGCAGCCGGTTGCGGTCGCGATCACCGGGCACGGCCCCTCGATCGGCACCGCGGGCTTCGTCGCCCCGGGCACGTTCGTGCTCGCAATGGTGTTCCTGGTGGCCTTCATCCTCTATTACTTCGTCAACTGGAAGTACCTTTCGACCGTGTGGCCGCTGTCGTAGTCAGGGATCAGAGGTCAGGTAACAGGGATCAGAAACGCCCGACGCTCAACGCCAAGCCGATCGATGAATGCGCGAACCGGGAACGTGACTATCCGACGCGGCGAGCTCGGATGGGTCGGCTCGGGCGTGCGGCTCTGTTTTGACCTGTTCAAGCTCCGCATCGGACTGGTGATCGGCTTCACCGCGGTGGCGGGCGCCGCGGTAACGCCGGGGCCGGCACTGCCCGCGTGGCAGGTGGCGGCGCTGGCGCTCGCCGTGACGCTTGCCTCGGCCGCCGCAGGCGCGCTGAACCAGTACGTCGAGCGTGACATCGACGCGCGCATGCAACGCACGCGCCGGCGCGCGTTCGTGACCGGGCGCCTGAATGCCGGACCGCTGTGGCTGGGGGCGATCATCGCCATCGGGCTAGCGGGCGTCGCGCTCGCGGCGATCGCGGTCAATGTGCCCGCCGCCGTCTACACATTCCTCGGCGCTTTCACCTACGGCGTCGTCTACACCATCTGGCTCAAGCGTCGCACCTGGTGGAACATCGTGATCGGCGGATTGGCCGGCAGTTTCGCCGTGCTCGCGGGCGCCGCGGCAGTCACGCCGGACAGCGTGGGTCCGCTGCCGCTCGCGTTCGCGGTGATCCTGTTCCTGTGGACACCGCCGCATTTCTGGAGTCTGGCGATCGCGTTTCGCGACGACTACGCCGCGGCGAAGGTGCCGATGCTTCCGGTCGTGGTCGGCTCCCCCCGTGCCGCCAACGCGGTCTTCGCCGGCGCGGTGATGCTCGTGGCCGCGTCGATCGCACCCGCATTCCTGGGCATGGGGTGGCTGTATCTCGTCGCGGCCGTCGGCGGCGGCGCCTGGCTGTTGCGCGCCAGCGCGCGGCTCGCCCGGGTCCCGGACCGGCGCCATGCTATGGCCAGCTTTCACGCTTCGCTCGTTCAACTGTCGTTGCTGCTGGCGGCCGCCATCGGCGACGCCGCCCTCCATGCGTAATCCGCGCGATTCCACCGATGCCAACCGCCTGTTCCTCGCGGCGCTGATCGGCCTCGTCATTTTCCTGGTCGCGGAGGCGCTGTTCGCACAGGCGCTGCCCGCCGGCACCCGGCTCGATCCGGACGACGCGCTCGCGCGCTCGCAGCGCGTGCTTGGCCAGCCGATCGGTGATTACACGTTCTACGGCCACGACGGCAACGCCGTACGGCTCGCCGCGTACCGAGGTAAGCCGCTGATCGTCTCGTTCGTCTACACCGGCTGCGTCCAGGTCTGCCCGACGACGATTCGCTTTCTCGACCGCGCCGTCGCGGAAGCGCGGCGCGCGCTCGGTCCCGGCGCGTTCAACGTGATCACCGTCGGCTTCAACCTCCCGTTCGACACGCCGACGGCGATGCGCGATTTCCAGAAGCGGCAGGGCATTCCGGGCGCCGGCTGGCAGTTCCTCGCCGGCGACGCGCCGACCGTCGACGGGCTCGCGCGCGACGTCGGTTTCGTCTGGGTGCCGACGGCCGCCGGTTTCGACCACCTGACCCAGGCGACGATCGTCGACGGGCAGGGCCGCGTGTTCCGCCAGGTGTATGGCGAGTCGTTCGAGCTGCCGATGTTCGTCGGGCCGCTGAAGGAACTGATCACCGGACAGCCTTCGCAAGTGCAGGACCTGGCCGGCCTCATCGAGCGCGTGCGCATCCTGTGCACCGTGTACGACCCGCGCGCCGGCAAGTACCGGCTCAATTACGGGCTTTTCATCGAGATCTTCGCCGGGCTCTCGATGCTGGGCGCCACCGCCTGGTATCTGATCGCCGGCGCGCGCAGCCGCCGATCCCGCCCCGTTTGATACGCGTCATGCTGAAGCTGATCCAGCGCTTCGGCCAAGCCGCGTTCCTTTTCGTCGAGGGCCGCTTTAACCGCGTGTTCGGCGATGCGCAGAACCCGTTCTACTACCTGGGCGCGATCGCGTACTTGCTGATGTGGATCGTCGTCGGCAGCGGCCTGTACCTGTACGTCTTCTTCGCGACCGGTGTGAACGAAGCCTACGCCTCGGTCGAGGCGCTGACCCACGGGCAGTGGTGGCTGGGCGGGATCATGCGCAGTGTCCACCGCTACGCGTCCGACGCGATGGTGCTCGCGATGGCCCTGCACCTCGTCCGGCACTTCCTGTTCGACCAGTACCGGAGCTTCCGCTGGTTCTCGTGGGTGTCCGGGGTCATGGTGCTGTGGCTGGTCTACGTCTCCGGCATCAACGGCTACATGCTGCCGTGGGACCGCACCGCGCAATTCACGACGGTCGCGACCGCCGAATGGCTCGACTGGCTGCCGGTGTTCAACGGGGTGCTGGTTCGCAACTTCATCGCTCAAGGCGCAGTGAACGACCGGCTGTTCTCCCTGCTGTCGTTCCTGCACATCGGCTTCCCGCTCGCCGTGCTCGCACTGCTGTGGATCCACACGCACCGCGTTCCCGGCGCGAAGACCGTGCCGCCGCGCGGAATCGTCATCGGCGTGACGCTGGCGCTCCTCGCGCTGTCGCTCGTCGTGCCCGCGCTGTCGGGTCCACCCGCGGACCTCGGGGCCGCACCGACGACGATACCCCTCGACTGGTTCTACCTGCCGGTCTACCCGCTGATCTATGCGTGGTCGCCGGGGGCGGTCTGGGCGCTGGTCGGCGGCTTCACTCTGCTGTTCCTCGCTGCGCCGTGGCTGCCGCCGAAGCGCACAGGCAAGGAGTTGCGCCACATCCTGATCCACCCCGACCATCGAATCGTCACCGCGCGCCCGGGCGAGACGATCCTCGAGGCGGCACTGCGCGAAGGTGTCGCGATTCCCTACGACTGCCGCAACGGCGGCTGCGGCGAGTGCCGGTGCACGGTCATCTACGGCAAGGTCGTGCAGGGGCCGCACCAGGATTCCGTGCTGACGCGAAGCGACCTCGCGGCCGGCAAGGCGCTCGCGTGCAGCGCGATACCCGAGACGGACATCGAGATCGAGTACCTGCCGAAGTCGCTGCCCGGCAGCGTCCGGGCGCGCGAATACAGCGCCCGCATCGTCGCCATGCAACACGCGGCCGAGGACGTGATGATCGTCAGGCTCGCGCTCGAAGGGGGCGAGCAGCTGCCGTTCTACGCCGGCCAGTACATCAACATCCTGCTGCCGGATGGGGACAAGCGCAGCTTTTCCTTCGCCACCGCGCCGCATGTCAGCGACGCAATCGAACTGCACATCCGCCGGATCCCGGGCGGCAAGTACACGACCCACGTATTCACTGCGATGCGGATCGGCGACATCGTGCGCTTCGAGGGGCCGCTGGGCGCGTTCTTCCTGCGCGAGGACTCGGACAAGCCGATCATCTTCGTGGCGGGCGCGACCGGTTTCGCGCCAGTGAAGAGCATGGTCGAGCACGCGTTCCACACCCGGCTCAGGCGGGAGATGGTGCTCTACTGGGGCGTGCGCTCGCTGCGAGACCTCTACCTGCCCGACCTGCCCTGGCAGTGGATGGCCGAGCATTCCAACTTCCGTTTCGTTCCGGTGCTGTCCGAGCCGACGCCCGAAGACCGCTGGACCGGCCGCACGGGTCTGGTCCACGAGGCGATCGTCGCCGATTTTCCCAACCTCGCGGGCCACCAGATCTACGCCTGCGGCTCGGTGGGGATGGTCGAAGCGGCGCACCCGGCGTTCACCGCCCGCGGCCTCACCCAGGACGACTGCTTCTCCGACGCGTTCCGGCTCACGCCACATGCGACCAGGGTCATCGGCGACACCGACCTGGTGCGACTGGGAGGACGTGCGTGAACGGCGACGCGGGTTCGGGTGCGAACGCGCGGCACGGCCGCCTTGGCATCGCCGCGAACGTCCTGCTCCAGGCCGTGTGCTACGCGGCGTTCATGGCCGTGGTCGGTTATTTCGCGACTTCGCCGCCGTATGTCCATCTGCGCGAAGGCGATGCTCTGGTCAAGCTTTCGCTACAGCACGCAGGCCAGCGCAAGGAGGCGTGCCACGAGCGCACTGACGAGGAACTCGCGAAACTGGCGCCGAACATGCGCGCGCCGACCGACTGCCCGCGTGAACGCGCCTCGGTGCGTGTCGCGATCGAGATGGACGGCAAGCCGTTGTTCGACGTCACCGCGCCGCCAACCGGGTTTGCCAGGGACGGCGCGTCCACGGTCTACCGCCGCATCACCGTTCCCGCAGGCGAGCATCGTTTCGTCGCCCGGCTCGGCGACACGGCGGACGGCGCCCTTGGCCACCTGCGCACTCAGGCCATCGTGCTCAAGCCAGGGCGCGTGCTGGTGATCGATTTCGATGCCCGGGAGGGCGGCTGGATCTTCCGCAGTTAGGATTGAACGATGCCCGAAGCCGCCCTCGCCTTCGACGCTGCGCTGCCTGCTGTCGCGGTCGGGCGCACCCGGCGCGCTTTGCGGATGGCGCTTGCTGCGCTGGAATCGCCCCTTGACCGCGCTTTCGGACCGACGGCCAATCCGTGGCGTCATCTGGGGGGTCTGGGGTACCTGCTGTTCTGGATCGTCGCAGTTACCGGCATCTACATCTACATCGGTTTCGACACCCGCGTGGCGGGCGCATGGGATTCGGTGGAGCGCCTGTCGTCCAACGCCTTTCCGCTTGGCGCGCTGACCCGCAGCCTGCATCGCTATGCCTCGGATGCATTCGTGCTGGTGATGCTGCTGCACCTGGTCCGCGAATGGGTCCATGGCCGCTACGCACATTTCCGCCGGTTCTCGTGGACCACCGGCGTGCTCGTCCTCTGGCTCGGGTTCGCATCGGGCATCGGCGGGTTCTGGCTGGTGTGGGACCGTGTCGCCCAGTACAGCCTGATCGCGACGCTGGAATGGTTCGACGTGCTGCCGCTGATCGGCGGCACACTGGTCCACAATGTCATCGGCGCAGGCGCTTTCAACGATCGCCTGTTCTCGCTGTTGATCTTCCTGCACATCGGCCTGCCGCTGGCGCTGCTCGCGGCGATGTGGGTGCATGTGCAGCGGCTGACGCGACCGATGACCTCGCCCCCGCGGACACTCGCTCTCGGCACACTCGCGGCGCTGGTCGTCCTGGCGTTGGCGCTGCCGGTCAAGAGCACCGAACCGGCGGACCTTTCGATCGCGCCGCAGACGCTCCCGCTCGACTGGTTCTATCTCGCCGTGCACGCGATCGCCGATGCGACCTCGCCGGTCGCGTTGTGGGGCGCGACGGCAGGCTTCACGCTCCTTCTGTTGGCGCTCCCGTGGTGGTCGAGCGCGGCCCGTGCAGCCCGGCCGCTGCCAGCGGTAGTGACACTGTCGAACTGCAACGGCTGCGCGCGCTGTTTCGCCGATTGCCCCTACGCCGCGGTGACGATGCAACCGCGCACCGACAGCCGCCCGCATTTGCGCCAGGCGGTCGTCGATCCCGCCCTTTGCGCGGGCTGCGGAATCTGCGCCGGCGCGTGTCCATCGTCGACACCGTTTCGCTCGGTGACCGAGCTTGCGACCGGCATCGATCTCCCGCAAGCGTCGATCCACACGCTGCGGGCGGATCTCGATGTCGCACTGGCACGTTTCGGGGCAACCACAGCCGGCGGTTCTCCACGCATCATCGTGTTCGGCTGCGTACCGGACCAGGGCGGTCCCGACATCGGAAACCTGGCCGACGCGACGACAGCGACGCTTTCGCTGGTCTGCGCGGCCCAATTGCCGCCTTCGTTCATCGAGTACGCGCTTCGTGCGGGCGCCGACGGCGTGCTGGTCACCGGTTGTCGCGACGGCGACTGCGCCTTCCGGCTGGGCAATCGCTGGACCGAGGAGCGGATCGCCGGCGCACGCGCACCGCGCCTGCGTGCCCTCGTGCCAGCGGCGCGGGTGCGGGTCGTCTGGGCCGGCAGCGACGGCAGGACCGCGCTTGCCGGTGCGCTGGCGTCGTTCCGTGCCGATCTGGGCGCGCGCCGGCCGGAGCGGCACTCACTGCCGAAACGCAAGGAGCGGAATCGTGCGCGCGCCGGTCTGGCTTGAACCACCGCCGCCCGCGAACCTGCCGGCGGCGCGCGTGGCGCTCGACGCCGCGTTCGGCCGCTTCACGCTGAACCTGCCGCGCGATGCCCGAGCGACGCTCGCCCTAGGCTGGTTCGCGCTGGGCATGGCGGCTCTCGCAGCTTCCGGCGTCCTGGCCGTGCTGCTCGTGCTATCCCGCACGCCCGGACTCGCGCAGCTGTTTCCGGTGGCCAACTTCTTCCAAGTCGCGCTGGTGGCGCACGTCGACCTCTCCGTGCTGGTTTGGTTTGTCGCGTTCGCCGGCACCTTGTGGTGCCTCAACAGCACGCCGCGCCTGCTGGGGCTCGGCTGGGCCGCGCTGGTCCTCGCCGTCGCCGGAAGCGTCGCGATCGCAGTGGCCCCGTTCGCGGGCGGCACGCCGGTGATGTCGAATTACGTGCCGGTGATCGAATCGCCGCTGTTCCTGGGTGGTCTGGTGGCCTTCGGGGCCGGATTCGCGATGCTGGTGTTCCGCGGCCTGTTCGCCTCGCCGCTGGTTGGCATCCGGCTCGACGGCACGGGCGCGTTGCGCTTCGGACTCAACGGCGCCGTGGTCGCCGCGGCGGTTGCCTTGCTGGCGCTCGCCTGGTCGTTCGCGGCCTTGCCGCGCGGCGTTGATGCCAAGGCCTATTACGAGCTGCTGTTCTGGGGCGGCGGGCACGTCATCCAGTTCGCCTGGACGCTGCTGATGCTGGTCGCCTGGCTGGTGCTCGCCACGGCGATCGGCGCGCGGGTGGCGCTGACGCCGCGAGTCGTGGCGCTGCTGTTCGGGATCGCACTCGCCGCCGTGTTCGCGACGCCACTGATCTACCTTGCCTACGGCATCGCGACCGTCGAGCATCACCGCCTGCACACCTGGTTGATGCGCTTCGGCGGCGGCCTCGCGATCGCGCCGGTTGCAGTCGCGGTCGGGTGGGCGCTGCTGCATTTGCGGACGCCAGCGACGCCTCAAGCGCGGCCGCTTCGCGCCGCGCTGGTTACGTCGATCGTGCTGTTCGGCGTCGGCGGGTTGCTCGGCTTCGCGATCCGCGGCAGCGATGTGCGGATCCCGGCCCACTACCACGGTGCCATCATCGGCGTCACGCTCGCGTTGATGGGCCTTTCCTACTGGCTCCTGCCCCGCCTCGGCTTCTCCTCGCCACCCGTGCGCATGGCGACCTGGCAGGCGTATCTGTACGGCAGCGGCCAATTGCTGCACATCACCGGACTGATGTGGTCGGGCGGCTATGGTGTCCAGCGCAAGGTGGCCGACGGTGCTGTTGTCGAGCGTTCGCTGGAGCAGGTCGCGGCGATGGGCGTCATGGGGCTGGGCGGCCTGATCGCGGTCATCGGTGGGATGTTGTTCGTTGCCGCGGTGATCATTGCCGTGATCCGCCGGCCGCGTCCGCCAGCTCCGGATTTCGCATGAACGAGCGCGATCGCCCGGTCCGGTGGTTCGGGTGCGTCGCGTTCGCTGCCGCGGCGCTGGTCCTCGTCGTCATCGTCGCCAGTGCGTTGATGCGGCACGAACGATCGGGACTCGCGTGTGACGACTGGCCGACGTGTTATGGGCGAATCGCCGCGTTGTCGGAGTCGAGTCCGCGATCTGCCAGCATGCGCGTAGTACGGATCGTGCATCGCGTTGCCGCAAGCAGCGTGACTTTGCTTGTCGTTGCACTCGTGGTGATCGCATGGAAGCGCAAACCCGTGCATCGCCCAACGCGCACGCTTGCCACGGTGGCCGCGGTCGTCGTCGTCGGGCTCGCGGTGCTGGGCGTCGGCACGCCCGATCCGCGGCTGCCGGCGGTGCCGATGGCCAATCTGCTCGGTGGGTACTTGCTGCTGGCGCTGTTGTCCGCGGCGTACGTCGCATCTCGGAACGTTTCGGGACCGGCTGCAACTGCGACACCCGGAAGACCCGATGCGCTGCGCACACTTGCGCTGACTGTGCTCGTCGTCGCGTTCGTGCAGGCGGCGTTGGGCGGATTGATCGGCGCGCAGTTCGCGCTGCCCGCCTGCACGGCCGGACCCGAGTGCACCGCCAGCGGTATCGACGCGTGGATGCCGACGCAATCCCTCGCCGTATTCCAGCCCTGGCCGGTCGTCGACGGTGGGATCGTCCTGCCGCGCGATGCGCAGGGCCTGCACGCCAGCCACCGGGTCGTCGGCATGGTCCTGTTCGCCGGTATTCTGGTGCTCGCCGTGTCGCTTCCGCGGTCGGAACGGCGCATCGCCGCGACACTGCTCGGCTTGGTTCTGATCGCGCCGATCCTCGGCGGCGCGGCGGTCCACGCGATGCCGTCGCTGCTGCTCACCGTGCTGCACAATCTGGTGGCCGCGGCGCTGATTGCTGCGTTGGCCGCCACCAGCATGCGAGCGTGACGCCCGCAATCGCCGTTCGACCCGCCCCGCCCAACGTCCAATGCGCGGCTGCTAGTGTCCTGAGTCAGGGATTCGTTGAACAATGCCAGCCGTCTGCCCTACGCCCACGCAAATGGGCCGCGGCCTCTGCAAGCGTTCTACAGGTTCGAAGCCCAACGCGTCGGCCGGTGCGCCATCGCGCGACGACGCGCCCTGCGGGCCTCGACAAGTCGCGCCGCGCTCCGGCGTCGTTCGCTTCCAGGCGCGACGCCCCCGTGCGGCGAGGTTGGTCACCTGCCGCATGGGGGCAACAATGCCTGGGAGCGAACTGGTCCTTTTGCACAACGAATTTCTGACTCGGGACACTAGGTGCCAACCCGCTTTTTCGAGGACACCTTGCGTTGTTCGTAGCGCGTCATCAACGGGGTGACCGAAACGCCGTGAATGACGATCGACGCGACGACGACCGCGACCGTGATCGAAAGCAACCGCTCGGCGAGCGCGGCGTCGATTTCGTGACTGATCGCGTACATCAGGTAGTAGATCGATCCGATGCCGCGGATGCCGAACCACGACATCAGCGTGCGTTGCGTCCCGGTCACATTCGTTCCGAGCAATCCGAAGATCACCGCCACCGGGCGAATGACCAGGAACAACACGGGAATGAACCACAGCACGTCAGACGGAAATTCGACCAGCGGGATCAGGGCCCCGAGTACCAGCACAATTGCCACTTCAGTAAAGCGCTCGAGTTGCTCGTTGAATCGTTGCACCGCCCGCATCATGTAGGCGGGCGCGTCGGCGGGCCGAACCGCGGCTTCGCTGGTGTTTGCCGCAGCCGCCGCCTGCGAACGCTGCGCTGCCGGAGCGGCAACTTTCGGCAGCGGGCGCTGGTCGACCCTGCGCAGCGCCAGGCCGGCCGCAAAGACCGCGAGGAACCCGTACGTGTGGCAAAGGACCGCGACACCGTACGCAAGGGCGATCAGGCCAAACGCGATGAACTCGTCGGCGCCAAGCGCTTCGAGATGCCGCGTCCGCAGGTAGAGGATGGTGCGGCCGGTCATCATGCCGAGCAGGTACCCGATGCCCAGGCCGCCACCGACGGCCCATACGACATCGATGGCCCACCACCGCCATCCCCACGCGCCGAGGTCGTGCATCGACAGCAAGCCCAATCCGAGCATGACGAACGGAAACGCCGTACCGTCGTTGAGGCCGCCTTCGCCGGTGAGCCCGAAGCGCAGCCGGTCGCGATCGCCGGGGTTGGCCACTTGTACGTCGGACGCGAGCACGGGGTCGGTCGGCGCCAGGATGGCCCCCAGCAGCACCGATGCGCCGAGCGATAGCCCCAGCACGAATACCCCGACGGCGGCGATCGCCGCGACGGTGACCATCATCGATACCGTCGCGAGTTGCACGGGAATGCGCCATCGCTTGTCGGCAAGCGGCAATTCGAGCTTCAGCCCCACGGTGAACAGCGAGATCAGCACGGCGATCTCGGTCAGCCGTTCAAGCAGCGGCGCGTCCCGCAGAGGGTGCAGGTCCACGAGTCCCATGCCCGCGGGACCGATCGCATAGCCGACAGCCAAGTACAACATGGCTGCGCTCAACGGAAGCCGCGCGACGAACGAGCCACCGATCGTCATCGTGATCAGCAGCACGCCGATCACGATGCACCACAACGTGAACACCATGGGTTCGCCTACTCCGCTGGCCGGCCTGAACCGACAATCATCGGCAGCGGGAACGGCGAGGGCCGGGGACCGTCGCCATCACTTCGGACGCGGCCTTGCCAGCGTCGCGTCGGGCATCGACAGGCGTCCGGCGCGAAGTTCGCCCACGGCGTTGGCGACCGCCCGCGCGACGTTGCGCACTTCTTCCTGCATGGGCAGGTCGGCATCGAGCGCGTCGTGGCTGGTCGCGTAGGGCTCGTAATAGCCGACGAAACGATCGAGGCGCGATTGCACGCCGGCATCGACCAGCCCCATCCAGTCGAGCCAGTCGGTCAACTGCCTGCGCACACCCTCGATGCCCGCGACGTCGCCGTGCACGACGAGGCCGTAGACGCGGCCTGCCAGGTGTTTCGGGTACGGCCAGCTCGCCAGTTCCAGCGCCTTGGCCTTTTCCGCGTTCTTGCCCGACGTCGTCGTCGGGTCCGGGTTACCACCGTCGGCGCACACCAGGCGATCGATCATCAACTTGAGCACGCTCGGCGTCTGGTACCAGTACACCGGGGTAACGATGATCACGCCATGCGCCGCGGTCCACCGCTCGTAGATTTCGGCCATCCAGTCGCCGACCTGGTCCAGCGCATGGTTGGGATAGCACGTACAAGGCCAGTGGCAGAGCGGCATCGCGGTCGACACGCAGCCCTTGCAGGGATGAATCCGCCGGCCGTAGTCCGACGTGAGGAGGCTCAAGTCGAGAACGTCGGTCTCTAAGCCCGACTGTTCGAGCACGTCGCGCGCGACGCCCGTGAGGCGAAACGTCTTCGACATCTCGCCAGGGCAACTGCCGTCGTTGCGCGCGGCGCCGCACACCAGCAGCACGCGTGATCGGGTAGCCGGGTTCCTCTGCGCCGCTTCCGCGAGCCGCAGCCGTTCGCGCGTCTCCAGCCATTCGACCGACAGATCGTAGTCGGGATCGGCGAATTCCGCCCCCGCCTTCCGCGTCAGCGGCGCCTTGCGGCTCCCGTCGTACGCGTGCCACGCGATGGCTTCGACACGCGTGATGGCCTCGCGCGCCGCTTCGAACGCCGGGTCGGCAAAATGCTGCTCGAACCTCGCCTTGAACTCGTGGCGAGAGAGCATGGGTGGCGCCTGCCCTTTGCGGGGTTTCGTCATCTTCGCAGCCACGCAGCCCCAAGCGGCAGGACCGTCTCCTGGTATCGCGTCGACGCCATTGTCGACCCATTCTAGTGCAATCGATTCCTTGCAGTGTCGTGTGCCGTCAGGAACTCCTCAATCTCCCGGCTTGACTCGTGGGCCTCGCGTAGTGGCGGAACGTCCTGTTGGGAATGCAAATTGGCACACCAGGCGGGCCGAAGGCGCTGCGCGGCGTCGGGGCTGCCATGGCAACGTCGGTAGCCTGTCAGGGCGGGATTCGTCGCCCAACGAGCCGGATTCGTCGCCCAACCAGCCGGATTCGTCGCGACCGTGACGCGGACCCACTTCGCAGGCTCGACTCGGCCTGAACCACTTCGGGCATCGACGTGTCGGTCAAGGCACGCATGGCGCCGTCCTCGTTGGGATGCTTGCAGTTCACGCTGGAACGCGCGAGTGACCTACGCGTTCAAGTGACGAGCGCGTGGATCAAGCCTCCGGCCCCGCGTCGCCCACCCAGTACCCCGGCGCGGACCAGACCTCCTTCAGGTGCTCGATGAAAAACGGCACCTTCGCGGGCGGATGCCGCTGCTGCGGATAGACGGCCATGATGTCGTAGGACGGCAATGCAAACTCGTCGAGCACGGTCTCGAGCTCCCCGCGCGCAAGTTCGCCCTGGATCTCCCACATCGAGCGCCAGCTGAGGCCGAGTCCTTCGCGCGTCCAGCGGTGCAGCAGTTCGGTGTCGTTGCACTCCAGATCCCCGGCAACGCGGACGGTCACGGTCTTGTCACCGCTCCGGAAATGCCAGCCGCCCTGCTGCCCGCCCTGAAGGTTGAACGCGAGGCAATTGTGCCGGGCAAGATCGTCCAGCGTGCGGGGAACGCCACAACGCGCCAGGTATTCCGGCGTGGCGCACACCACCCTGCGATTCGCGGCGAGCTTGATCGCGACGAAATTCGGGTCGATCGCGCCGCCGATGCGCACTCCGAGGTCGAAGCCGAGCCGGACCAGATCGATGACCTGGTCGGTCAATCCGAACGACACGCGCACGCCGGGGTTGCGAGCGACGAACGCCGGCGCGTGCGGTACCACGTGTGTTCGGCCAAACGCCGCAGGTGCGGAAACGACCAGGTGCCCCGTGACGCGGTGGTGCCCTCCGCCGATCAGCGACTCGATCTGATCGAGGTCCGCGATGACCTTGCGGCAATGCTCGAGGTACACGGTGCCTTCCTCGGTCAGGACCAGGCGCCGCGTCGAGCGGTGCAGCAGGCGCACTCCGAGCCGCCGCTCGAGGGCGTCGATGCGCCGGCCGATCATCACCGGGGTAACCTTCGCCTTGACGGCCGCTTTCGCCAGGCTGCCGAGGTCGACAGCCGCCACGAATGCCTCGATCTGCTTGAGTTTGTCCATTCCGATTCGATATTACCAGTATGGAATGAATGGATTTGGCGTGGCATTATCATCCTCCTGATTCAGATATACGATCGAATCCATTCCACGGGAGCCCCGTTCCGCAAGGAGGACCACCATGCCCAGAATGAGAGCGATCGAAGCCGCCGTGCACGTACTGGAACGCGAAGGCGTGACCACGGCGTTCGGCGTTCCCGGCGCCGCGATCAACCCGCTGTACGCGGCACTGAAGGCGCGCGGCAGCATCACGCACATCCTCGCGCGCCACGTCGAGGGCGCCTCGCACATGGCCGAGGGCTACACACGCGCCGTGGCGGGCAACATCGGCGTCTGCATCGGAACCTCGGGGCCAGCCGGCACCGACATGATCACCGGCCTGTACTCGGCGTCCGCGGATTCGATCCCGATCCTGTGCATCACCGGGCAGGCGCCGCGTGCGCGACTGCACAAGGAGGACTTCCAGGCGGTGGACATCACCGCAATCGCCAAACCGGTCGCTAAATGGGCAACCACGGTGATGGAACCGGCGCAGGTGCCCGGCGCGTTCCAGCAGGCCTTCCACCTGATGCGCTCGGGGCGCCCCGGCCCGGTGCTGATCGACCTGCCCTTCGACGTGCAGATGGCCGAGATCGAATTCGATCCGGACACTTACGAACCGCTGCCGGTCTACAAGCCGAAGGCGACGCGGCGCCAGATCGAGAAGGCGCTGGCGATGCTGAACGAGGCGGAGCGGCCGCTGATCGTCGCGGGAGGAGGCATCATCAACGCCGACGCCTGCGACCTGCTAGTGAAGTTCGCAGAGGCGATCGGCGTGCCGGTCATTCCCACATTGATGGGCTGGGGAAGCATTCCCGACGACCACCCGCTGTGGGCCGGCATGTGCGGCCTGCAGACATCGCAGCGTTACGGCAACGCGACGATGCTCGCGTCCGATTTCGTGCTCGGCATCGGCAATCGCTGGGCCAACCGCCACACCGGTTCGGTCGAGGTCTACACCAAGGGCCGCAAGTTCGTGCACGTCGACATCGAGCCGACCCAGATTGGCCGCGTGTTCGCGCCTGATTACGGCATCGTATCGGACGCGAAGGCCGCGCTGGAACTGTTCGTCGAGGTCGCGCGTGAGTGGAAGAAGGCTGGGAAACTCAAGGACCGTTCGGCGTGGGTCGGAGAATGCACCGAGCGCAAGCGCACGCTGCTGCGCAAGACCAACTTCGAGAACGTGCCGATGAAGCCGCAGCGCGTCTACCAGTGCATGAACAACGCGTTCGGCAAGGAC
>JBKKAZ010000172.1:0-17915 GCA_046714435.1 Casimicrobiaceae bacterium
ACCGCATGCGCACGCTGCGGAGCCTGACGCGAGAGCTCGTTACCGAAGCCGCCGCGGACCCGCCGGCTCCAGGCCGCATCCGGCAGCACGTAGATGGCAGCGTTGCGCGTCGCCGTCTGCGGGCGTACGGCGCGCGCCTGCTCGAGATCGGCGTTTCGTTGCTCGCGGATGTGCAGGAACTGCGGCTCCTGTTGCAGGAACCGGAAGGGGTCCGCGTACCGGGAGAGCAACCGGTACAGCTTGGCTGGCGCTACGATCAGGTCGGTTTCGACGTCGCCGTACGCGTTGTAGGCGAGCCCTTCGCCGAGATCGCGCAGTTGCGCCAGCTGTGTCTCGTCGAGTCCCAGCGGCGCGGCGAGCGTGCGCGCCGCGTCGACGAGATTGTCGCCGAACGCAGCGACGATCGCCCAGACGCGCCGCCGTCCTCCCAGGAAACGGTCGACGAGCATGCCCGTGCATACCCCCGGAGCCGGGTCGAGGTACGCTTGCAGTCCCGGATGGGTGAGCGGCTGTCCCGCAAAATGGTGGTCGAAATACTGGACGGTCACGCCGCGCTCGAGCAGTGCGGTGAGCGCGGCGCGGTTGGCCGCGAGCGAGATATCGAGTACGGTCACCGAGTCGCCCGAGCGCGCGGGGACGCGTTGCAGCAGAGCCACGTCACGCTTGACGCCGGTGACGAGCACCGCGTCGCGCGGCGTCTCGAGCCGCAGCTGGTGCAGTGCGCACAGGCCGTCGGCGTCGCCGTTGAAGACGTCGAAATGCGTCACGACCGGCTGCTCATCGACAGGGGACCACCGCTGCCGTCACGGGAGCGCACGAACGGGAGGAAATGCCTATGACGACCGACGATCCGCTGGTCTTCGCCCTTGCCGCCAGCGCCGAATTCGGTACGGCGGTGAGCCGATCGCTCGGCATGGCGCTGGCCGCGCACGAGGAGCGCGAGTTCGAAGACGGCGAGCACAAGTCCCGGCCGCTCGTGAGCGTCCGGGAGCGTGACGTCTACGTGGTCCACTCGCTCTACGGCGAAGCCGCCGCCAGCCCGAACGACAAGCTGCTGCGGCTGTTGTTCTTTATCGGCGCCCTCAAGGACGCGGCCGCCCGCCGCGTGACCGCCGTAGTCCCGTATCTCGCGTACGCGCGGAAGGATCAGCGGAGCCAACCGCGCGATCCCGTGACGACGCGGTACGTCGCGCGCATGTTCGAGGCGGTCGGAACCGACGTCGTGCTGACGATGGACGTGCACAATCTGGCGGCCTTCCAGAACGCGTTTCGCTGCCGCACGGAGGAGCTGTCGGCGAGCGAACTCTTCGTCGGGCATTTCGCGTCCCGGCTGCGCGATGCCGACGTGGTGGTTGTCGCGCCGGATGCGGGGGGCATCAAGCGGGCGGAGCGGTTTCGCCGGCGCCTGGCGAGCGCCCTCGGGCGGCCGGTCGCGGCGGCATTCGCGGAAAAGCATCGCAGTGGGGGAATCGTGAGCGGCGAGGCGATGATCGGCGACGTCGCGGGCCGCGTCGCGATCATCGTCGACGATCTGATCAGCGCCGGCAACACGGTCGCGCGGGCCGCCAAATCGTGCCGCGATCGGGGGGCGACGCACGTCCATGTGGCCGCGACGCACGCGGTGTTCGCAGCCGAAGCCAACCAGGTCCTCGCCCGCAGCGAAGTTGACGAGATCGTCGTCACCGACACGATCCCGCCGTTGCGGGTCACCGCGCCCGAGCTTGCGTCCCGACTGGTCCGGGTGAGCGCTGCGCCATTGTTTGCCGAAGCGATCCGCCGGCTCCATGGCGGCGGCTCGATCGAGGAGCTGACCGGCCGCTGAGCGGACGCTCGCCGTCACGGGCAGGCCCCGCACTCGATGTGGGCCTGCGCCAGGTGCAGATAGTCGTTGGCCTGCGCGGCCCAGCGGAGGCTGCCGCGCCATTCGGGTTCCTCGAGATGCCAGAGCGCGATCTTGGCCCGCGTACACGCCCGCAGGCTCTGGTGAAAATGGATGAGCGCAGCGGGCGGCTCGTCGCCCGAGCAACGGGCGTAGGTCGTGAAGATGATGTCGGTGAGCTCCGGCGCGCCCAGCCGCTCGCACTCGAGTGCCAGGAACGCGAGCTCGTCGGCCGGATCGACGATGCGGAGTTCCCGCGCGAACTCGAGGCAGTCGATGATCTGCGGGGGAGCCACCAGGCAGATGTGCTCGGGACGCAGGTCGCCATGCCCCTCGACGATCCGGCCTGCGCGCACCCGGGCGTCGAACAGCTCGGCGCACCGCGTGAGCAGCGCCGATTGCCGCGCGCAGACCGAATCCACCTGCGCGAGTGGAATCTGCTCGCTCCATCGCCCGAGTTCGCGCCGGTTGTCGGCAATCTCCCGGGCGAGGGCCAAGCGATGCTCGTCCGGCGCGCGTTCGACCGGTGGGCAGCCGTGATAAAAATCGCACAACACCTCAACTGCACGGCAAAGGTCCTCGATGCGCACCGCGTGGGCGCGGATGGCGCGATCGAGCATCTTGTCGCCGGGGAGCCGGCGCATCTTGATGACCCAATCGACGACCTCCCCCTTCGTGTCCAGGTGCAGCCTCCCCGCGGCATCGATGGCGAGAGGCAGGACGTCGAGGTAGACGTCGCGCGTGAGCCGGCGGTTCAACCGCAGCTCCTCGCGGCAATCGATGCGCCGTGCCGCCTCCGTCGTGAAATCGAGGTAGCGCATGCGGACCGGCTTCTTCAGCTTGTACGCGTGCCGATCGGTGAGAAACACCCACGACATGTGAGTCTCGATCCGCTCCACCCGCTCTGGGTTGTCCGGATAGCTGTGCGGCTCCGAAAGCAAAGCGACCTTCGCCGCGAGCTCGGCGGCGGATGATCGCGGCGCGGCGGCGCCAGCTGTCACGGCGAGGCCGATGCGGGCGAGCACGCCGTCCCAAACGGTGGGATCACGCGACCGATCGAGAGGTGCTTCAGCATCGTAGTCAACGATCGACGACTGCTCGTCCGGCGCCAGCGGATCCTGCGTTCGCAACTGATGATCGAGGACGGCGAGGTCGGCCTCCGACGCGTCGATTCCGTCGCGGGCACGCTCCTCGATCCGCCGGCGCAAGGTCGATACTCGCGCGTCGAACGCAATGACGACGAACGGCACCTCGAGTTCGGCGGCGAGCGCTCGAGCCAGGTCGCGCTGCCAGCGGCGCAGGAAAGTCCCGTCCAGCACAGCGACCTTCCCCGCAGCGACCACGCCACGCGCGAGATCGCATACGCGCCGGTAAGTTGCCCGGTTTGCATCCTCGGCGTAGAGCCCCGCGCCGAGCGCGGATCCACTGCGTACCATGGCGGGAACTCCGGACAGGCGCTTGCGTTCCAGATCGGTTCGGATTCGCACCGCACCCATGCGTTCCAGCAGCGACTGGGACAGCGTTGTCTTGCCGGAGCCCGACAGGCCATGGGTGACGACAATGGCCGGGTGTGGAGGCGACGCATAGCGCCGGGCGAGCGCGAGATAGTCGCGGAACTCGGCTACCGCTGCCGCGCGCGGCTCCTCGGCCGCCAGCTGTCCGGCGCGCAGGCACGCGACCTTCGCCCGGACCAGCGCGCGATAGGCCAGGTAGAACGGCAGCACCGGCAGGCCCGCGTAATCGCCGGTCAGCGCAAGGTAGGCGTCGAGAAAACGGCGCGCGAAATCCGGCCTGCCGCGGTCCTCGAGATCCATCGTCGTAAATGCGATCTCGCTCATGACGTCGATCCAGCGCAGCTGCTCGTTGAACTCGATGCAATCGAAGATCGTGATGACGCCATCGATGCGGGTGATGTTGCCGAGATGGAGATCGCCGTGACAGTTGCGGATGAAACCCTCGCGCCGCCGGGACGCAAAGACCCCGCTGCGCGCCGAGTGCTCGCGCTCGGTCCAGGCCCGAAGCTCGGCCAGCGTGGCGCGCTCTGCCAGTGAATCAGGTGAACCGGCGAACGCGTCGAAATTGTCGAGAGCGAAACGCAGCACCTCGTGCGGCGTACCGAAGGGCCCGCTGGCGGACGCGACCTCGACCGCGCCGTGAAACTGCGCGACGATGCCGGCAAGCGTGTCGATCGCCGCGCCGGTCAGCTCGCCACGGGCGAGCTCGCGGTTCAGCAGGCCATCCTGCGGGAACTCGCGCATCTTGACCGCGTACTCGATGGGCGCACCCGAACCGCCGATGACCGGATCGTCAATCGTCCCGGTGATTGCAACGACGTCAAGATAAAGCGCAGGCGCGAGGCGGCGATTCAGCCGCAACTCTTCGAGGCAATAGCGCAGGCGCGCGTCCCGCGTCGTGAAGTCGAGGAAGCCGAGCGCGACGGCCTTCTTGATCTTGTATGCGTACTCGCCGGTCAGCAGCACATACGAGATGTGCGTCTCGATGAGGCCTACGTCGCAGCAGGTGCGGCCGTGGCGCGCCGGCTCGCGCAGCGTTGCCACCAGCTGTACCTGATTCCCCCGATCCGTTCCGTTGGCATCCCGCATATGGGCCAAGGCTCTCCAAGCCGAGCTTGCCACACCCGCTGACCACGGGTGTTGATCGTGCGCAGGATCGGCGCGGGTCGGCCCAGATGTGCGCAGACGGGACCCACGGCCCTGTGAGCGGTAGCGACTGGTACCGGGGGCGCCTGGGTAACGCGGGTTGGGTGGCCAGCGCATACGTTCGGTGTGTGCCGGGTGGGGCTGCCAGCGCCGTGGTCGACCCATCGGCGGGTAAGCCTTCGGTGCCGGAAAGCCCCCGGCCGAACCAGTCGGCGGCGCAACAGCCACGCGGTTGCAGCGGCGAGACGTGTCGCGAGCAAGCCGGATTCGAATCGGGTTGCGTACACGCGGTCCTCGTCGACGGTCAGCAGATCGAATTGAGACGTCCCAACGCCGGCGTCGTGCAGAACCCGGGCGGGCTCTCCCTTGGTGGGCTAGCTGTGAATTCCATGAGCGTTGTTCCCGGTAGAACGGGACGCGCCGCTTTCGGCCGAGCGCTAATATCGCGGATGCGTAACAGGTTGATCTGCGCCGGCATCGGGGTCGGATTGTCGACGTGGGGGATGGTTGCCTGCGCGCAGCCAATCGGCGGCGACGCGATGCTCGGCGAGCGCATCGCGACCCAGGGAGGCGGCGACTCGGTGACCGCCTGTGCGGTCTGTCATGGTGCGCGCGGCGAGGGAATCGCAGCCGCGCGCTTTCCGCCGCTCGCAGGATTGCCCGCGCTGTATCTGCGTGTACAACTCGACCGTTACGCTGACGGCTCGCGCAACGATCCGATCATGACGTCGATCGCGAAGGCGATGACGGTCTCGCAGCGCGAGGCGACCGCCGCCTACTATGCGGGATTGCCGGCCGCGAAACCCTGACGTGGCGCGGGCGTGCCCGGCCGGTCCGGGTAGAGCGCTGCCAGGGCCGTGCGCGCGGCCTCGCCGAGTTCGATGGCGAGCGCCCTTTCGAGTGCCGCCGTGTCGCAGGCAGTTTCGCGCTGCTTCCAGATTCTCTCCAGCGGGTTGCGCCGCGCCTCGACCACACCCGTGATCAGCGCCGTCCAGAAGGGCGGACACTCGCTTTCGACCCACTCGCCGCGCCCACGGCCGTAATGCGCGACGGTGAGATAGCGCAGCAGCGCCGACGCGACGAGGCCGGTCAGGAACGCATCGTCCCAGCGCAGCGTGGCACCGGCCTTGCCGCGCGCGAGATTCATGCCACGCGCGATGCCCGCGCCGCCGACGGCCCCGAGAACCGCACCGGCGAGCATTCCGGCACCGAAGGTCATTCCCCCCGAAGCCAGGTCCGCGGCCAGTCCGGTCAGCGCGCCCGACACGACGCCGCCCATCATCGCGGCCTTGCCCTCGTTCAGCGGGGCATCGACAGTCACGTTGCTCGCGACGCGCGCGAGCACCTCGCCAGACGCGTGTCCTTCGAGGCCGTGGATCGCGATCAGTCGATCGGTGCCTGCGCGGATGTCGGCGTCAAGGCGCTTCGCAAGTGCGTCAGCCGCGTGCGCCTTGTCGCGCGGCGCCGGATCCTCGCCGATGCCCATCGCACTGCCCAGTTCGCGCATCACGCCTTTCAATCCGGCGACGGGGAGCGTTTCGCTGTCGCAGGCGGCCCGCGAGATCTGCGAGGCGAGCACGCTCATCGCCTCGTCGAACTGTTCGAAGCGCCGCGACTGCCAGGCATCGACGAGGCGCGCGTAGGACTCCCGCTTCACGGCCGGCATCGCGTCGGCCACGCTGCGCAGCAGCGTGATCTCCTGCACCCAGCAGCGCGCAAATGCATCGAGCGAGACTACGGCGTGGACGATCGGCCGCGCACCCAGCGCGACGCGCCAGCGCTGCTCGTCGGCCGCCTCCTCTTCGTGCGGCCGCGGCCGGCCGGTCTGGTTGAGCAGCACCATCACCGGCTTGCCGATCCACTCGAGCACCGCCAGTTCAGGGGCGAGATAGCCCGCGTCGCCGGGTTCCTCGGAGGCGTTGACGAGGTAGAGCACGACGTCGGCCTGTTCGCGCACGTTGGCCACCGCCTTCTGCGTCAGCCAGAACGCACGATCGCTGTAGCGGTCCCACACCTGCGACAGAAACCAACCGATCGGGTTGCCCTGCTGCGCCAGCCGCCGGCCAAGCCGCGCGCTGTCGCCGAAGCCCGGCGTGTCCCACAGGATCAGCGCGTCACCGTCCGGTGTGGCGATCATCGGATAGGCCGTCGCCTCCTGCGTGACGTTCGGCGCATCGCGCACCTCGCCCACGTCGCGTCCCAGCAGCGTGCGCGCGAGCGTCGTCTTGCCGGCGTTGGTATGCGAGATCAGCGAGAGCGAAACCGATCCGCCGTTCATGCGGCGCTGTCTCCGAGCCACGATTCGATCGCCGCCTCGGCCGCCGCAAGATCGGGCGATGCCAGATTGACGAACAGCGGCTCGATGCCGCGCTCTGCGAACTGCGCTGTCCACACGGCGCGGCGCTCGTCCAGGCGTCTTGCATCGACGTCACCCCGGGCGACGAACGGCGCTTCGTCGATCAGCAGCAGCACCGGGTGCCCGGTGGAGGGGCCCCGCAGCGCGTCGACAAAGCGGCCGTGCGCCTCGCGCTCGGGCGTCGCCGCCAGATTGAACAGCGCCATCACAACGCCGGAGGACTCGGGCTGCGTCGATTTCGGCAGGGTTTCCTCGTCGCCGTAGGCAACCGGCGAGGACACGACCAGCGCCGCGCTGCCCCCGAAGGCGCGCGCGATCACCGCCTGCAGGCCTGTGAGCGATTCGGGCGGGACGCGATAGCTGTATGGGACGACCTTCACACGTACCGGGCCGCCGTGGAAGCCGCGCAGCGCGCGCTGGTAGTACGGCTCCGAGAGCGGAAGCTTCACGCGCGTTCGACGATGCCGTTCCAACACCGCGGAAAAAAGCCCCAGCAGCAGCCGGGGCACGATGACCACGACCGCCACCGTCGCCGCGATCAGGTGCAGCCACCGCGCCGCGTTTTCGGAGCCAGGCACCGCGCCGGTACGCATCGCACCCAATGCCTCGACCGACGGCACCTCGATCCCGGTGAGGAGCGCGCCCGGCGCGAGCATGATCGAGAGGATGCGACGGACGGTGGCGGCGTCGAGAAAAGTGCTCTCCCAGGTTGCGCGATACTCGAATGCGAGGCCGCGCAGGTACAACCCGGCCAGCACGCCGGCAGCAAGCGCCGCTGCGGCGAGGTGCAGGATGCGCGCGGTGCGGGCGTTGTAGAGCGGCGCGATGCATCGTGACCACTCGGCAGTGAAGGCGGCAACGGCTGGTCCAAGCGCACCGAAGGCACCGCCAGCCGCCTGCCGAGTCCATCGATCGGCACCGGCCGCGGCATGCATGACCGCGCGCGCAAGCGGTCCCGCGGCGCCTTCGCCCCCGCGTCCAAAATTCAGTACCAGACGGACGAGCAACAGCAGGTACGCCGCGAGGTTCCAGGCAAGAAGCCCGAGGACCGGCGGGGCGAGTATGTTGATTCGCGACCCTGCGTCCAAACGATCGATCGCGAACCCCGCGATGAACGCGAGCAGGATCAACGCCGCGCCGACCCACGAGCGCCAGCGCAGCGCGTGCAGGGCCTTGACGAGCGGCGGGTGGCGCTCGCCCAGCCTTTCGCTCGCAAGCCGCGCACGCCGCGCGAGAAAGGCATCCGGCGAAGCGCCTTCGCCCACGACCTCCGCGGCCGCCCGGCTGGCCCACGAGCGATCTGCGTCGCTCCATAGCGCGCGTTCGCGATCCGAAGACTCGATCGCGCGCACCAGGGCCACGGCCAGGGCGTCCCGCTCGTTCATGCTGGCGCGATTCTACGCGGCTCGGCGCGCGCTATTCGTCGGCACGCTGTCACGCCCGCGGTCGATGCCCGGGTTGCGCCGATGGCTGAAGACGGCGGTCAGCGGATGACCCGATCGGCGCGCGTCACGAGTGATGGCGAGAGGGTGATGCCGAGCGCCTGCGCGGTCCTGGCGTTGACGACGAGTTCGAAGCGGGTCGGGCGTTCGACGGGGAGGTCTCCGGGCTTGGCGCCCTTGACGATCCGATCGACATAGACGGCGGCGCGCCGGTAGAACTCCTCGAAGTTCGCGCCGTAGGCAACGAGCAGTCCGGCGTCCGCGTAGTTTGCGAAGCCGGTTGCGGCCGGCAGACGATGATCGATCGCAAGGCGCGCGATCCGCTCCGCCTGGATAGCCAGCACGGGATCGCCCAGGACCAGCAACGCACCGGGCCTGCCCGCGGCGATCGTCTTGAAGGCGCCCTCCAGCGCCTCCGGCCGGGGCGCCTCGACGACCTGAAGCTCGATCGAGAGGCGCGCGGCCGCGGACTTCGCCTCGTCCAGCTGCTGCATCGCGAACACCGCATTGGTCGGATTCCACAGCGCCGCGACACGCGTTAAGCCCGGTACGATCTCGCGCAACAATTCGAGTTGCTTGCCGACCACCTCCACATTCGCGCCGGAGCTGCCCGTGACGTTGCCGCCGGGACGTGCCAAGCTCGCCACCAACCCCGAGCCCACCGGGTCCGCCACGGCGGTCATGACGATGGGAATGGTTGTCGTCGCAGCCTTCGCCGCGACGGAAGCCTGGGTGACGTTCGCGACGATGACGTCCACGTTCAAGCGCACCAGTTCCGTCGCGAGCGCGGGCAGCCGATCGAACTGGCCGTTCGCGCTGCGGTACTCGATGACGAGGTTGCGGCCTTCCACGTAGCCCAACCTCGACAACTCCTGCCGGAAAGCCGCTTCGAGTTCCACGCGGGTCGTGGGGGTCAGGTAGCCGACCCGAACGAGTTTCGTGGCAGGCTGGGCGTCGGCGGGGGGCGCTGTCGCGAGCACCAGCGCGGCGATACCGATCGACAGCGAGAGCGCCCTTCGATTCATCGGTCGCGAGCGCGCGTCGGATCAGTCGCCGCGCGAGCCGATCCGCCTCGGACCGGTGCGCGCCATGCCCTGGATGCCGGGCTCGACTCCCTTCGGAGGCCTGACTTCGATCGCTTCGCGTAATGCCAGCAGTTCGGCGGCGACTGCGACTGCAATCACTCCCGGCTCCTTGCTGCGCAACACCCCGCCGCCAATCGGGCAGGTCAGTCGGCGCAGCGTGTCCGCCGATACACCGCGCGCGGCAAGACGCCGTTCGAACTGCGCGCGCTTGGACTTCGAGCCGATCATGCCGACGTAGGCGAAGTCACCGCGCGAGAGGGCGGCCTCGACAATGTCGAAATCCAGCGGATGGCTGTGCGTCATCACGACCAGGCAGGACCCGCGCGGAGTGCCCGCGATCTCGGCCACCGGATCGTCGGTCGCGACGATCTCGACGTTGCCGGGCACGCGCTCCGGAAAGTCGTGCTCGCGGATGTCGATCCAGCGCACGTCGGCGGGCAGCGCGCCCAGGACCTGGACCAGCGCGCGTCCCACGTGCCCGTTGCCGAACACCGCCACCGCAAATCCGTTCGGGCGGTTCACGTGCAGAAACAGCGTCACGCCGTCCACCGTAAGCACGCCACTGCCGCCCCGCGATTCCGCGGGCGACGACGCGAGCCGCTCGCGAGCCTGCGCCACCGCGACGGAATCGAGCGCCGGCGTGCCCAGCGAACCGCGCGCATCGTCGGCCGTGACCACCAGCCTGCCGCCGGCGAACTCGCCGGGCTCGATCCGCCCGACGACGACGCACGGCGTGTTCGCCCGGGCGCACGCGGCAACCCCCTCGAGCCAGGGCGAAGCGCCGGCATCGAGCGTTGCGAACGAAAGCGTGGCGACACCGCCGCAGCACTGGCCAAGCCGGGCCGCAAGCGGAAAGCGCACGAGCCACTGCGCAGGCGGCGCAGTGTCTGCAAGCGCCTCGCGCGCCAGGCGCGTCGCTTCGAATTCGAGATGGCCGCCGCCGATCGTGCCCCAGGCGCCATGGTCGCTCACCACCATGGCCGCACCCGGTTCGCGCGGCGTCGAACCGGCGCCCCCAGCGACGCTCACCAGCACCGCGCGTCCTCCGTGTGCGATCACGGCGTGCACGGCGTCGTGCCAGCGACAGTGTGAAATCATGATTCGGCCCGGTCCCGAGTGGGCAGCGCGGGTTGAAAGAATACGCCCGGTTGCGGCGGGCGTGTAGCGGCGCGGCGACAACCGGCCGTCGGGCACGGCGCGGCGGTGCGCAGGAGTGCGTGCTAAACTCGCCGCCGCCCGTCCTGCGCGCGTCCCCGACGTTGACAGTCCCCTCCCGCATGGCCGTTTCCGGCTGCCGGCATCGCAGCATGTCGTCGCTGCTCGTTGCCGCGCTGTGCCTCGTCCCCGTCGTAGCACTCGCGGCGAGTCCGACACTGGATCGCATCAAGAGCACGGGGACCATCAAGCTCGCCTATCGCGACGGCGCTGCGCCGTTCTCGTTCAAGGATCGTGACGGACGGGTGCGCGGCTACTCGGTCGAACTTTGCGAACGGGCGGCGGAAGCAATCGGGAAGGCGCTGGCGCTGCCCAAGCTCGGCATCGAGTGGAAGGCGGTCGACGCCGCCACGCGCTTCGACACCGTGGCACGCGGGGACGCCGACATCGAATGCGGCACCAGCACGGTAACGCTCGCGCGCATGGAGAGGGTCGATTTCAGCGTTCCGATCTATGTCGACGGCGGAAGCGTCCTGGTGCGTACGGGCGCAAGGATCGCGCGACTCGTGGATCTGAAGAACCGCCGCGTCGCCGTCATACCCGGCACGACCACCGAGCACGCGCTCACCGCGGAACTGTCCGCGCTCGGCGTCGCAGCGACGCTGGTGCCGGTGAGCAACGGCGCCGAAGGCGCCGCGCAACTCGTCGCTGGCAAGGTGGATGGCTTTGCGGGCGATCGGATCGTGCTCACCGCGCTGCGCCAGCGGGCGGCCAAACCCGACGCGCTGGCGCTGGTCGGTGCCGATTTTTCCTACGAACCCTACGCGCTCGTGGTGCGCCGTGACGATCCTGATTTCCGGCTGGCGGTCAACCGCGCCCTCGTCGCCGTGTACCGGAGCGGCGAGATCGACGGCATCTTCCAGCGCTGGTTCGCCTCGCTCGGTCGGCCGGGTCCGCTGCTGCACGCGATGTTCTACCTCAACCGGTTGCCGGAGTAAGTAGCCATGCGCTTCTGGATCGCGCTATTGGTCGTCGCCAGCGCGCCTGCCTTCGCGCAGGAGCGTTGCGACAATTGCGGCCGCGTCGAGTCGATCCGCCCGTCCACCGTGCGCGAGGAGTGGACCTCGCTTGGCGCGATGAACACGTCGGGCTTGGCCGGCGATCCCGGCAACCAGCCGGGCAAGGTGACTTCGAGCTTCAACTTGTCGACCGGGAACATGGTCGTGCTCGGCGCGGCCGGCGGCGCGGGCTACGCGAAGCGGCCAAACGCCTATCAGCGCCAGCGCTGGGAGATCGTCGTGAAGATGGAACGCGGCGGCGTGCGTACCGTGACCAACGACTACGAGCCGGCGCTGCGCGAAGGCGATCGCGTGCGCGTCTACGGCACGCAGCTCGAACTCGTTCCCTAGCGCGGAGCGCTTCGATCTTGGCGGCGCTTGCAATATCGGACTCCGCGGACGGCGCGCGGGTGCTGGCGCTGTCGGGACGTCTCGACGCCGCAGCGCTGACCGAGCTTTGGTCCAGACTGCGCGGTGCGGCGGCCGAAGCCGGATCACGGCGCATCGTCGTCGATGCCTCGGAGGTGGACTACTGCGACGGCGCGGGTGCGGCGCTGCTGGTCGAACTGCTGCGCGAGTCGCGAACGCCCCCGATCGAGGTGCGCCACCTGCGGCCCCCCTACGACGCACTGCTCGCGCAGTTCGATGCGCGCCGGCTGGAGCACGATCTCGACCCACCGCCAAAACCTCGGCCGCTGGTCGAGGAAATTGGCCGCGCTTCCGCGATGACCGCCCGCGATCTGCGGAACCAGGTCACGTTCATCGGCGAAACCAGCGCGGCGCTCGTGTATGCGCTGACTCACCCGCGCACGGTCCGCTGGCGCGACGTGTGGCGCATCGCCGAGCGGGTCGGCGCGGACGCGCTGCCGATCGTGGCGCTGATCTCGTTCCTGCTGGGCGCGATTCTTGCGTTCCAGTCGGCGGTGCCGATGAAGCGCTTCGGCGCGGAAATCTTCGTCGCCGACCTGATTGGCCTCGCGATGTTGCGCGAATTGGGCCCGCTGATGACCGCGATCCTGCTCGCCGGTCGTTCCGGGGCCGCGTTCGCCGCCGAGATCGGCACGATGCGCGTCAACCAGGAAGTTGACGCGCTGACGACCATGGGATTGGATCCGGTGCGCTTCCTGGTGATTCCGCGGATCATCGCCGCGCTGCTGATGACGCCGTTGCTGACGCTGTTCTCGGACCTCGTGGGACTGATCGGCGGCGCGGTGACCATGCAGACCTTCGGCATCCCGTTCCTTGCCTTCTTCCGCGAGGCGGACGTCGCCGTCGGCCTGCGCGATTTCCTCGCCGGCTTCGTGAAGTCGTTCGTGTTCGCCGTACTGGTGGCCGGCATCGGCTGCCTGCGCGGGTTGCAGACCGGGGCGGGCGCTTCCGCGGTCGGCGACGCGGCGACGCGCGCGGTGGTCACGGGGATCATCATGCTGGTGGTCGTCGACGGCGTATTCGCGCTCGCCTACTACCTGTTGGGCATCTGATGAATGCTGGCAACCCGCCCGACGCGACCGGTGCGAAAGGCGAGCCGATCATCCGCGTGGTCGGCGTCGACACCGGCTACGACGAGGTGCCGATCCTCACCGGTATCGAGTTCGAGGTGCGGCGCGGCGAAGTCTTCGGCATCCTCGGCGGTTCGGGCAGCGGCAAGAGCACGTTGATGAAGAACATGATCGGTCTGCTACGGCCAATCAACGGACAGGTCTTCTACGGCGACGATGAGCTGTGGGACGCCGATGACGAGGCGCGCCGCCGGATCCTGGCCCGCTTCGGCGTCATGTACCAGTCCGGCGCGCTGTTCGGCTCAATGACGCTGCTCGAAAACGTCAGGCTGCCGCTCGAGACCGCGACCGCGATGCCCGACGACGCCATCGACCTGATCGCGCGCATGAAACTCGAGCTGGTCGGACTCGAGGCGTTCACCGGCCACCTGCCCGCGGAGCTGTCCGGCGGGATGCAGAAGCGCGCCGGCATTGCCCGCGCGATGGCGCTCGACCCCGAGATCCTGTTCCTCGACGAGCCCTCGTCGGGTCTCGATCCGATCACCGCCGCGTCGCTGGACGCGACCATCCACCGTCTCTCCGAGAGCCTCGGCGTGACCTTCGTGATCGTGACCCACGACCTTGCGAGCGTGTTCACCGCGCTCGACCGCGCGATCCTGCTCGACCGCCGCGCCAAAGGTATCATCGCGGAGGGCGATCCCAGACAGTTGCGCGAGCACACCGTTGATCCGCGAGTGCGCGCGTTCTTCAACCGCGAGCCCGAGCCCGCCACGCACTGACCGCCGTGAGCCAACGCGCCAACTACTTCAAGCTCGGGCTGTTCGTCATCGGTGCGGTGGCGTCCGCGATTGCCATCCTGCTTATCATCGGCAGCGGCCGCTGGTTCACGCCGAAGCTCACCGTCGAGACCTACTTCAACGAGTCGGTGCAGGGGCTCGACGTCGGCAGCAAGCTCAAGTACCGCGGCGTGGTGATCGGCGACGTCACCCGCATCAGCTTCACCTACGCCGTCTACCAGGTCGACCGGCCGATGTCGGAGCGGGCGCGCTACGTGCTGGTGGAGTCCGAAATCCAGCCGCGCCTGCTCGGAGGACGCGCGGCGGCGGGCGATTTCACCGATCCGGCCAACGCGGCGCTCGAGGTCGAGCGCGGCCTGAGGGTCAGGCTCGCCCCGCAGGGCATCACCGGCACCAGCTATCTCGAGATCGACTACGTCGACCCGGCTTTGAATCCGGTGCTGTCGGTTGATTGGACGCCGCGCTACACCTACATCCCCAGCGCACGCTCGACGGTGACCGCGCTCGTCGACGCGGCCTCCGAGATCTTCGAAAAACTGCGCAACCTCGACATTGAGGGCACGGTCGCCAACTTCAACAAGCTGATGCTGACGACCAACGAGCGCATCGGCGCGATCGACACCCGCGCGATCGGCAAGCAGACCGAGCGTACGCTGGCCAAGATCGAGCAGACGATGGACGGCATTGCGGCGAAGCGCGTCTCCGATGAAGCGGTCGCGCTGCTGACGGAGCTGCGCCAGTCCAACCAGGAACTCAAAGCTACGCTGGCGAACCCCGCGCTCAAGAAGCTGCCGGAGGACGCCGGCGCCGCGGTGATCGAGGTGCGCAAGCTGGTGTCCGACCCGCGGCTTGCGGCAACGCTGGGGCACCTGGAGCGCACGCTCGCGCGCCTCGACCGAGTGGTCGGCGGCGGCGAAACCAACCTCGCGTCGACGATCGAGAATCTGCGGCAGGTCACCGACAATCTGCGCGAACTCACCGAAAGCGTGAAGCGCCATCCCTCGAACGTGTTGTTCGGGGAGCCGCCGACCCCGCTGGAGCGCCTCAAATGACCTTCGACCTGCGGTATGCCGAGCATCGCGCAGCCGGCGTGGTAATTGCGCTGGTGCTGTCCGTCGTGTTGACCGGCTGCTCGCTGACACGGCCTTCGCCGGTCAAGAACACCTTTCTGCTCGATCCGCCGGCGCCGGCGAGCACTGCCGCAGCGAAGCCGGCGACGCTGCGGATCGGAACATTCAATGTCGCGGCGCCGTATCGCGACCGTGGATTTGTCTACCGCACCGGCGAAGTCAGGTACGAGTCGGATTTCTACAACGAGTTCTTCGTGGCGCCTGCTGCAATGATCGCGCAGTCGACGACCAAGGCGCTCGCCGGCGCTGCGTTGTTCGTGCGAGTCGTGCCTTCCGGCACCGCACCGGAAGAGGGCGACCTGGTCCTCGAAGGTTTTGCGACCGAGCTGTATGCCGACGCCAGGCAGTCGCCAGCTGCGGCCGTGTTCGGCATCAACTACTACCTGTCGAGAACGGCGTTCCCGTCGACCGTGATCTGGTCGCGCGAGTACCGCGAGCGCGTGCCGCTCGCCGCCGCGACGCCTGAAGCGCTGGCGCAGGCGTGGAACGAAGCGCTGGGGCGCGTGCTTGCGGCGCTGGTGCGCGACCTCGCTGCAGCGGAGTTGCGCGTCAGGTGATCAGCAAGACGGGCGTCACCATGAGCCTTCGCGCATCGACACTCGCCGTTTGCGGCCCACGCTGGGCCGCGTGCATCGCCATCGCGCTGGAGAGAAACAATGTTTCGTCCCAACCTGCTGAAGCACCGGCTACGCTCCGGCAAGCGAGCCCTCGGCTGCTGGACGGTCCTCGGCAGCCCGCCCGTCATCGAGCTTCTCGCCTACTGCGGATTCGACTACCTGCTGCTCGACCAGGAGCACGGCTTCGGGGAGCCTTCCGCGCTGTTGCATTCGCTGCAGGCAATGGCAGCGACGCCGAACTGCAGCTCGATCGTGCGGGTGCCGTCGAACGATCCGAATTACCTGAAGCGCGTGCTGGACGCCGGGGTCGAGGGTGTGATGGTGCCGAATGTCGAAACGGCCGAGGACGCCCGCGCGGTGGTGGCAGCCTGCCGCTACCCGAGCGCGGGGCGGCGCGGCTCGGCGCTCGGTTCGGCGCGCGCTTCCGACTACGGCATCCGCGCGGCGGACTATCGCAGGAGTGCGGCCGATGAGCTTCTGATCGTCTGCCAGATCGAGTCGCCGAAGGCGGTCGAGAACATCGACGCCATCGCCGCGGTGGAAGGCGTCGACGTGCTGTTCATCGGCCCCTACGATCTTTCCGGCACGGTCGGTCAACTCGGGGACCTGAAGCACCCGGAGGTGGCACAGCTCATTGCCCGCGCCGAGGAAGGCATCAAGCGCAGTGGCAAGCCGATGGGGACCGTGCCGCACCCCGGATCCACCTGGCGCGAGATGTTCCAGCGCGGCTATCAGATGATCAACGCCGGGAGCGACGTTGCGCGCCTGCGCGACATGGCACTCGCTGACGTGAAGGAGTTTCGCAGTGTTTATCCTTAGATCGCTGCCACCTGGGCTCGATGGCAAGCTCGTCGACACGCTGGTGAAGGCCGAGCCGGCGACCATCGGGCATTTCCGCAATTGGGGCTTCATGGACCCGGGCATCCGCGCCATGCAGCCGGATGTGCGCATCGCCGGGCCAGCGGTCACGGTCCGCGCCCCGGGGATGGACGGCACGATCGTCGGCTACGCACTCGGCCAGGTGCGTCGCGGCGATGTGCTGGTGATCGACCGGTGCGGGGACCACCGTCACGCGGCGTTCGGCGGCCTGGTCGCCTACGCGTGCAAGGTGGCGGGGCTCGCCGGCGTCATCATCGACGGCGTGGCGACCGACATCGGCGAGGTGCGCAAGTACGGCGTGCCGCTATGGTGCCGTGGCCTCTCGGCGGTGACCACGAAGCGAATCGGCCTCGCCGGCGAGTTCTGCGTGTCGGTGAGCTGCGGCGGCGTCAACGTCACGCCCGGGGACGTGGTCATCGCCGACGAGTGCGGAATCGTGGTGCTCGACCGGACCGAGGCCGAGGCCGCCGCGGAGCGCGCCATCGGGATGCAGGACGCCGAAGCGAAGTCGCGCGCGCGGCTCGACGCGGGCGAGAAGCTGCCCGACATCTCCGGAGCCACCAAGGCGCTCGAGGAAGCGATGGCTAGGATGAAGGGTTAGTTCCACTCGCGAGGTCGAGCGCGGCACGCGTCATGACACTCACACCGGTCGGAATGGCGAGGTCGTTGCAGTCGTAGTTGCTGCGGTGGATGGCGGTGTCGAGGCCGTCGATCTTCGAACCGATGCGAAGGTGCGCCGCCGGGACCTTCTCAGCAAACCACGCGAAGTCCTCGCTGCCCATCGACGGCTGGGGCAGCTCCACGATGTTCTCGGCACCGAGCATGGCTGTCGCCGAGGCGAGCACGCTGGCGAGCGCCGCCGGATTCTGGCGCAGCGCGGGCGCGACGCGCTTCCAGTCGAGCTCATAGTCGACCCGCATGCCGGTCTTGATGCCCTCGAGCAGCCTGCGCACGGCAGCCTCGATGGCGGACGCCACGCTCGCCTCCATGGTGCGCACGCTGCCCTTGAGAACGGCGGCCGGCGCGATGACGTTGCGCGCCGTGCCGCTGTGGAACTCGCCGATCGTGATCACGGCGGGCGAAAGCGGCGCCACCTCGCGGCTGACGATCGACTGCAGCTGGGTGACGAAATAAGCGCCCGCGGCGATCGCGTCCACCGCAAGGTGAGGATGCGCGCCATGACCGGTGCGGCCCTTCAGCGTCAGGTCGAAGGCGTCGGCTGACGCCATCACCGCTTCGGGGTGGTAGCCGATCCTCCCCGCCTCGACCTGCGGCCAGTTGTGATAACCGAGGATGACGTCCATGGTCGGATCGTCGAGCGCGCCGTCGGCGATCATCGCGGCGGCGCCGCTCAACGT
>JBKKAZ010000173.1:0-4184 GCA_046714435.1 Casimicrobiaceae bacterium
CGACAGCAGCACCGGCTCGACGCGGCGCGGTCCGAACCGGTCGAGCAACATGCCGACCGGAATCTGAATGGTCCCGAACGCGAGGAAATATGCGCTGGTGAGAAAACCCAGCGATGCGGGCCCCAGCATCAGCTCGCTCGCAAGCTCCGGAGAGATGACCGCGTTGACCGTGCGGTAGAGGTACGACAGCAGGTACGCGGCCGCGAAAGCGCCGTACACCTGCAGGAAGCGCGGCGGCGCGCCCGCGAGCGGGAGCGTGGTCATCGCGCGTGTTCGCGGTCCAAGGATGCGGAAAGCTGCGACATGAGCCGGCATTATCGCCGACCCGCCGCTTCACACGCTCGCCCCTCGGAGCAAGAACGTTCCGCCAGGCTCCACGCGCGACCAACCCGTTCCTCCGTAGGCGCGGCCGCGGCAGCCCGTGCTAACCTGATCCGTCGGCGCTTGCCGGGGTCAAATTTGCCTTTGTCTTGTTCTGTTCCGACTGCGTGCTCGCGATTCTCGAATCGTAGCTGCAGGACGTCGGGGGCATTGAAAGGACGAAGCGAGTGACGGGACTGGCGTCCGCGTTCAGCGCATTGGGGGAACGGCTTGCGGAACACGAGGCGATCCTCGCGCCTGGGCGCGACCCGCTGACGTTCGCCGGCTTGGCCGAGCGGATCACGGCGATCAGGGACGATCTCGGCCGCTTTGGCCTTGGCCATGGCGACCGCATCGTGATCGCGGCAGCGAGCGGCGTCGACCCGGTGGTGTTGTGCCTCGGCGTCATGAGCTGCGCGGTCGCCGTGCCGATGAACCCCGCGTTTGCCGCCGAAGAAGTCCGGCATTACTTCGACCGCATCCGGCCGAAGGCGCTGATCATTCCGTCGGGCCTGCCATCGGCGGCGCGCGACGTGGCGCGCGCGTCGGGTGTGGCGATTTTCGAGCTCGCGAGCCATGCGTCGGCGCCGGCTGGCAATTTCACACTCGTCGGCGATGCAACCGCCGGCGGCGTTCCGCGCTGGAACGAGGCCGACGACGTCGGCGTGCTGCTGCTCACCTCCGGCACGACGTCACGCTCGAAGATCGTCCCACTGAGGCAACGGCATGCCCTGGCCTATGCGAGCAGCGTCCAGAGCATCTTCGGCTATGGGCCGCACGATCGCCTGCTTCACCTGATGCCGCTGTTTCACGGCGCCGGGATCAACTCGTCGCTACTCGTGCCGCTGCTGAATGGCGCTGCGATCGTCTGCGTGGACGGGTTCCGGACGTCGTCGTTCTACGCCCAGCTCGATCGCTACCGGCCGACGGTGATCGGCGCCGGCTATGCATTCCTCAAGGCGATCCTCGATGGCGTGGACGCGCACCGCGACGTCGTCGCCCGCTCGCGGCCGCGCCTCTTCCGATCCGGCTCGGGACCGCTGGACCCTGCGGTCCAGCGCGGGCTCGAAGCCGCGTTCGGCGTGCCGGTCCTCGAGCAGTACTCGGCCTCGGAAACCGGTGCGATCGCCTGTCAGCCGATGCCGCCTGCGTACGTCAAACCCGGCAGTGTCGGCCGCCCGGTCCGCAACGAGGTAGCCATCCTCGGCGACGACGGCAAGCCTGTCGCCGCTTGGCAGGACGGCGAAATCGTCGTGCGTGGACCAAGCGTCTTTGATGGCTATGTGGACGATCCGGAAGCGAACGCAGCGGCGTTCGTCGACGGCTGGTATCGGACCGGTGATCGGGGCCGGATGGATGCGGATGGCTTTCTCACGCTCACGGGGCGGGTGACGGAGCAGATCAACCGCGGCGGCGAGAAGATTTCGCCCCGTGAAGTGGAGACGCGCCTGGCTCGCCACGACGCGATTCGCGAGGTCAAGGTGTTCGGCATCGCGCACGCCAGCCTGGGTGAGGAGGTCGTCGCCGCCGTGGTCCTTCGCGCCGGCACCACGACGACCGAGCAGGCGCTGAAGGCGTTCGTGCGCGAAGAGCTGGCCGATTTCAAGGTCCCGCGCCGGATCTTCTTCCGGGACGCGCTGCCGACGCTGCCGGCGGGCAAGCCGGATGTTCGCAGGCTCGCGAACGAGTGCAGCGTGCTGATCGATTCGCAGCGCGGCGCCGCCCGGACTGTGGAGCGTCCTGCGCCGCCTTCAGTGGAGGTGGTGCGCGAACTGTGGCGCGACTCGCTCAAGGCCGATCGCGTCGGGCTCGATGACGATTTCTTCCTGCTCGGCGGAGACTCGCTCCGGGCGGCGGAGCTCTTCGATTCCCTCGCGCGCGCGTTCGGCGTGCGCCTCCCCGTGAGCGCGATCTACGACTCGGCGTCCACGGTGTCGCGGATGGCTGCCGAGATCGAGCGGTGGCGGCTGCCGGCGGGCGCGCAGCCGCATTCGCCTCCGCGTCCGGCGTCCGGCGTCGCGCCGCCCCGCCCTTCGCGACCGGTGCTTCGCCCCCCTGACCTGCTGATCGCGATGACGCTGCTGGGGCTCGCGCCGGTCGCCTGGCTGCTGCCCCCGAGGATGTGGCCCGTCGCCTGCCGGGTGCTCGCGCGCGTGCACGTCGCGTTGAGGGGTACGCGCGCAAGAGACATGGGTGTCGCCCTCGCTAGGCTCGACGTCCCGTTGACCGCTGCATCGCTCGAGCGCCGCATGCTCGCCGGCGTCTACGCGGATGTCGTCATGACGCTGCGCGAGCACCTGCCGCTCGGCTGGCGTCCCGCGATCCGCCTGAGCGGTGTCGAGCATCTGCGCGCTGCGCTCGACCAGGGACACGGCGCCGTGTTGTGGTCGTGTCCGTCCGCGGCCGGAGGACTTGTCGCCAAGCGGGCGCTCGCGGGGGCCGGGTTCGCATTGGTCAACCTGCGCAGTGTGATCCATCCCTACTCCGGCACGCAGTTCGGCATGACGGTGCTGAACCCGGTGCGAACACGGGTCGAGGACCGCTATCGTGCCCACACCATCACCATCGACGACGATTCACCCGTCGCGTTCGAAGCGCTTCGCTCGCATCTTTACGCCAACGCCATCGTCACGATTGCCGCCAATGGATCAGAAGGCACACCGTTTGCCATGCCGTTTCTCGGCGGCACGCTGCAGCTCGCGCTCGGCGCGCCGATGCTGGCCGCGCTCCACGACGCGCCGCTGCTGCCGGTGTTCACGATGGCGGACGAGAACGGCGGGTTCCAGGTCGTCGTCGGCGCGCCTGTGGTAGCAAGCGGGGTCGGCGATACCGCAGAGCGAACGCGGTCGCTCGCGCAGGGTTACGCGACGATCCTCGAAGCGCATGTGCGGCGCCACCCGACGCAATGGCGCGGGTGGTTCATGCCCGGCACCTGGCGTCCGTAACAGGGCCGAACAACGCGCGTCATGCACCCGCCGGGAAGCTCACGGTCATTACCACGCCCGTTCCGTCCGCCCGGTCGTCGGCGCGCGCGCTGCCGCCGTGCAACCGGGCCACCAGCTGCACGATGTAGAGGCCGAGCCCGAGGTGCGGCGGCGCCGCATCGCGTTGGGCCTCGCCGCGCACCGATACCATCGACTCGAACACGCGGTCCTGCATGGCTTCGGGAAGCGGCGGGCCGGTGTTGCTTACCGAAAGCAGCCCCGAGGCTCCGGCGCGCTCGACATGCACGACGATCGGCTCGCCCGGCGTGCCGAACTCGACCGCGTTGGCGATCAGCTTGTCGAGCATCTGCGCGATCAAGTCGGGTGCGCCGTCGAGCACTACCGGCGTTGCGCTCGCGTCGAGAACGAACTTGCGGCCCGGGAACGCGCTGCGGTAGCCGTCCACG
Organism: Casimicrobiaceae bacterium; assembly: GCA_046714435.1. GTDB lineage: Bacteria > Pseudomonadota > Gammaproteobacteria > Burkholderiales > Casimicrobiaceae > VBCG01. The sequence goes on from JBKKAZ010000173.1 coordinate 3,752, forward strand.
CAGGCACGGACCAGCGCCGCGAGATCGAGCCGCTGGAAATCGGCGTCATCCACGCTCTGCTCGAGCCGGGTGGCTTCGCTCATTCGGGTCAGGATCTCGGCCAGGCGGTCGAGCCCGCCCTGCGCCCGATCGAGATACACGCGCGCGTCGGCCGACACCGCGTCGCCCTGCAGGTTCTCGAGCGACGAGCGGACCACGGCGATCGGCGTGCGCAACTCGTGCGAGAGCCGGCTCGCGAGTTGCTCGCGATGGGTGGCGGAATCGGCGAGCCGCCCGAGTACCCCGGAAAAACTGCGCGACAGGTCGCCGATCTCGTCCCCGGCCCGCGACCCGGCGGCGATATGGCGAACCCGGCCCCTGGCGTCGATCGCCTGCTCGACCTCGTCGCGGAGCTTGCGGATGCGCGACGACAGCCGCGACGCAAACAGCGCGA
>JBKKAZ010000174.1:0-5163 GCA_046714435.1 Casimicrobiaceae bacterium
CTGCAGCCCGCCGCTGATCGTGCGAGCGCGGCCACTGTAATCGAAGCGCACATAGCGCTCGACAGGGCCGATGCCGACCAGCGTCACGCCGGCTTCCGCGCTGCCATCGTGTCCCAGGATCGCGTCCGCGGGGTCGATGGTCGCGTTGCCGTCGGCATCGGCGAACATCACCCAGCCCTCGTGCCAGTGGCGTGCATCGCCGCAGTCATCGATGGGTGTCGTGGCGCACAGCACGACGTGCCCATTGCGCTTCACGGCTTCGCTTCGAGCGAGCGAAATGCCCTCGGCGAGTCGTCGCGCTTCCCCGAGCAGTTTCTGTTCGGCGAGGAAGCGGGCGAAGCTGGGGGCAGCGAGGGCGAACAGGACGCTGAGGATCGCGAGCCCGATCGCAAGTTCGACCAGCGTGAAAGCACGCGCGGCTCGCGCAGGCAGCAGTTTGGGTTGCATCGCGGTCTCCCGGCAGGGCCGCGGCAGGCGGCCGGGAAGGGAGGGTCGCGCCAAGCAGGGCCCGACGGCGATCGACTGTTTGTCTAAGACTTTGGATCGATTGACATTTTCGCGTCGGTTCGTACCTGCTTTACTTTAATTAGGGAATATTTATACTGGAACTATTCCATCCCCGATCGCAACCTCGAATCACCGATGCGCGTACTGATCATCGGCGCCGGTCCCGCCGGTCTCTACCTGGCGCTGCTGCTCAGGCGGTCGGGTTCCGCCCACGCGGTGCGCGTGGTGGAGCGCAACGCGGCGGACGACACCTTCGGCTGGGGGGTGGTGTTTTCCGACCAGACGCTCGGCAATCTGGCGGCCGCGGACCCTGAAACCGCGAGTCGGATCGAAAGCGCTTTCAATCACTGGGACGACATCGACGTCCACTTCAAGGGCCGCACCATCAGCTCTGGCGGCCACGGCTTCTGCGGCATCGGGCGCAAGCACCTGCTGGGCATTCTGCAGCAGCGCTGCGAAGCCCTGGGGGTCGAGCTCTGTTACCGGCGCGACGTGATCGACGACTTCGACGCGGCGCGCGAGTTCGCTGCCGACCTGGTGGTGGCCAGCGACGGCATCAACAGCCGCGTGCGCACCCGCTACGCGGCATCGTTCGCGCCCGACATCGATCTTCGCCAGTGCCGCTTCGTCTGGCTCGGCACGCGCCAGCCGTTCCCGGCATTCACGTTCGCGTTCGAGCGCACCGCGCACGGCTGGTTCCAGGCGCACGCCTACCAGTACGAGAGCGGAACGTCGACCTTCATCGTCGAGGCCCCCGAAGCGGTATGGCAGCGCGCCGGGATCGATCGCATGTCGCAGGAGGAAGGCATCGCCTTCTGCGAGCGGCTGTTCGCGCGCTACCTCGGTGGACACCCGCTGCTGAGCAACGCGTCGCACCTGCGCGGCTCGGCGATCTGGATCCGGTTTCCGCGCGTGATTTGCGAAACCTGGGTGCACTGGCATCGGCGCGACGGCAAGCGCGTGCCGGTGGTGCTGCTGGGCGACGCCGCGCACACCGCGCACTTTTCCATCGGGTCGGGAACCAAGCTCGCGTTCGAGGATGCGATCGCGCTCGAGCGCCAGCTCGCGGTGCACCGCGGTGAGCTTGGCGCGGCGCTGGCCGCCTACCAGGCGGAGCGCAGCGTGGAGGTGCTGAAATTGCAGAACGCCGCGCGCAACTCGACCGAGTGGTTCGAGAACGTCGAGCGCTACACCGCGCTGGAGGCCGAGCAGTTCGCGTACAGCCTGCTGACGCGCAGCCAGCGCATTTCGCACGAGAACCTCCGCGTGCGCGACCACGACTTTGTCGAGTCGATGGAGCGCTGGTTCGCGGTGCGCGCTTCGGCGCCGCCCGATGCGGCGCCACCCAGGCCGATACCCCCCATGTTCACGCCGTTCACATTGCGCCGTGTCACGCTCGCCAACCGCGTCGTGGTGTCGCCGATGGCGCAGTACTCGTGCGCGAATGGGACGCCCGACGACTACTACCTCGTTCACATCGGCAGCCGCGCCCACGGCGGCGCCGGACTGGTGTTCACCGAGATGGTCTGCGTGTCGGCCGATGCGCGCATCAGCCCGGGCTGCGCGGGCCTGTACCTGGACGAGCACCGCGCGGCATGGACGCGCGTGGTCGGCTACGTGCACCGACATACCGGAGCCGCGATCGGCCTCCAACTCGGCCACGCCGGGCCGAAGGGCTCGACCCAGCTCGGCTGGGAAGCGGCCGACGAACCGCTCGACGAACCTGCGGGCGCTGCGCCCGGCAAACGCAATTGGCCGCTGATCGCTCCGTCGGCTATTCGCTACGGCCCGCACAACCAGTTGCCCCGGCAGATGACCGCCGACGACATGGCGCGGGTCAAGGCGGACTTCGTGCGAGCGGCGCGCTGGGGCGCGCAATGCGGGTTCGACTGGCTCGAGCTGCACTGCGCGCACGGCTATCTGCTGTCGGCTTTCCTGTGCCCGCTGACCAACCGGCGCGACGACGAGTTCGGCGGTACGCTCGAAAAGCGCTGTCGCTATCCGCTTGAAGTGTTCGGGGCCATGCGCGAGGCATGGCCCGCGGACGCGCCGATGTCGGTGCGGATCTCCGCGCACGACTGGGCGCCGGGCGGCAATACGCCGGAGGATGCGGTCTTGATCGCGCGCCTGTTCAAGCTGGCAGGCACCGATCTCATCGACGTGTCGTCGGGGCAGACGACCCGCGCCGCGAAGCCGGTCTACGGGCGCATGTACCAGACGCCGTTCTCGGACCGCATCCGCAACGAGGTCGGCATCGCGACCATGGCGGTCGGCGCGATTTTCGAGCCCGATCACGTGAACAGCATCGTCATGGCGGGCCGCGCGGACTTGTGCGCGCTGGGGCGTCCCCACCTCGCCGACCCCTACTGGACGCTGCACGCGGCCGCGCAGCTCGGCTACGGCGACCTGGCCTGGCCAAAGCAGTACCTTTCCGGCAAGGCGCAGCTCGAACGCAATCTCGCGCGGGCGGCGCTACTCGCCGGCGACCGACCGGAGGCCAACGGATGAGCGAATCTGCCCCACTCGAAGGAGCGCACGCCGTCGTGACCGGCGGCGGCCGCGGCATCGGACTGGCCATCGCCAGCGCGCTTGCCAACCTCGGCGCTTCGCTGTCGCTGATCGGCCGCGATCGTTCGCGGCTGTTCGATGCGGTGACCACGCTGCCGGAAGGCGTCCACTGCGACGTCCATCCCTGCGACGTGACCGACGCCTTCGCGGTGCAGCGCGCGTTCGACGCGATCCGCCGCGCCGGCGGGCGGGCTTCGATCCTGGTAAACAACGCGGGGGGTGCGCGCAGCGCCAAATTCTCGGCCACCGACGACGCGCTTTGGCACGAGATGCTGGCCGTGAACCTCACCGGCACCTTCAACTGCACGCGCGCCGCGCTGCCGTCGATCGCCGGCGCGGCGGCGGGCCGGATCGTAAACGTGGCGAGCACGGCGGGACTGGCTGGCTACCCCTACGCTGCGGCGTACTGCGCGGCCAAGCACGGCGTGATCGGTCTGACGCGCGCGCTGGCGCTGGAACTCGCACGCACGCGGGTCACCGTCAACGCCGTGTGTCCCGGCTACACCGACACCGACCTCGTCCACGAGGCGGTCGCCAACATCGTCCGGACCACCGGCAAGACGGCCGACGAGGCGCGGGCGGCGCTCGCCGGGCGCAACCCTCAGAAGCGGCTGGTCACGCCCGACGAGGTCGCCTCGGCGGTCGCCTGGTTGTGCCTGCCCTCGTCGCAGTCGATCACCGGGCAGGCGATCGCGGTCGCCGGCGGCGAGATCACCACCGGATGAGCGCCGTGCACGCGCCCGTTGCCTTGCCAGACGTTGGGCCGGATCCGGAGAGCCGGCTCGACGACGAACACCACGACGCGCTGCGGCTCTGGCTGAGGCTGATGACCTGCACGCTGCTGATCGAGCGGCGCATCAAGTCGCGCCTGCGCGAGCGCTTCGGGATGACGCTACCGCGTTTCGACCTGATGGCCCAGCTCGAGCGCGTGCCCGAGGGCCTCAAGATGAGCGAACTTTCGCGACGACTGATGGTGACCGGCGGCAACGTTACCTCACTCACCGACCAGCTGGTGCGTGCAGGCTGGGTCGAGCGGCAGGACGTCCCGGGCGACCGTCGCTCGCATGTCGTGCGGCTGACGGCAACCGGCCGCGCGGCATTCGCGGCGATGGCCGCCGAGCACGAGCACTGGGTGATCGAACTGACCACGGGGCTCAATCGGGCCGATCGCGAGCGTCTCTACCAGTTGCTCGGAAGGCTCAAGAGCGCGGTCGCGCGCGACTAGGCGACTAGGACTAGGATTGACCCGATGCTGATGTCCCGGCACCCTCACCCCGACCCTCTCCCGCGCGCGGGAGAGGGGGAATTGTGCGCGCGCGACCTGCCTCTCCCCTCGCCCACGCCAGTGGGAGAGAGGCCGGGGGTGAGGGCCCATGAACCTCGACCATCTCGACTGGCCGTTTGCGCGCTCGCGCGACCTGCCACTCCTCTCGCCCACGCCAGTGGGAGAGGGGCCGGGGGGTGAGGGCTCATGAACCTCGACCATCTCGACTGGCCGTTCTTCGACGACGAACACCGCGTGCTCGGCCGGACGCTCGCCGACTGGGTGGGACGCCAGCGCGTCGCGCACGACGACGTGGACGCGGCGGTTCGCCACTGGGTGCGTGCGCTCGGCGCGGCCGGCCACCTCTCGCATTGCGTGCCCGCGGCCTACGGTGGCGCGCGCGAGAAGCTCGATTCCCGGTCGCTCTGCGTCGCGCGCGAGGCGCTCGCCTACGCCGATGGTCTCGCCGATTTCGCGTTCGCGATGCAGGGCCTGGGCAGCGGGCCGATCACGCTGGCGGGCAGCGCCACGCAGCGCGCGTCGTGGCTGCCCAGAGTCGCGCGGGGCGAGGCGATTGCGGCCTTCGCACTGTCCGAGCCCGATGCCGGCTCGGACGCGCTGGCGCTCTCGACGCGCGCGAAGCGCGACAACGGGGGCTGGCGAATCGACGGCTGCAAGACCTGGATCAGCAACGGTGGCATCGCGGATTTCTACTGCGTCTTCGCGCGCACCGGCGACGCGCCGGGCGCCGCGGGCATCTCGGCGCTGTTGGTTCCGGCCGACGCGCCGGGATTGGTAGTCGCCGAGCGCATCGAAGTGATCGC
>JBKKAZ010000175.1:0-6030 GCA_046714435.1 Casimicrobiaceae bacterium
CGGGATGCCAACGACGCGCTCGCCGAACTCGGACGGCGGGAGCGTTACCCGGATCTGATCGTCGCCGACCTGTGCCTCGACGGTGACTACTCGGGGCTCGACGCCGTTGCGATGTTGCGCGACGAACTCGGGGTCCGTGTCCCGGCGCTGGTGGTGTCGGGAGATACCAGCCTCGCCGCGGCGAGCGCAGTGCGATCGGCCGGGTTTGCATTGCTGCGCAAGCCGGTGGTGCCGGGGGCGCTCGCCGCAGCGGCATCCGCGCTGGTCGCTGCCGCGTCACATCCAGGCGGCTGATCGCGACTTCGCGGCCGGTCGGAGCGCGAGATGCTGTGCGTTGCCCGACGCCGACCACCGCGAATGTGCCGGCCGCGCCACCGGACTCGCTGCCACCGGCGCCAAAGTGATGTGGGCTGCCCAAGGCAGCCCACATTGCCGCACCGAGACCTGTTCGTTGTTCAGCCCTTGCCCGCACCCCAACGCTCCATCATGCGGGCGCGATGCCCCTCCATCCGCTCCATCCGCTTGGCGAGCTGCGTGCTGATGACCTGCTTCTGCGCCGGCGAAAAGGTCGCGTAGAGATTCAGCCACTCCTTGCGCACCTGGAGCCGCAACGCCTGGCCCTTCGCGTGCGCGTCGTCGGCGATCGTGGCGACCGCCGCAAGATCCGGCTCGGGCTTCGCAAGTTCCGCCTTCATCGCGGCGTGAACGCGTTCGCGCTCGGAACGCCCGGTCCCGCGCGCCGCCTTGGTGGCCGCGACCGCGTTGTCCCACATCACCTGTTGCGAGGTGTCGAGCGCGAGCTTGTCCTTCACCTGCGCAATGGCCTGCGCGATGGGTTCTCCGAACGGGCCTTTGTGGCCCTGTGGACCGTGCGGCCCGCCTCCCGGGCCGGGACCTTGCGCGTAAGCGGTGGCGCCGAACACGGCAAACAGCGCGGTAGCCATCGCCAGCTGGCGACGGTAAGACATGGGGCTGTGGGTCATAACTTCGTTCTCCAAAGGGTTGGGAGCAGTGGATGGCCGGCATGGGTTTCGATTCACCGGTCAGCTCCTGGGTTCGATGCAGATTCTGGCCCGGGAGTTCGCCGGTGATCGGGCAACGATTGCAACCGCGAGTTGCGAAACGGCGGCGCCGTTACAATTCGCAACACTTTACCTGCACGACCACGCGTCCCCCGGGCTCCAATCAGTGCCATGACGACTCCGCCCGTCGCGCCTCGCATCCTCGTCATCGACGACGATGTGCGGCTGCGCGACCTTCTCACCCGCTACCTCGCCGAGCAGGGCTTCGAGGTGCGCGCGATCCCCGACGCGCGCGACCTCGACAAGCGGCTGCAGCGCGATCCGCCGCACCTGCTGGTGCTTGACCTGATGCTGCCGGGCGAGGACGGCTTGGCCGTGTGCCGGCGCCTCCGCGGCGCTGGCGAGCGCGTGCCGATCATCATGCTGACCGCGAAGGGTGAGGACGTCGACCGGATCGTCGGCCTGGAAATGGGCGCTGACGACTACCTGCCGAAGCCGTTCAATCCGCGCGAACTGGTCGCCCGCATCCACGCGGTGTTGCGCCGGCAAGGCGAGCGCGCGGCACCCGGTACGCCGTCCGCCGAGGGTCGCGTGCGTTTCGGCCGCTTCGTGCTCGATCCAGCCGCCCGATCGTTGCATCACGACGGCGAGACCACGTCGCTGACCACCGGAGAATTCGCGCTGATCAAGGCGTTCCTACAGTACCCGCGGCAGCCGCTCGCGCGCGAAAAGCTGATGCTGCTCGCACGCGGTCGCGATCACGAGCTGTTCGACCGCGCGATCGACGTGCAGGTATCGCGGCTGCGCAAGCTGGTGGAACCCAATCCGGGCACGCCGCGCTACATCCAGACGGTGTGGGGCTTCGGGTATGTCTACGTGCCCGACGACGACGAGGAAGCACCACCGGCGGGTGTCGAGAATGCCGCCACGGGAGGCCCAGTCGCGAAGGATCCGTTGGAACCGGGAAGCGAACCGGGCGATCCCAGCGCCGGCGACGGGCGCGGCCGCAAGCCATGAGACTTTGGCCGTCCTCGCTGTTCGGCCGGCTCGCGCTGCTGCTGGTCGGCGTGCTCGCCATCGCCGTGGTGACGACGATCCTGCTGTTCCGTCAGGATCGCGCCGCGCTGATGCTGCGGCACTTCGGCGACACCAAGATCGTCCAGCTGCAGGGACTGCGCGATGCGCTGGACGGCATCGGACCCGAGAGCCGGCGCGAGGCGCTCGCTCGACTCGGGCGGCGCAACGGCGTGCGGATCGTCGCGGCCGACGAACGCGATCCCCCGGGTTTTTCCAGCAACGGCTGGCGCGCCGGTATGGGCATGCCCCGAGGCGGTGGCCTCGAGGGCGGTGGCGCACGCGGCGCCGGCGCGCCCGGCGGCCCGTTAATGCGCGAAGACGATGGCCCGGGCGATCCGCGATCGAGGCCTTTTGCGGCGTTCGTCGCCGTCCTCGCGCAGCTCGAGGCGCGATTTGGCGAAGCGCTGGGTCCGGGTATCGAGATGCGCGTGCAACCGCGCGCGCAGTTGTTGTGGGTGCGCTTGCCCGCGGCCAGCGGCGTGTACTGGGTCGGCTTCCCGCTGCCGCCACGGCCGGGCGCCGAAGGTGAACCGTCGCGCGCGTTGCTGATAAGCGTCGCGCTGGCGCTGGGACTGCTGGTCGCTGCGTTCGTGTTCGCCCGCTACCTCGGGCGCCCATTGCGCGAACTCGAGGGCGCGGTCGCGCGCGTCGGCCGCGGCGAAACGCCGCAACCGCTACCCGAGTCCGGCCCTTCGGAGATCGCGGCGGTCAACCGCGGCTTCAATACCATGCTCGCCAATCTCCGGCAGACCGAGCACGATCGCGCGCTGCTGCTCGCCGGCGTGTCGCACGACCTCAGAACGCCGCTGTCACGCTTGCGTCTGGGCATCGAACTCGCGCACGCTGACGCCGCGACGCGCTCCGGGATGATCGCCGACATCGAGGAGATGGACCGCACCATCGGGCAGTTCCTGGACTTCGCCCGCGGCAGCGAAGGCGTCGCCGCGGAGATCGCGGACCTTGACGGGCTCGCCCGCAGCGTCGTGCAACGCTATGCGAACGCCGGTCGCGACGTGCGCTTCGCGGCGGGGGCAGTCGCGCCGTTCCACTTGCGGCCAACCGCGATGACGCGGCTGCTCGGCAACCTGATCGACAACGCGCTTGCCTACGGCGCACCGCCGGTGGAAGTCACGACGATGTCGCGTGGCGGTGAGGCGATCGTGGAAGTGGCCGATCGCGGCCCCGGTATCGCGCCGGCCGACGTCGAGCGTCTCAAGCAACCTTTCACACGCGCCAGCGATTCGCGTGCGCGCGCCGACGGCGCGCCGGGCGCGGGCTTGGGCCTCGCGATTGTCGATCGCATTGCGCGACTGCACGGCGGCCGACTCGATCTGCTGCCCCGCGACGGAGGCGGGACGGTGGCGCGGGTGACGTTGCCGTCGGCTGCGCGACCCGGCTAGTGTCCTGTTCCGCCTAGTCGTCGGGGTCGCAGCGCGGTCGGCGCGTTGCGCGACAACGCAAATCGGTCCTTGACCTCCCTGGCACGTTTACGGACAATTATCAGGCTGCATAGACGTATGTCCACGGAGGCGACCATGGCACGGATGACTCGCAGACAGTTCACGGGAATGCTGCTCGCGGGCGCCGCAACGGCACTCCCGGCAGGGGTTCGGGCGCAGTCGACTGGAAAGGTCACGCTGTACATGGGACCGCCGGAGAAAACCTGTACCGCCGTGGCGCAAGGCTTCGAGAAGAAGACCGGGATCAAGCCGACTTTCCTGCGGCTTTCCGCCGGCGAGGCCATCAACCGCATTCGGGCCGAACGCAACGCTCCTCAAGCGAGCATCCTGTACGGCATCGGATTGCCGTCGATGCTGACGCTCAAGGCCGATGGGTTGCTGCAACCGTACAAGTCGCCCGAAGCGGCGGCTGTTCCGGACCGCTACAAGGACCCCGACGGCTCGTGGACGGCAACCGACGTCGACTTCATTGGCATCGCCTCGAACAAGAAATTCCTGCAGGAGAAAGGCCTGCAGGCTCCCCGCAGTTGGGAAGATCTGACGCGGCCGGAATTCGCCGGACAGGTGTGTCTGGGCAGTCCCGCGACGTCAGGAACCGGCTATACGTTTCTCACCACGGTCCTGCAGGTGATGGGGGAGGCGAAGGGCTGGGAGTACCTGAAACGATTCAACACCAACGTGGCCCAGTACACGCGATCGGGCATCGGTCCGACGCAACTCGTGGGGCGCGGCGAGGTGGGCGTGGGCATCCTGTTCGCCCACGACATCCTGGGCAGCATCGAGCGCGGGTTCCCGATCGAAATGTCGCTGCCGCAGGAGGGGACAGGCTACGATCTGTTTTGTGTGGTGATGCTTAAAGGGGCGCCGGAGCCGGAGGACGCCAAGCGGTTCATCGACTGGTCGCTGACCCCGGAGGCGGTCGAGCTGCTGGCGGCGTCGGATTTCTACAGCGTGCCGACGCATCCCAAGGCCAAGGTTCATGACCTGGTCAAGCCCTATCAGAATGTGAAGCTGATCAATTTCGACTTTGCCTGGGCTGGCCGCCCCACGGTGCGGCAGCAACTGATCGACAAGTTCCAGAGCGACATTCTGGCCGGCCGAAAGTAGCACCGTGCTGGGCGTAACGGCAGACCGGAGCCTGTCGCGGCCCGGTCGGGGGTGGGTACTCGCCTGCCTGTACCCGCTCGTAGCGGTATTCCTCGCGATTTTCGTCGCCTACCCGTTGCTGAATCTGCTCGCGCAAGCGGTGCAGGTCGATGGAACGGCGTCCCTCGCAACCCTTGCACGTCTGTTGGCGGATGCCCATACCCAGCGGGTCCTGGTCAACACGCTCGTACTGGGTCTCACCGTTGCGGTGCTGGGGACGATCCTGGCGACGCTCTACGCCTACGCGATGACCCGCGTGGCGATGCCGTGGAAGGGGCTCTGGCATTTTCTTGCGCTGCTGCCCACGATCTCGCCCCCGATCCTGATGGCGCTGAGCCTCATCCTGCTTTATGGTCGCCGCGGCTTGATCACCAATGGCGTATTCGGCTTGCAGACCACCGCGCTGTACGGTTACTGGGGACTCGTGGCGGCGCAGATCCTGTCTTACTTCCCCTTCGCCTACCTGCTGCTGTTGCACCTTTTCCGCGGGCTCGACGCGTCGCTGGAGGAGGCGGCAGCGACCATGGGCGCGCACGCAGGGAAAATCCTCACTACGGTCAGCCTGCCCCTCCTGGTGCCCGGACTGGGCGGTGCCGCGTTGCTCCTGTTCAGCTACTCGTTTGCGGATCTTGGAAACCCGCTGCTACTCGGTGGCGACTATCCCGTGCTGTCGTCCGAGATCTACCAGACGATCATCGGTATGTACAACGTTCCGCGGGGGGCGGCGCTGGCGGTCATCCTGTTGATGCCGGCGGTCCTGATGTTCTTCGCGCACAAGCATCTGACACAGCGGACCGCTTTCGCCTCCACGGGGGGCAGAGGCTCCATTCGCCATCCACAGACGCGGCAGCCTGCAATTCGCGTCGCGGCCCTCGTCCTCTGTGGCGGGACCTCGCTCGTGATCGTCCTGCAATACGCCACGGTCATGGCGGGCGCCACCACTCAGCTCTTCGGAATCAACCATACGCTTACGCTCAAGCACTTCGCGTCGGTGCTCACGACGTCGCGAAACGCCTTGGTGGATACGTTGTCGCTGGGCGTCATAGCCTCGGCGATCTCCGCGGTGATCGGGCTTCTGATTGCCTACTTCGTCGCACGGAGCCGCTGGTCCGGGCGCGGGGCGCTGGACTTTGTGGCCAATCTCCCGCTGGCCATTCCTGGTACGGTGATCGGTCTCGCGTTTGCGTTGGCCTTCAATCAGCGGCCGCTGATCTTGACCGGTACCGCGCTGATCATCCTCGTGGCCTTTTCCGTGCGCTCGCTGCCCTACGCGATCCGCTCGGCGGTGGCAGCGCTCGACCAGGTGCATCGGTCGCTCGACGAAG
>JBKKAZ010000176.1:0-1674 GCA_046714435.1 Casimicrobiaceae bacterium
CTTCTATCTCGAAGTGCAGCGGGCGGGACGCCCGGACGACGACGCGCTGGTGAACGCAACGGTCGGTCTCGCCGGCGAGGCCGCGCTGCCGGTGGTGGCGACCCACCCGGTGCAGTTCCTCGCGCGCGAGGACTTTCGCGCGCACGAGGCGCGGGTCTGCATCGCCGAGGGTCACGTGCTCGCCGATGCGCGGCGCCCGCGCGTGTTCACGCCCGAGCAGTACTTCGCGACCCAGACCGAAATGGCCGCGCGCTTCGCCGACCTGCCCGAGGCGCTCGCGAACGGCGTCGCGATCGCCCTGCGCTGCAGTCTGACGCTGCCGCTCGGCGAGACCCACCTGCCCGAGTTTCCGACGCCGCGGGGCGTCACCATCGACCAGCACCTCGACGACGAGGCGCGCGCGGGCCTCGCCACGCGGCTCGTGGCGCTGTTTCCCGACGCGGGCGAGCGCGAGCGGCGGCGCGCCGAGTACGAGGCAAGGCTGGCGTTCGAGATCGCCACTATTCAGCAGATGGGCTATTCCGGCTACTTCCTGATCGTCGCCGACTTCATCAACTGGGCGAAGTCCAACGCAGTGCCGGTGGGCCCGGGTCGGGGCTCGGGGGTCGGGTCGCTGGTGGCCTACGCGCTGGGCATCACCGGGCTCGATCCGCTGCGCTACGGCCTGCTGTTCGAGCGCTTCCTCAATCCGGAGCGGGTGTCGATGCCCGACTTCGACATCGACTTCTGCCAGGACCAACGCGAGCGCGTAATCGACTACGTCAAGCGCAAATACGGCGCCGACAGTGTCTCGCAGATTGCGACCTTCGGCACCATGGCGGCCAAGGCGGCCGTGCGCGACGTCGGCCGGGTGCTTGACCTCCCCTATGGCTTCGTGGACGGCATCGCCAAGCTGATCCCGTTCCAGCCCGGCCGGCAAGTCACGCTGAAACAGGCGCGGGAAGCGGAGCCGCTGCTCGCCGAGCGCGAGAAAGCCGAGGAGGAGGTGCGCGAATTGCTGGCGCTGGCCGAGTCGCTCGAGGGCCTCGCCCGCAACGTCGGCATGCACGCGGGCGGCGTGCTGATCGCGCCGGGCAAGCTCACCAACTTCTGTCCGCTGTACGTCCAGCCGGGCGCCGACGCGCCGGTGTCGCAATTCGACAAGGACGACGTCGAGGCGATAGGTCTGGTCAAGTTCGACTTCCTTGGTCTGACGACGCTGACGATTCTAGATCTGACACTGAAGTATGTACGCCAGCTCGACCCTTCGTTTGATCTCGAGCTCGATACGCTGCCGCTGAATGACGCTGCAACGTACGAAATCTTTCGCCGCGGCGCCACTACCGCCATTTTTCAGTTTGATTCGCGCGGGATGCGCGAGTTGCTCAAGCGCGCGCGCCCTGATCGTCTCGAGGATCTGATCGCGCTCAACGCCTTGTACCGACCGGGACCGATGGATCTGATTCCGGAGTACGTCGATCGCAAACAGGGCCGCCACAAGGTCGAGTACCTGCACCCATCTATCGAGCCGATTCTGTCGGAGACGTACGGCGTGATGGTCTATCAGGAGCAGGTGATGCGAATCGCGCAGGTCGCCGGTGGCTACTCGCTCGGCTCCGCTGATCTGCTTCGGCGCGCGATGAGCAAGAAGAAGCCAGAAGAGATGGCGACGCATCGCTCGATCTTCGTCGATGG
>JBKKAZ010000177.1:0-9958 GCA_046714435.1 Casimicrobiaceae bacterium
GGCACCACCCGCCGCAAGCGCAACCTGCGCCGGCAGCAGCGCGATCAGCAACAGGACGAACCAGCGGGCAGGGGGAAAGCGCACGGGCGGAATTCTGCTACAGCATCGATTTCGCTGCAACACGGAAGGGAAACCGCCATTACCGACACCGGCGCGCGCTACAAAGTTCCCGCCTGAGCGGCGGGCTTCGTGGCGCCGCAGTTGGCCAAGCAGCCTTCGCGCTTGGGAGAAACGGCGCGTTGCGTTCGTGTCCGTCCCGGCAATCCTTACCCGGAGGTGTCACCCGGGGGGCACGCGGGCGGGTTGACAAGGTAGCTTCCAGAAGCTACATTGGCGCATGCAGGTCGTCGGACTGAAGGTCCTGAAGAACAAGCTCTCGGAATATGTGCGCCGCGCGGCACGCGGGGAAACCGTGCTGGTGACCGATCGAGAGCGGGTCGTGGCCGAACTCGTCCCGCCGCGGGAGGGACGGAGCCCGCTTGCAGCGGACGCGCTCCTGGCCGAAGCCGTGCGTCAGGGCTGGGTGACACCGCCGCTGATGGTGTCGCGGGCACCTCCACCGAGGCTCCCGGTAGCCCGCCTGCGCGATCTCCTCGACGATCTCGCGAGGGATCGCGAGCGTTGATCTATCTCGACACTTCAGTCGCGCTTGCGCACCTGCTGGCCGAAGACCGTTCGCCGCCGGACTCGCTCTGGGAGGATTCGCTGATTTCGAGTCGACTGCTGGAGTACGAGGTCTGGGTCCGCGTGCACGCGCGATCGCTCGGCCGATCGCACTCCGACGCGGTACGGCAGCTGCTCGCGCGGATCGCGTTGATCGAGCTCGCACCACCGGTGCTCGCCCGTGCGTTGGAGCCGTTTCCCGTCGCTGTGCGAACGCTCGATGCGCTGCATCTGGCGTCCATCGAGTTCATCAGGGCGCAGGGCCAGCGGCTGGCGCTGGCGTCCTACGACGACCGGATGCTCGCGGCCGCCCGTCGCCTCCGGATCCCCGTTGCCGAAATTTGAGGCGGACGCAACCAACCCGCCATGGCGTCAGGCGTTGGCACTCTGTAGCGAGCTTGGCGCCATTCAGGAGTTCGGCTTACGACTGGACCGGGATGCGTCGCCCATCGCCCGCAGGCTGACGATGCCGACCCGCTTGCCGTACGACGCGCGCTCGCCGATCAGCGCCAGCATCGTCGCCGCCAGGTCGTCGTAACCGGTCTCGGTTCCTCCGGCGGGCAGGTCCTCGTGCATCGTGCGGGCATGTCCTTGTGGAATGTCGTCCTTGAGGTCCACGGGGCACATCAGCGTCCAATCCAGTCCCGAGTCACGCAACGTTTCGTAATTGCGGGTGTGCTCGGCGTTCACATGCCGGTACGGCCCCGACGTCCCGTGCCGGTTGCGCAAGCCGCCGGCTGCGTCCGGCAGCACGCCCGCCGACGCGATCGCAACGATCCGGCGCACGCCAGCGCTTCGGGCCGAGTCGACGACATTTCGTACGCTGTCGGAAAAATCGGTCGACGGCGCGGCAATGTCGCGCATCCCCAAGGCAATGACGATTGCATCGGTGCCTTTGAGCGTTCCCGACACGGCGGAGGCATCGAGCGCATCGCCGGTGCGGACATTGAGCGCCGAGTGCGGCATCAAACTGGCCGGGTCGCGGACCAGCGCACGCACCCGATCGCCGCGGGCGAGCGCGAGCGCCAGCACGCGCCGGCCGGTACGCCCGCTCGCGCCGAACAGCGAGAGCTTCATCGACCCGGCACCGTGAGTTGGCGGCGGTGCTGCTCGTACAGCTCCCTGGCATGCGCACGTGTCTTTGCCGTCACTTCGCTGCCGCCCAGCATGCGCGCGAGTTCCTCGATGCGCCCCGCGCGGTCGAGCTCGGCGAGCGCGCTTTTCACCTGTTCGCCGTCGCCGTCCTTGGTGACCCGATAGTGGGCGTCGGCGAAAGCCGCGACCTGCGGCAGGTGGGTGACGCACAGAACCTGTCGCTGCGTGCCCAATGCCTGCAGCAGCCTGCCGACGGTTGCTGCGACGGCGCCGCCGATGCCGGCGTCCACTTCGTCGAACACCAGCGTCGGCACTTGCCCGACCTCGGTCGTCACCACCTGGATCGCCAGCGCGATGCGTGAAAGCTCGCCCCCCGACGCCACCCGGGAGAGCGGGCCGAGCGGTTGCTTCGGGTGGCCCGCGACCTGGAACTCGACCTGCTCGAGGCCGTAGCTCGCGCCCTCCGCGAGTGGCTGCAGCGCGATTTCGATGCGGCCGCCGATCATCGCGAGTTCCTGCATCGTCGCGGTCACGCGATGCGCGAGTTCGTTCGCCGCGTAGCGCCGTTTTTTCGACAGCACTTCTGCGAGCGCGGAAAACTCCGCTTCCGCGCGCGCGGCGGCGTGGGCCAGCGATTCGGCGTCGGTGGATGCCGCGAGCGCCTTGAGGCGCGCTTCGGTTTGCGCGAGCAGTCCCGGCAACGCTTCCGGGCGCACGCGATGCTTGCGCGCCATGTCGTGAATGGCGGCGAGCCGCTCCTCGACCCGGCGCAATTCGGCAGGATCGAGATCGAGCCGGCGGCGATAGTCGCGCAATGCGCGCGCCGCCTCGTCGAGCTGGATCCGCGCCGGCTCGAGCAGCGCGATGACTTTGGCCAGCGCCGGATCGTGCGCAGCGACCGCGGCGAGCCGCTGCGCGAACTGAGCCAGCCGCACGCTGAGCGCGTCGTCGCGCTCGCACAGCAGCTCCTCGCCCTCGTTCGCCGCCTCGAGCAGTGCCGAGGCGTTCGCGAGCCGCGACTGCGTGGCCGACAGCTCGCTCCATTCAGACTCGGAAACCGCGAGCGCGGCGAGCTCGCGCTGCCGGCCCGCGAGAAGCTCGCACTCGGTGGCGGTCGCCTTGGCCGCGCTGGCGGCAGCGTCGCGCCGTTCGACCGCGGTGCGCAACGTGCGCCACGCCGCGCCCACCTCGCGCGTCAGCGTGACGAAGCCGCCGAATCCGTCCAAGAGCAAGCGCTGCGCGTCGGCGTGCTCGATCGACTGGTGCGCATGCTGGCCGTGCAGGTCGACAAGTTGTTCGCCCAGCGCGCCAAGCTGCGCGAGCGTGACCGGGCGGCCGTTGACGAAGGCGCGAGAGCGGCCCTGCACATCGAGCACGCGACGCACCAGGACGTCGCCGTCGTCACCGGTGAGCGCGTTTTCTGCCAGCCAGGCGCCAACATCCGGCCGGTCGCCGACGTCGAAGCTGGCCGCGAGCTCGGCGCGCTCCGCACCCGCGCGGATCTGTCGCACTTCGAAGCGGTCGCCGAGCAGGAGTCCGAGCGCGTCCAGCAGGATCGACTTGCCTGCGCCAGTCTCGCCGGTGAGGACGGCAAAGCCCGGGTCGAGCTCGACGTCGAGCGCGTCGACGAGCACGAAATTGCGGATCGACAGCAGGCGAAGCATCGGACGAAGCGTGGGACCGCGCGAACGCCTCAGGGCTCGCGGGACGGAACCTGGCCCCGCAGCCGCTCGGGTGTCTCGCTCCAGTGCAGCTTCTCGCGCAGCATCGCGAAATGGTCGTGGTCCTGCGGGTGCAGGAAGCGGGCGGTGTAGGCCGCGCGCCGCACTGTGACGCTGTCGCCCTCGGTCAGCAAGAAACGCGACTGACCGTCGCAATGCGCCGCCGCGTCCCGGCCGCGAAGGACGCTGATCCGGATGGTCGCGGTATCGGCCACGGCGATCGGGCGATGGGTGAGCGCGTGCGGCGCCACTGGCACCAGCGCGAACGCGGGCACGTTCGGATCGAGGATCGGCCCTCCGGCGGATAGCGCATAGGCCGTCGAGCCGGTCGGCGTTGCGACGATGATGCCGTCGGCGCGCATCGCGAACGCGAACCTGCCTTCGATCTCGACCGCGCATTCGATCAGCGTGCCGAGCGAGCCGCGGTTGATCACAACGTCGTTCAGCGCGACCGCCTGCTCGCGCGGGAACTCGCTGCGATCGATGGTCGCTTCGAGCAGCGTGCGCCGGTCCTCGACGAACCTGCCGGCGAGCATGTCGAGCAGGGCGCTTTCCATGCGCACCAGCGGGATGTCGGTCAGGAATCCGAGCCGGCCCCGGTTGATGCCGATCAGCGGCACGTCGAGCGGCGCCAGGCGACGGGCGATCGACAGCATGGTCCCGTCGCCGCCGACGACGATAGCGAGGTCCGCCCGCGCGCCCAGCGCGCTTGCCGGCGCGCTTCCGTAACCGGGGAGGGGCGTGTGCTGCGCGGTTTCCTCCTCCAGGACCACGTCGTGACCGCGCTCCGAAAGGAAGCTTGCGAGCCGCGTCAGCAGCTCGGCCATGTCCGCGCCGGCAGCGTGGCCGACCAGCGCGACGCGAGCAAAACGAGTGGGGACGCCGGGCATGGCCGCGATTAAACCACAGCGTCGTTGCGGCAAAGCCCTCCCTGACGGCCGATGGGTGGCCGGCGGGGACCGACGGGGACCGTCCGCACCTTGTCTCTGCCGGCTCCTATAAAATGGACCGGGACCATGCTCGACCTTCGTGCCCAGCATTTGTTGAAAACGCTCGTCGAGCGCTACATCGCCGACGGCGAGCCGGTGGGCTCACGCGCGCTGTCCAGGTTCTCCGGTCTCGAGCTGTCGCCCGCGACGGTGCGAAACGTGATGGCCGACCTCGAGGAGATGGGCTTCATCGCGAGCCCGCACACCTCGGCCGGTCGCATGCCGACCCCGAAGGGTTACCGGTTTTTCGTCGACAGCCTCATGGTCGTGCAGGTCCTGGAGCAGCGCGAAATCCACCGGCTGGAAGGCGAGTTCACCGCCGAGCGGCCCGCCGAGCTGGTGTCGGCGACGGCAACGTTGCTGTCGCAACTCACGCATTTCGCCGGCATCGTCGCTATCCCCAAGCGCCGCGATGCCTCGTTCCGGCATCTGGAATTCCTGCGGCTGTCCGAGCGCCGGGTGCTGCTGATCGTGGTAACGCCGGACGGCGACGTGCAGAACCGGGTGCTGCATACCGAGCGTGCCTACACCCAGGTGGAGCTCTTAGAAGCGACGAATTTCTTCAACCAGCACTTTTCCGGCCGGCCATTCGCCGAGGTTCGCGCGCGCCTGGCGGCCGAGCTCAAGGCGCTGCGCGAGGATATCGCCATGTTGATGGCGGCCGCGGTCGAGGCTGGCGAGGGGGCGCTGTCGGAAAGCGACGGGGTCGTCGTCGCGGGCGAGCGCAACCTGCTGTCGTCGGGCGACATGGTGGGAAGCGTCGACCGGATGAAGCGCCTGTTCGAAATGTTCGAGCAGAAGACCTCGCTGATCCACCTGCTCGACGTTTCGCAGCACGCGCACGGCGTGCAGATCTACATCGGCGGCGAGTCCGGACTGGTGCCGCTCGACGAGGTGAGCGTCGTCACCGCGCCTTACGCGGTCGACGGCAAGGTGATCGGCACGCTCGGCGTGATCGGCCCGACCCGGATGGCCTACGAGCGGGTGATCCCGATTGTCGACATCACCGCCCGGCTGCTGTCCAGCGCGCTCGACAAGCAGCTTGCGGACTGATCGCGCACAGCTCGCTGCGGCGAGGCTCGCGTGAGGGCGGGCGACGTCCGGTTTGCGCACGATTCAGTGCCGCGGCTCGGCGTGCTGCTGGTGAATCTGGGTACGCCGGACGCCGCTACGCCCGCGGCGGTGCGCCGCTACCTTTCCGAGTTCCTGTCCGATCCGCGCGTGGTCGAAATCCCGCCCGCGCTGTGGCAGCCGATCCTGCACGCCGTGGTGCTGCCCACGCGGCCGGCAAAATCCGCCGCCAAGTACCGCGCGATCTGGACCAAGCACGGCTCCCCGCTCGCCGTCCACTCGGGACGGCAGCGCACCCTGTTGTTCGGCTACCTCGGTCAGCGGCTGAAGGAGGCCGGGCTGCCCGCGGATTTCTGTCCGGTCGAACTCGGCATGCGCTACGGCAACCCGTCGATCGCGAGCGCGCTGGGCAAGCTTGCCGCGGCGGACTGCGAACGCATCCTCGTGCTGCCGCTGTATCCGCAATACGCGGCCAGTACCTGCGCGAGCACCTTCGACAGCGTAGCGCGGTACTTTCGTGGCGTTCGCCGCGTGCCGGGGCTGCGCGTCGTGGACAGTTTCCACGACGATCGCGGTTATATCGGCGCGCTTGCGCGCAACGTCAACGACTACTGGGTCAAGCACGGCCGTCCCGATCACCTGGTGCTGTCGTTCCACGGGCTGCCGCGGCGAACGCTCGATCGGGGCGATCCCTACCACTGCCAGTGCCAGGTGACCGGGCGGCTGCTGGCCGACGAACTCGGCCTCGACCGCAAGCAGTGGACGCTCGCCTTCCAGTCGCGCTTCGGCCGCGGCGAATGGCTGAAGCCTTACACCGCGGCGACGCTGGCGGCCCTTCCCAAGGCAGGGGCGGCCCGCGTCGATGTGTTCTGCCCGGGATTCGTCGCCGATTGCCTGGAGACGCTGGAGGAGATCGGCATCGAAGGGCGCGACACGTTTCTCAAGGCCGGGGGCAAGGAGTTCCACACCATTCCCTGCCTCAACGAGCACCCGGCATGGATGGCCGCGCTGACCGATCTCGCCTGGCGGCACCTCTCAGGCTGGCTCGAGCCCCCGCCAGACGCGGCCGCGCGCGAGCGGACCCTGCTGCGGGCGAAGGCAATGGGCGCGAGCCGCTAGGCGGCTTCAGAATCAAGGCGATGGGCCATCGGCGGCTGGCGCGGGGCCGGGGTTGAAACCATCCTGCCTGCCCCCAAAGTGCAGAGGATTACTCGTTGACCCGCCGACGCGACGCCATGCCGGATCCCAAGCCAACCCACCCGCCGCGGGATGAAGCGCTGCCTACGGCCCCCGAGTTCCCGCCAGCTGTCCCGACGGACGCCGTTGCCGATGCCCAGCCTGCTGACCCGGCGCCCGATCTGCTCGAGCTGCTGCAAAAGGCCGAAGGCGAAGTCGAGGAGTTGCGTAACGCCTGGCTGCGGGCGCGCGCCGACGTGGAAAACATCCGCAAGCAGGCAGCGGCCGACGTCGGCAAAGCGCACAAGTTCGCGATCGAGAAATTCGCCGCCGACCTGCTTCCGGTCCGGGATGCGCTCGAGCAGACGCTTGCCGCAGAGCTCGCGACGCCAGAGCAGCTTCGCGCCGGCGTCGAGCTGACGCTCCGGCAACTCGAGGCGGCGTTCACCCGCGCCCAGCTGGTTGCCATCGAACCGGGCGGCGAAAAATTCGACCCCCACCGGCACCAGGCGATGCAGCTGGTCGACGCCGCGCAGGATCCGAACACCGTCGTGGAGGTCCTGCAAAAGGGTTACGCGCTGAACGAGCGCGTGCTCCGGCCGGCGCTGGTGACCGTGGCGAAGGGTGGGTAGAGCCTTGCCGGGGCAGGCCTGTCGCCGTCGCCTGGCGACTTGACTCGTCGCCGCAAGACCCCACCTTCCCAACAGGCAATTCGAACCCGCAAGCATTGGAGTCAGACTCATGGCCAAGATCATCGGCATCGACCTCGGAACCACCAACAGCTGCGTCGCCATCATGGAAGGCGGCCAGCCGAAGGTCATCGAGAATTCGGAAGGCGCCCGCACCACGCCTTCGATCGTCGCCTACATGGAAGACGGCGAAATCCTGGTGGGCGCGCCCGGCAAGCGCCAGGCCGTCACCAATCCGCGCAACACGCTCTATGCGGTGAAGCGGCTGATTGGCCGCCGCTTCGAGGAAAAGGAAGTGCAGAAGGACATCTCGCTGATGCCCTACAGCATCGTGCGCGCCGACAACGGCGACGCCTGGGTCGAGGTGCGCGGCAAGAAGATCGCGCCGCCGCAAGTGTCCGCGGAAGTGCTGCGCAAGATGAAAAAGACCGCCGAGGACTACCTCGGCGAGGAAGTGACCGAGGCGGTGATCACGGTCCCCGCGTACTTCAACGACTCGCAGCGCCAGGCCACCAAGGACGCCGGCCGGATCGCCGGCCTCGAGGTCAAGCGGATCATCAACGAGCCGACCGCGGCCGCGCTGGCGTTTGGGCTGGACAAGAAGGGCGAGAAGGGCGACCGCAAGATCGCCGTCTTCGACCTGGGCGGGGGCACGTTCGACATCTCGATCATCGAGATCGCCGACGTCGACGGGGAGAAGCAGTTCGAAGTGCTCTCCACCAACGGGGACACCTTCCTCGGCGGCGAGGACTTCGATCAGCGGCTGATCGACTACATCGTCACCGAATTCAAGAAGGAGCAGGGCGTCGATCTGAAGAACGACGTGCTCGCGCTTCAGCGCTTGAAGGACGCCGCCGAGAAGGCGAAGATCGAACTGTCCTCGACCCAGCAGACCGAGGTCAACCTGCCGTACATCACGGCCGACCAGTCTGGTCCCAAGCACCTGTCGGTGAAGCTCACCCGGGCCAAGCTCGAAAGCCTGGTTGACGACCTGATCGCCAAGACCATCGAGCCCTGCAAGATCGCGGTCAAGGACGCGGGCATTTCGCTCTCCGATATCCACGACGTGATCCTGGTCGGCGGCCAGACCCGCATGCCCAAGGTGCAGGAGCAGGTGAAGTCGTTCTTCGGCAAGGAACCGCGCAAGGACGTGAACGCGGACGAGGCCGTGGCCGTTGGCGCGGCGATCCAGGGTTCGGTGCTCGCGGGCGACCGCAAGGACGTGCTGCTGCTGGACGTGACGCCGTTGTCGCTCGGCATCGAGACGCTGGGCAGCGTGATGACCAAGCTGATCGGCAAGAACACCACCATTCCGACCAAGGCGCAGCAGGTGTTCTCGACCGCCGACGACAACCAGTCGGCGGTGACCATTCACGTGCTGCAGGGCGAGCGCGAGATGGCGGCCGGCAACAAGAGCCTCGGCCAGTTCAACCTCGAGGGCATCCCGCCAAGCCCACGCGGCATGCCGCAGATCGAGGTGACCTTCGACATCGACGCCAACGGCATCCTGCACGTGTCGGCGAAGGACAAGGCGACGGCCAAGGAGAACAAGATCACCATCAAGGCGAACTCGGGCCTGTCGGAAACCGAGATCGACCGCATGGTCAAGGACGCCGAGGCGAACAAGGCCGAGGACCACCGCCGCTTCGAACTCGCGCAGTCGCGCAATGGGCTCGATGCGCTGGTGCACAGCGTGAAGAAGTCGCTCGTCGAGCACGGCGACAAGGTCGGCGCCGACGTGAAGACGACGATCGAATCCGCGCTAAAGGACGCCGAGGAGCTGCTGAAGCAGCCCGAAGCCGGCAAGGACGCGCTGGACGGCAAGACGGAGGCGCTGCAGACGGCCGCGCAGAAGCTCGGCGAGGCGATCTACGCGAATGCCCAGGCGAGTGCGCAGGCAGGCACCGGCGGCGAAGCCGCCGGCTCGGCGGGCGGCAAGGCCGACGAGAAGGTGGTCGACGCCGAGTTCACGGAAGTGAAGGATAGGAAATGATGCTGCGCGATGAAGGATGATGCTTCGCGATGAAGGATGACGCTTCGGGATGAAGGATGATGCTGAGCGATGAAGGATGAACGGCGGATCGCGACGTGAAGCGCAAACACCGCGAGCTGCCGGTGTGTCAGGCGGCGATGGACTTGGTCCCCGCCATCTACCGCCTGACGGCGACGTTCCCACCCGAGGAGCGTTTCGGGCTGGCCGCGCAGATGCGTCGCGCGGCCGTGTCCATTCCTTCGAACATCGCTGAAGGCGCCGCTCGGTCCGGATCGAAGGAGCTCCTGCACTTCCTCTCCATGGCAGCGGCGTCGGTATCCGAACTCGACACGCAAGTCGAAATTGCACGCCGGCTTGGCTTCGTGCCAAACGAGGATGATGTGCTCGGAAATCGCCTCGACGACCTCGGGGAGCAGATCGTTCGAGTTCGCAGTGGGCTCGTGCGGCGCACCCAACGGAGCTAGACGGCTGAATCTGTGCGATCGTCTTTTTTCATCCTTCATTCTTCATCTTTCATTCTTCATTCTTCATGGCTTCAAAGCGCGACTACTACACGGTGCT
>JBKKAZ010000178.1:0-13487 GCA_046714435.1 Casimicrobiaceae bacterium
GCTGTAAAGCAGGCCGATGCAAAAGGCGTGATATGGTTGAACTTCCACTCGTCGCCGAGGTGATTCAGTGGTGAACCGGCGGGCATTCATCGGCACTGTGGCGGGCGGTCTTGTGGCTGCGCCGCTCACGTTACTCGCGCAGCCGCAACCCAAGCTCTCCCGCATCGGGTTTCTCGCGGCCGATTCGGCGTCGGCCCGCGTTCAGCAGGCCTTTGTGCAGGGCATGCGCGAACTTGGTCTCGTCGAAGGCCGGGATTTTGCCGTCGAGTGGCGCTTCGCGGATGGCAGGTACGAGCGCCTGCAGGGCCTGGCGGCGGAAATCGTGCGATCGAAAGTCGATGTTGTCGTGGCGGTGACGACGCTCTGCGTCCAGGCCGCACGCCAGGCAACGACGACGATACCGATCGTGATGGTCGGGGTGCCCGATCCGATCGGCGAAGGATTCGCAACCAGCCTGTCCCGGCCCGGCAGAAACATCACGGGCCTGTCCAACATCGTGACCGAGGTCAGCAGCAAGCATCTCGAACTGCTGCACGCCGCGGTTCCCAAGCTGTCACTCGTCGCCGTGTTGATCAACTCGGCCAACCCCAGTGATGCGCTGATCCTCGAGCAGATTCAGGGCGCCGCCTACACGCGCAAGATTACCGTGCTGCCGGTCGAGGCCGGCACGGCGAGCCAGATCGAGGCCGGCTTCGTCGCGATCGCCCGAGCGCGCGCGCAGGCCCTGATCGTGGCCGCCGACCCGTTTTTCGACGTGCAGCGAGACCTCATCATCAAGCTCACCGTGACCAACCGGCTGCCGGCGATCTTCTCCAGCCGGGAAATGACGGAGGCCGGCGGCCTGATGAGTTACGGCCAGGATCTGACGCTGCACTACCGGCGGGCCGCGACCTACGTCGACAAGATTCTCAAGGGCGCGAATCCCGGCAGTCTTCCGATCGAACAACCCACGGTGCTGGAATTCGTCATCAATCGCAAAGCCGCCCAGGCGCTCGGGCTCACCTTTCCGCGCGAACTGGAATTGCGAGCCGACCGCGTAATCGAATGACGGAGGGGCCGGCGGCCCGAACCGCGCCAGTCATGGCTTGATCTGGCCGCGGATTTCGCCGCTGCGGTGGGCCTCGCTGTGAATATTGAAATAGAGCTTGCCGGCCCTGTAGCTCTCGTACTGGGCGTCGGTGAGCCGGGTGCCGGGCGGCACCGACCAGACGTTGTCCGCCGTGCGGACCAACGGAACGATGATTGGCCCGTTGGCGCCCGCGGCCGCTTCGTGAATGTGGGCAACGGTGACGGCCATGCCGGCGACGGTCACGCTGACAGTCACCAAGCGGTCCGCATGGACGGTGATGGTGGCGGTTCCCGAGGCCGAAGAGGTCACCGGCGGAATCTCGTTTTTCCCGCTCAGCGGGATCTTGAGTTCCTGGCTCGACGCGCAAACGGCATGCGTGACCAGCAAGGCGGCAATCGCGCGCATCGCAATAAGTCGCGCGCGCTGCACGAACCGTAGACCTGAATTCATGGATCCGCCCTCCATCGACTGAACTCGCTTCGTTCCGCCTAACGCTTGACGCGCCGCGAGATCGACGATCATACGCCGGGCGCGCACGCCGCCGTCAGAGTTTCAGCAGGCGACGCGCGTTGCCCTCGTAGATCGCGTGCCGCTCCTCCGGCGAAAGATCGAGCCGGTCGACGATCTCGATGGTCGTGCGCGTGTACATCGAGCCTTTTTCCGGGTCGAACGGCGAGTCCGACGCGAACAGCACGCGCTGGGGCCCGAAGAACTTCAACCCGCATTTGGTCGCCTCCCACGCGCCGAACAGCGCGGTGTCGGCATAGAACATCCTGAAGTAATCAACGGGCCGCTTCTTGAGTTTATTGAGCAGCTTGGTGTAATCGACATCCGAGGTGCGCTTACCGAGCTGGTCCCAGCCGGGCCCGACTCGGCCTTCGAAGTAAGGGATCATCCCGCCCATGTGATGGGTGATGATCTTGAGGTCCGGAAAGCGGTCGAACAGCCCTTCGAACACGATGTGCGCCATCGCGACGCTGGTCTCGTAGGGCCACCCGAAGGTCCACCAGATTTCGTAGTGGCTCTTCTTTTCCTGCTGGTAATCGGGGAAGTCGGCAGTGCGGGCCGGGTGCAGCCAGATCGGCAGGTCGAGCTTCGCCATCAGCTCGAACAGCGGCAGCGTTTCCGGCGCCGTCAGCGGCTTGCCGAGGACGTTGGTGAAGACCTGTACGCCGACCGCCCCCAGCTCGCGCACCGCGCGCCGGGCTTCCTTGAGCAACCCTGGCGGATCGTTCATCGGCAGCGAAGCGATGAACGCGGGGAACCGGTCGGGGTGCTTGCGCACCAGCTCGGCCATGCCGTCGTTGGCGATGCGCGCCAGATCCGTGGAGACCGGCGGCGGCCCGAACACCTCGATCGGCGGCGACGGAAGGCAGATCACCTGCGCGTAGTCGCCGAACAGGTCCATGATCCTGAACCGCGCGTCGAGGTCGACGATCGACGGGATCTCGCGCACGCGCCGGTGCATGTCCTTGCCGTTCGGCGCGACCTTGAGCATCCGGTCGTAATACTTCTTCGGGAAGATATGGTTGAAGATGTCGAGCTTCATCGCGATTCGCTTCAGTTGGCGGTGATGCGGGCGGCGCGGACGATCTTCGTCCAGCGGTCGAGGTCGGTGTCGATCATCCGCGCGAGATCCTCTGGGCTTCCCGGTGTCGGATTGAGGCCCTGCTTCTGCAGGTTCTCGCGCACCTCCGGATCGCTCAAAATCGCGTTGACCTCCGCGACCAGCAGCGCGACCAGGTCCTTGGGCAATCCGGCCGGGGCCAGCATCGCGTACCAGATGTCGACGTCGATGTCGGTGACGCCCACGTCCGCAAGCGACGGCACGTCGGGCGTGACCGGTGAGCGGCGGGCGCCCCCCGCGGTAAGCATCCGCAGCTTTCCGGCCTGGGCATGGCTCAACGCGACGTGGACGGGCAGGAACATGGCCTGCACCTGGCCGCCGAGAATGTCCGTGACCGCACCCGCGGTGCCCTTGTAGGGAACGTGCGTCAGGTCGACCTTGAAGTGCAGCTTGAACAGCTCCATCGCGAGGTGATGCGGCGTGCCGCTGCCGGGCGACGCGTAGTTGAGCTTGCCGGGCTGCGCGTTCGCGAGCGCGACCAGCTCCTGCGCCGTGCGTGCCGGTACCAAGGGATGGACCACGAGCGCAAGACTGCCGACGGCCGCCGGGCTGATCGGCGTGAAACTCTTGACAGGGTCGTAGGGAACGCTCGACTGCAGCGCAGCGTTGGTGACATGCGTGCTCGCCGTCATCAGCAGCGTGTAACCGTCGGGGGCGGCCTTGACCACCGCCTCGGTCCCGATGTTGCCGCTGGCGCCCGGACGGTTGTCGACGACGACCGCGACCTTAAGCCGGTCCGAGAGCTTCTGGCCCGTAATCCGCGCGAGAATGTCGATCCCGGTACCGGCGGTATAGGGAACGATGATGCGGATCGGTCTATTGGGATACGGCGCCTGCGCCGATGCCGGTAATCCAGCAAGCACCGACACCAGAGCGACCATCAGCACGCGAGCGAAATGAAGTAGCGGCGCGTTCACGGGACCTCCGATGCAAAGGTTCGATGGCCCGGAGGCGGTGCTTGGACCGCCCCGAGAATTCACCGGGGCAGCGTATCACGGGCGCGAGCGGGGGATGCCGCGCCCGCGCCGGCGAGGTCAGTGGAAGTCGATGGACGAGGGCACCGGCATCGCGGCCTCGACGCGCTGCGCCGGCGGTTCCGGCGGCTCCGGAAGTTCCTGCGGCTCGACGTCGAAGTGGCGATGCAGGAGCTCGGTGATCGCGTCCAACGATAGCGGCCTGCTCAGCAGGTAGCCCTGCATGGTCGTGCAGCCCATGTCCATGAGCACTTCGATCTGCTGCTGCGTCTCGACGCCTTCGGCGACCAGGAGCAGGTTCAGGCTTTGCCCCATCGCGATGATGGCGCGTGCGATCGCGGCGCCTTCCTGGCTGGCCACGGCATCGGCAGTGAAGCTGTGATCGAGCTTCAGCTTGTCGATCGGCAGCTTGCGCAGATACGACAGCGACGAGTAGCCGGTGCCGAAGTCGTCGATCGCCACCTTCACGCCCATGCCGCGCAGCGCCTGCAGCGTCGTCAGCGCGCGGTCGAAGTCCGCGACCAGCGCCGACTCGGTCAGCTCGAGTTCGATGTACTCGAGCGGCACGCCCACCACGCCGGCGATCTCGTGCACGCGCGCCGCGAGTCCGGCGTCGGCGAACTGCACGCTCGACAGATTGACGCCGATCGTGACCGGCGGCAGGCCTTGTTGCTGCCACGCGTTGTGCTGGATCAGCGCCGCGACGAACACCCACTCCCAGATGGCCATGATCAGGCCGGCTTCCTCGGCGGCGGCGATGAAGTGTTTCGGCCACAGCTTTCCCATGGTCGGGTGATTCCAGCGAATCAGCGCCTCGAGGCCGACGATGCGGCCGGTCGAGACGTCGATCTGCGGCTGGTAGTGCAGTTCGAACTGCTCGCCCTCGATCGCGAGACGCAGGTCGCGCTCCAGCGACAGCCGCTTGGCGGTCGCCTGCCGCATCGAGTCGTGATAGAACGCGAAGCGGTTGCGCCCCTCGCTCTTGGCGTGATACATCGCGACGTCGGCGTTCTTCAGCAACGCGTCGAGGCCGTCGCCGTCGCGCGGGAATAGCACGATGCCGATCGACGCGGACACGAACACGTCCTGCGTACCGATCGTGATCGGCTTCGCCAGCGCCTCGATCACGCGGTTCGCCGCGCGCGCGGCCTGCTCCTCGGTCGCCACGCCGTTCAACAGCACGATGAACTCGTCGCCGCCCTGGCGGCACACGTCGCGATCGACCGACTTGACGCGGGACGGCAGCACCGGGTCCTCTGCCCGGATGACACGCGTCAGGCGCTGCGCGACCACGCGCAGCAGATCGTCGCCGACCGCGTGCCCGAAGGTGTCGTTGATGCGCTTGAACTGGTCGAGGTCGAGGAACATCAACGCGAAGGACTTGCCGCCGCGTCGCGACGCCTCCAGCGTCTCGGCGAGCTTCTCGTGGAAGCGCGAACGGTTCGGGAGCTCGGTCAGCACGTCGTAGTAGGCGAGCTGGTGGATCTGCTGGATCGCGTGCGTGCGCTCGGTCGCGTCCTGTAGGGTGCCGACGAAGCCGACGGCGCGCTTGCCCTCGCGCAACGCCTCGCCGAGCACGTGCAGGTGCAGGATCGTGCCGTGGCGCGTGCGCATGCGGATGTCGAAGCCGTGCGGCTCGGTGCCCTTCGAGAGCCGCACGATCCAGCGCCGGAACGCGCGCCGGTCGTCCTCGTGGATCATCCTGAGCAGCGCCGTCGTTGTCGGCCGGGTGTCGCGATCGAGTTGCAGCAGCCGGTGGAGTTCCGCCGAGCACGCGACGCGGTTGGCGTTGCGCTTCCACTCCCAGCTCCCGAGGCGCGCGATGCGCTGCGCCTGGAGCAGGTGATCCGTGATCCGCTGCTGGGCGGCGTGCTGACGCTCCACGGCACTGCGCGCCGCTTTCAGATCCTCGACCCGCTGGCGGGTGCGATCGTGCAGTTGCGCAAGCTCGACGTCGACGCTAGCCCAGGTTCCAGCGCGTCCCAACGGGTGCGTGGCCGGGTCTTCACCCTCCCGGAAGCGGACCAGGACCTCGCGCAAGTTGTGCAGCACACGGACCGCCGGGTACATCAGCAATCCCGCCGCCACGCTCGCAAGCACCAACGCGGCCAGCGCGAAACTGACGGTGCCCATCCACCCGAGAAAGACGGGCACGAGCAACGCACCGAGGAGGAGCGCAATGACCGCCGCGTACCGTGTCGCGACCCCGGCCGCAAGCCGTCGGGGCGCGGCCTCCGGGCTGCGTCCGGCCTGGCGTGTGGGTGCGGGTAGTTTCGACACGCGTGTTCGTTGAGTTCGCGCGGTGCGCGACCTCCGTGACCCGCAAGCGGCGTGCCACCCTGGCGGGATGGGCCGGCCGTGAGTGGGATGGCCGGCAGGGCCGACGGGTTTTGCCTCCCTGCGACGGCGTCCACTAGACTCTGCCCCTTCGACAAGCGAGTCCCTCGATGGCCTACGATCCCGCGTTCCAGTCGCTGTCCGAACTTTCCCGCGCGCTCGCCTCCGGCGAGACTACCGCAACCGCGATCCTGCAGGCGTGCCTTGCGAACATCAACGCGCAGGACGGCAAGCTGCACGCGTTCATCGAGGTCTGGCGCGATGACGCGATGCGCCTCGCCGTGGCCGCGGACCTCGAGCGCCAGGCGGGCTTCGTGCGCGGCCCACTGCACGGCCTGCCGATCGCGATCAAGGACCTGTTCCATGTTGAGGGCCGGCCGACGAGCGCCGGTTCGAAGAGCTGGCTCGGTCGCAAGTCGACCGAGACCGCGCTTTGCGTCCAGCGCCTGCTCGACGCCGGCATGATTCCGCTCGGCAAGACCCATCTGGTCGAATTCGCTTACGGCACCTGGGGCACCAACAAGCCGATGGGTGCACCGTGGAACCCCTGGGATCCCAAGGTCCATCGCGTGGCCGGCGGCTCGTCGAGCGGATCGGCGGTCGCGGTCGCTTCGTCGATGGCGCCGGCGGCGCTCGGCACGGACACCGGCGGATCGGTGCGGATTCCGGCGGCCTTGTGCGGCCTGACCGGGCTCAAGCCGACCTACGGAACGATTGCGCTCGATGGCGTCGTGCCGCTGTCGACCACACTCGATTCGATCGGGCCGATCGCGCGCACCGTCGAGGACGCTGCAATGCTGGTGGCGGCGATGGCGGGCGAATCCATTCCGGCGACTGCGCCGGTCGAATCCATTGCGGGGCTCAGCGTCACAGCGATCGTGCGCGGTGCGTTGCCCGACTTCACCGAGCCCGACATCGCCGCGGCGTACGCTGCGACGATCGCCAAGCTGCGTGAGTTGGGCGCCCGCGTCGACGAATCGCCGATCCCGTTCGACTTCGCGGCGCTGGGTGCGAAGAACGGCCGCCTGATCGGCATCGAGGGCTATGCGCGGCACCGGGCCATCGTCGACGATCCCGATGCGGACGTCGATCCCGGCGTACGGGCGCGGATGCTGATCGGCAAGACCGCCAGCGTCGCCGAGTACCTCGATGCGCTCGCCGAGCGCAACGAATCCATGTGCAGGTTCGCGGACTGGATGCGCGGCCGCGACGCACTGCTGACGCCGATGCTACCGATCACGGCGCGTCCGGTAGCCGACGTGGACGAATCGACCTACCCGCTCGCCACCTGGTCGCGCGCGGTCAACTACCTGGGCTGCTGCGCGCTGTCGATCCCGGCGGGCGTGTCGCGCGCAGGGCTGCCGATCGGTGTGCAGTTCGTCGGCGCGGGCGGTTCGGATGCGCGGATCGTGCGTCTGGGGCAAGCGCTTCAGCATGCGACCGAGTGGCATCGGCTCCGGCCGCCGCCGCCGAAAGCTTGATCAACGCCGCCGCGAGGAATGAGTTCGCCGCCGGGCTCGAGCCCAGTCGAAGGCGCGGCTCATGCCAGCAGGTGCCCGAACTTTCGCTTGGTCTCGCTCATCGCTGCCGGGCTCATCTGGTTGACGCGCGGGAAGCGGTCGCGCCAGTGGAACGGCCGGCAGGCATCGATGATCGCGCGGGAATTGGTGAAGTTGCCCTTGGCGCGTTCTTCCGGGTCGAGCCGCGGATCGAGCGGCGTGCTCCAGGTGCCACGGATGATGTCGATCGACGTCGCCGGGTCGCTGCGCGTGAGCATCGCCCACATCAGCTCGTCCAGATTGGACACGTCGATGTCGTCGTCGCACACGATCACGTATTTGCCGGCGTAGGCCCCCGCGTGGCACATCGCCGCCACGTGCCCGGCTTGCTTGGAGTGCCCTGCGTAGCGCTGATTGATCGAGACCCCGAGCAGCATCCTCGAGCCGCCGACCTCGTGCGCCCACACCGCCGTCACGTCCGGCACCCCTGCGGCCGCGATATTCTTGCGGATCAGCGCCGATCGGGTGACCGCGCGGTAGCGCGCCTGTTCCTCGGGCGGGCGCTGCGGCGGGCAGCCCATGAGGATGGGGTCGTTGCGGTGGTAGATCGCCTTGATGTCGAGAACCGGCTCCATGCGGACGTCGCTGCCGTAGTAGCCGGTCCATTCGCCGAAGGGCCCTTCGAGCTTGCGGTTGCCGGGCATCACGAAGCCCTCGATCGCCATCTCGGCGTTGGCCGGGATCGGCAGCCCCGTGAACTTGCCGCGCACGACCTTGACCGCGGTGCCGCGCAGGCCGCCGGCGATGTCCAGCTCGCACACGCCGTAGGGCATTTCGCTGCACGCCACCAGGAACTGCAGCGGATCGCCGCCGCAGACCACCACCACCGGCATCGGTTCATTGCGTGCCTCGTACTTGTCGCGGTGGATGCGGCCATGCTTGCCCGGTGACATGTAGAAGCCCAACGTATTGCGGTCGTGGATCATCACGCGGTAGGTGCCCACGTTGATCCAACCCTCCTCGGGGTCGATCGTGATGTTGTAGCTGCCGGTGCCGATGTAACGCCCGCCGTCGCCCTCGTGCCACTTGGGCACCGGGAACCTAGTCACATCGATGTCGTCGCCGGTGATCACATTGTCCATGATCGGGCCGCTGTCCACCGTCAGGTGCGGGATGGTCTTCAGGTCGCGCAGGTAGTGTTCGAGGAAAGCCTGCGACAGCTCGAGCTTCGAGTATTCCAGCGGGAAGCCGAGCGTCATATTGCGGCGCCGCCCGCCGAAGAAATTGGTCAGCACGCGAAAGCCCTTGCGGCAGCCGGGCACCTCGTCGAAAACGAGGCAGGGCGCGTTCTCGTCGTGCTGCACCAGTTCGGCCGCGCGGCCGATCTCCTCCTCCCAGGTCGCGCCCCGGACGTGCCGGATCTCGCCCAGCTCTTCCGCTTGCTCGATCCACTCGCGCAGGTCCTCGTAGGGGATGCGAGCTTCAACGCGCGGGCTCGCCGAGGGCGGGCCGGCGACACCCATCGGGGTGCCCATCGAATCCATCCGTTCAACCGGCTTGTTCATGGCTTGCTCCTTTGCCTTGGGTCCTGCACATCAGCCGAATGCACCCGCTCCTGCGCTGGCCGCGTACTGCGCCGCGTCGAGACCGAGGAATTCGCGGAAAACGGTTTCGTTGTCGGCTCCGAGTCGCGGTCCGGCAGCCGTGATGTCGCCGGGCATGTCGGACAGCTCGAAAGCCGGAAAGCAGTAAGCCTGGTCGCCGATGACACCGTGGCGCCGGCGACGCCAGGTGCGCCGATGCCGTAGCTGGGGGTCCGTGAAGAGGTCCGCCACGGTGTTGACACGGTAGGCGTGAATGTTAGAGCGCTGCAGCAACGTGGCCGCCTCGTCCGCGTCCCGGTCCTCGCACCAGGCCGCGATGATCGGCTCGAATTGCGGCGCGGCATTGCGACGCGCCGCCAGGCTGGCGAATTGCGGGTCATGCACTAGCTCCGGCCGCTGCAACATGGCTGCCAGCCGCGCGAACTCGTCGTCGCTCCAGCAGGAAATCGCGATCCACCCGTCGTCGCGGCAACGGTAGGCGCCGTGGGGGCAGGCGTCGGCGTCGTCGTTGCCCGCACGCGTGGCGACGCGCCCGCTCGAGTGGAAGTCGAGCAGCGCCGGGCCGAGGAACAGCAGGCCCGCCTCGTACTGCGCGAGGTCGATCCAGGCGCCGCGTCCGGTGCGCTGCCGGCGCACCAGGGCAGCGAGGATCGCGGCGGCGCCCAGGGTCGAAGCGATGAAGTCGATGTACGGCCCGTACAGCAACATCGGCGAGCCGTCGGGCGACCCGGTCAGTTCGCAGAATCCCGCCAGCGCCGATAACTGCGAGCCGAACCCGGGCGTGTTCGCGCGCGGCCCCGTCTGGCCCATATTGCAGCTCGACAGCATGACCAGACGCGGGTTGACGCACTTGAGCGCCGGATAGCCCAGACCCAGCCGCTCCATGACGCCCGGCCGCATGTTTTCGATCACGACGTCGCACCACGCGACCAGCCGGTGCGCGAGCGCCAGCGCAGCTTCGTTTTTCAAGTCCAGCGTGACGCCGTACTTCGAATCGTTGAAGTAGGTGAAGCAGCCGCCGCGGTCCACACCGGGCACCCCGCCCTTGAACGGCGGGTATTCGAGCCGGAAGCCATCGGGCCGCTGGCGCGACTCGACGTGGATGACGGTGGCGCCGTGGTTCGCGAGCAGCTTTCCCGCGTGCGGGCCGGCCGCGTAGCTCGCGAACTCAACGACCTTGATGCCGGACAGCGCTTGTAGGCTTGCCGCATTCATGGCGTGAGTTCCGCCATGCAGGCGGGCCGCGCGGAGTTGCCCGCATCCCATTCGGCCAGCAGGTCATCGAGGCTGACCGCATCGCCCGCCGCATGACGCAGCCGAGGGCGCGCGCCGTCGATGCGCGCGAAAGCGCCGCAATGGCGCTGCAGTCCGCCGTTCGGCTCGGGGAGTTCCTGCCAGAATCCGCGCGCCTCGAGCTGCGGATCGGCCGCGATGTCGGACACGGTCGAGACCGGATAACCGAGCATCTCGCGCTCGCTCGTGATCTGCAGGAATTCGCGCTTGGAGAGACGCGCAAAGAAGGCCGCCATCGGCGCTTCGAGCCGATCGATCTGTTGCTGGGTCAGCACGGTCGGATCGAACTGCTTCCAATCCACCTCGGCCAGGGCACCGAGCTCGGCGCCGGCCTCGCGCATCCAGGCCACCAGCTTTCCGCCGCTGCGCCGGCCCGCGCCCCCGCCATAAAGCACGAAGTTGAGGTGGCCATTGGCACAGGGCCAGAAAGCGCGGAAGCGCGCTCCGCTCAGCGCGCGGCCGGTCACGAAGGCGCCGCAGCGCTGCGGCGAGGTGTGGCTGATATCGACAAAGGTGGGCGCGTGTGCCAATGCGGTCACGACCGCGGCCTGCGCTGAAACGTCGACATGCTGCCTTTTGCCCGACACCCCGCGCTGCACGAGCGCCATCAGCGCACCGGTCGCCGCCTGCGCACCGGCCCAGCCGCGCGCCTGCGGAACGCTCACGCGTACCGGCGTGCCGAGCGTCTCGCCAGCCAGCGACATCGCGCCGCCCGCCGCCATCAGCTCCAGATCCGATGCGCACCACCCGGCACGGGGGCCGGTCGCGCCGAACGGCGTTATGGACACATGGATCAGCGCGACGTTGAGTCGTGCGATGCGGCCGGGCTCGAAGCGCGCGGCCGATGGCGTGCCGGGCGCTGCGGTCTCGAGCAGCACGTCGGCGCGTGCCAGCAGCTTGTCGAGCGCCGCGCTGCCGGCTGGTGTATCGATGTCCAGGCGCAGCAGCCGTTTGTTGACGTTGTTGGCCTGCCACTGCGCGTTCGCAACGTCGCTGTTTCGCGGCTCGACCTTGACGACGTCCATGCCGAGGTCGGCCAACAGGCGCCCCGCCAGCCAGCCGAGCTCTCCGCAGAGGTCGACCGCGCGATGGCCGCTCAGCACCGCAGGTCTCCCGCGCTCAGCGCCCGGTTCGGGCCAGCGACAGCACCCAGCCCGCCATGCGCGATTTCATCAATGCGATCTGCTGCGGGTCGAAGAAGTCCTCGGGCTTGACGCGGTCCACCGGATACACGGGCCGGTGGAAATCCTGCTCGTAGCCGTAGGGCACCGTGGCGTCGATCCCCATGCCGCCTTCGAACATCGTATTCGACGCGGTCCAGGCTTTGTCGCCCGCGGTCATGCGCTCGGCCGGCATGAAAGTCTGACCGCGCCCGCCGGGGATCGGGTTGAGGATATCGGCGCGCGGGTTCACGCGCGTGGTCAGGCACCACATGATGTCGTCCATCGAATAGATGTCGACGTCTTCGCTGACAGCGATCGCCAGCCGCATGCCCTGCGAGCACGACAGGATCGCCGAGAGGAAGTTGCGCTGCCAGCCTTCCTCGATCCGGTTGCGCTTCTTCACCTGGATGATGCAGCCGCCCCAGTCGGTCATGCAGTACGGGATATGCACGTCCTGGACGATGCCCGGCTGCAGGCGGTTGCACAGCTCGAAGATCGCTGCTTCGCGCACCGTGGTGTCGATGTTGGAGTCGTCCATCGTGTGCACGCCGAGCGGGAAGATGATCGGCCTCGACTCCGGCCGGCGCATGGTGATGGCCGTCACATGAAAGGTCGGCGCCTTGTACGCCTTGCCCATGTAGCCGGCCCACTCCGGGTGGAAGAAGGTCTTGCCTTGCACGCCGGCTTCCTCCGCCTCGCTGGTCTCGTAGCGCTTGTCGCGCGGCTTGATGGTGCCCTCGAGCACGTACTCGCTGTCCGCCAGCGCGTAGGCGTCGACGGTGCGCGCTTTCACCAGGCGCACCGGCGAGCCTTGCACCGCGCCCGCCACGGCGATCTCGTCGCAGCCCTTGGGCAGGATCACGTAGTCGAAGCCGGCGCCGGCGAGCAGCGTGCACGCGGGCGGAACGCCGAAGCACATCGTGATCGGAATCCCCTGCGGATCGTCGTAGTGCTCGGTGTAGACCTGCCACATGTGCGAGCCGGGCGAGATCTGGAAGGTGCCGACGTTGCCCCAGCGGAAGTTCATGCGGTTGTAGCCGAGGTCGCCGCCGCCGTCGAAGTAGCGGCCGTAGACGCAGCGGATGCCCGAGCCGATGGTGAGCTCGGGCTCGAGCGCGGTGTGGCGGATGGCCGTGATCCACTGGTTCACGTCGAGATCGCGGGTGATCACGTGTTCCTGGCAGGGCGCGTCCTTCTGCTCGATGACGACCGGCTTCAGCGGGCTGTTGATCGCCTTGGCGATCGAGCGCGTGCGCGACCTCGAGTCGGGCCAGCCGAACATCTTTTCGATGGTGCGGATGTCGCCGAACAGGTTCGTGATCGCGCGCGCGTGCGGCTTGCCCTTGACGTTGTGGAACAGGATCGGGTAGCTGCCGTCGAAGTGCTTCTGCAAGCCGGTGATCTCGAGGTCCGGATCGACCTCCTTCTGCGTCTCGATCAGCGTGCGCTCGGCACGCAGCCACTCGATCGTCGAGCGCAGGCTGGTGATGTCCTTGGTCGCGCGCTCGCTGCCGATTCGTTCCGCCATGTCGTTCATCGGATGTCCCCGCGGTGCGGTAGATTGGGAAGTGCGGTCTTGCCGCTCAGGTGTTCGGCTCGAGCCGGACGACCTTCGGGCGCATCGCGCCGGTCCAGCGCTGCGCGAATTCCGCCGGCAAGGCAAACTGATCGAGCACGCGTGCGACCACATGGTTGACGATGTCGTCGATCGTGCTCGGGTGGTTGTAGAACGCCGGCATCGGCGGCACGATGGCCACCCCCATGCGCGACAGCTTGAGCAGGTTCTCGAGGTGGATGTCGGACAGCGGCATCTCGCGCGGCACCAGCACCAGCCGCCGCCGCTCCTTCAGCACCACATCGGCCGCGCGATGGATCAGGTGTTCTCCCAGCCCATGCGCGATGGCGGCAACGCTGCGCATCG
>JBKKAZ010000179.1:0-4074 GCA_046714435.1 Casimicrobiaceae bacterium
ACGCTGACCAGCAAAGGGCAGACCACCATCCCGAAGGAAATCCGGGATAGCCTGGGCATGAAACCCGGGGACCGGATGACGTTTACGCTGATGCCCGACGGAACGGTGATCATGCGGCTGAAAGGCAAGAGCATCATGGAACTTGGTGGCGTCCTGCACAAGAAGGGTCGCAAACCGGTGACCGTGGAGCAGATGTCACGCTGATGCTGGGGATCGACACGAACGTGCTCGTTCGCTTTCTGGTCCGCGACGACGAGGCCCAGTTTGAACGGGCGCGCCGACTGTTCAAGCG
The DNA here is from genome assembly GCA_046714435.1 of Casimicrobiaceae bacterium. GTDB lineage: Bacteria > Pseudomonadota > Gammaproteobacteria > Burkholderiales > Casimicrobiaceae > VBCG01. Next base: position 293 of record JBKKAZ010000179.1, read on the forward strand.
GGAGATCGGCGCCGGGGAGGAACTGTTCGTGAGCCTGATGGTTCTCATGGAAACCGAGTGGGTGCTGCGCGGCCGCTACCGGTTTCGAAAGGCCGAAATCGCGGAAGCCCTGTCGGGACTGCTGGATGCCGCGGATGTTCGATTCGAGGATGAGCCGGCCGTCGAGGAAACGCTTTACCTCTGGAAGGACAGCGCCGCGGGCTTCGCCGACTGCCTCATCGGCGCGCACAACCATAGGCTGGGATGTCGGGCCACGGCGACGTTCGATGTAAATGCAGTCAAGCTGCCCGCGTTCGTGGCCTTGTGACACCATTGCAAACCGGTGATCGATCGGCCTGCTAGCCTTTGCGTCGGGCCGCTTGGTACGAGCGCCCGCGCATTCGTTCCAGGGAGTCGCTGATGGCAAGCAGTCTCGAGTCCATCGCCGCCGGGCGCGTCAAGGCCGGACTCGATCTCGTGCGGCAGCGAGCCGCCCCCGAACGGCGCGATGCGGTCCTGCGCTTCGCGCAGAGCTACCTCGAGGGCCTCGACGCCGCCGACTTGATTGAGCGCGAGTTGCCCGACCTCTGCGGGGCGGTGCTGTCGCTTTGGCAGTTCGCGACGACGCGAAAGCCGGCGCAACCCAAGCTTCGCGTGTTCAATCCATTGGTCGACGAGCGCGGCTGGCAGTCGCCGCACACGGTGATCCAGATCGTCAACGACGACATGCCGTTCCTGGTCGACTCGTTGCAGATGGAGATTCACCGGCACACGCTGACGCTGCATTTCATCGCGCACCCGATTGTCACCGTCACGCGCGACCAGGAAGGAAATCTCGTCGACCTGTTCGACAGTGGGGGTGCGGGCGAGGGCAGCCGTGAATCGCTGATGCACGTCGAGGTTGACCGCATGGTCGATGGCGCGCAACGCAAGGCTCTTGCCGCGGACATCGAGCGAGTCCTGGCGCAGGTGCGAATCGCGGTTGCCGACTGGAAGCCGATGCGCCGGAAAATGGCCGAGGTGAGCGCCGACCTCGCGCGCGTCCCACCCCCGCTCGCCGCGGCGGACGTCGCCGAGTCGAAGGCGTTCCTCGATTGGCTCGGCGACGATCACTTCACGTTCATCGGTTACCGCAATCACGACCTGGTGGAAACCGGCGACGGCGTGGGCCTCGCCATTGTCCAGGGCTCGGGGCTCGGGGTCCTGCGCGAGTCCGGCGACCAGAAGCTGTCGATCAGCTTCATGCAGCTTCCCGTCCGCCTGCGCGCGCACGCGCAGGCGCGCAACCTGCTGATCATCACCAAGTCGAACCAGCGTTCCACCGTGCACCGCCCGGGCTTTCTCGACTACATCGGCATCAAGCGCTACGACCGCAACGGCAGCGTATGCGGCGAACACCGCTTTCTCGGCCTGTACACGTCGGCCGCCTACAGCGCGAAACCCTCCGACATCCCGCTGTTGCGGCGCAAGGTCGGCCGGATCATCGACGGCGCGGGATTTCCGCGCGAGAGCCACGCCCGCAAGTCGCTTGCGAACATCCTCGACAGCTATCCGCGGGACGAGTTGTTCCAGATCGAAGACGATGCGCTGCTGCAGACCGCGCTCGCGATCCAGAAGCTCGAGGGCCGGCAGCGGTTGCGAATGTTCCTGCGCAACGACCTCTACGAGCGCTTCGTTTCCTGCCTGATCTACGCGCCGCGCGAGCGCTACACGACCGAATTGCGGCGGCGCTGGCAGGCGATCCTGATGGAAGCGTTCAAGGGCTCCAGCTCGGATTTCGCGGTGCTGCTTTCCCAGTCGGCGCTGGTGCGCGTGCTGATCACGGTGCGCACGCGGCCGGGCCAGCTGCCGCCCCACAACGTCCGCGACATCGAGAAGCGGCTCGCGGATGCGGCGAGGCGCTGGGAGGACGACGTCCAGCAGGCGCTCGACCGCGCCCTCGGTGAGGGTCGGGCAAGCCCGCTGCTGCGCCGCTATGCGAACGCGTTTCCCGCGGCGTATCGCGAAGATTTCGCCGCGCAGGCGGCCGTCGGCGACATCGATCTGATCGAGCACGCGTTGGCAACCGGGCAGGCGGCGATCAACCTCTACCGGCCCGTTGACGCCGCACCGGAAGGCGTGCGATTCAAGCTGGCGCATCGGGGTGGCCCCGTGCCGCTTTCGAACGCGCTGCCGATGCTCGAGCGAATGGGTCTCACGGTGATCGAGGAGCGGCCCTACCGGATCGTGCCGGAAGGGGCAGAACGGGTGTGGCTGCACGACTACGGGCTGATCGCGCCAAACGCCGATGTGGACGTCGATGAAGTGCGCGAGCTGTTCGAGCAGACCTTCGCGCGGGTCTTCGCCGGCGAACTGGAAAGCGACGACTTCAACCGGCTGGCACTCCTCGCGCGCCTCGCCCCCGACGAGATCGTCGTGCTGCGCGCCTATGGCCGCTACTTGCGCCAGATCGGCTTTCCGCTGTCGCAGGTCTTCATCGAACAGACACTGGCGGCGCACCCGGGAATCGCGCGCATGCTGGTCTCGCTGTTCCGGCTGCGCTTCGATCCCGAGCGGCCAGCGGACGACGCCGAGGCGCGCCAGGCGGCCGCGATCGAGGCCGCGCTGGACAAGGTCGGGAGCCTCAACGAGGACCGCGTGCTCCGGCAGTACGTGGCAATGATCAACGCGACGCTGCGGACCAATTTCTGGCGGACCGGGAAGGATGGGAAGCGGCGAGCGTTCCTGTCGGTCAAGTTCGATCCGGCGAAGCTGCCCGGGCTGCCCGAGCCAAAGCCGATGTTCGAGATCTTCGTCTACAGCGCGCGCTTCGAAGGCGTACATCTGCGCGGAGGCAAGGTGGCGCGGGGCGGTCTGCGCTGGTCGGACCGGCCGGAGGATTTCCGCACCGAAGTGCTGGGCCTGGTGAAGGCGCAGATCGTCAAGAACGTCGTCATCGTTCCAACCGGATCGAAAGGCGGCTTCGTGTTGAAGCGCGCGCCGCCGCCGTCCGAGCGCGAGGCGACCCTGAAGGAAGGGGTGGCCTGCTACCAGGACTACCTGCGCGGCCTGCTCGACCTCACCGACAACCTCGAGGGCGAAACGGTGATTCCGCCGCCTCAGGTGCGCCGTCACGATCCGGACGATCCCTACCTGGTTGTCGCCGCCGACAAGGGAACGGCGAGTTTCTCCGACTACGCGAACGCCATCAGCTCCGAGTACGGTTTCTGGCTGGGCGATGCGTTTGCCTCCGGCGGCTCCGTCGGCTACGACCACAAGCGGATGGGAATCACCGCGCGCGGCGCCTGGGAGTCGGTCAAGCGCCATTTCCGTGAACTCGGCGTCGACACGCAGGCAACGGACTTCACGGTGGCCGGCATCGGCGACATGTCCGGCGACGTGTTCGGCAACGGGATGCTGCTCTCGAAGCACATCAAGCTGGTCGCGGCGTTCGACCATCGCCACGTGTTCATCGATCCCGATCCGGATGCGAAGGCAAGCCACGCGGAGCGTGAACGACTGTTCGCGTTGCCACGCAGCAGCTGGGCCGACTACGACGAGCGCAAGATCAGCGACGGCGGCGGCGTGTGGCCGCGATCGGTCAAGTCGATTCCGCTCTCGCCCGCTGCGCGCGCGGCGCTTGGTGTCGGCGCCGGGCAGCTCTCGCCCAGCGACCTGATCAACGCGATCCTGAAAGCGCCGGTCGACCTGCTCTACAACGGCGGCATCGGTACCTATGTGAAAGCCGCGACCGAGACCCACGCGCAGGCGGGCGACCGGGCCAATGACGCAGTGCGCGTGAACGGCCGCGACCTGCGCTGCCG
>JBKKAZ010000180.1:0-11389 GCA_046714435.1 Casimicrobiaceae bacterium
ATTCGATCTTGGGCGGGAGCGTTGGTCACGATGGCGCCGCGCGGCATCAGGGCCAATCGCCGGGCATTCAGGAAACCGGTGGTTTCCGGCGTGGCCGGGCAGGCCAGCAGCAGGAACTGCGCCACGCGCAACAAAGCCTCCGGATCGGCGTGGAACGTGGCACCGAGTTCCTGCATCGGCGCGAGACGCGAGCGGTTGGTGTAGTGAATGGACATTCCGAAGGCTTGTGCCCGCAGCGCAATCGCGCGGCCGATGCGACCCATGCCGATGATGCCAAGACGCTTGCCGGCCAGGCCGACGCCATTCAACTGCGTGGGCGTCCAGCCAGTCCAGCGGCCGCTGCGGATCAGGTCGATGCTCTCGGTGACGCGCCGCGCGGCACCCAGCAACAGCAGCATGCCCACTTCGGCGCAGGCATCGGTCAGCACATCGGGTGTGGCGAAGACGGCGATGCCACGCGCACGCGCGGCCTCGAGGTCCACGTGCTCGTGGCCGATGGAGTAGGTGGCAATCACCCGCACGCTGGCGGGCAGCTGCGCGATCGCGTTGGCGTCAAGACGGTCCTTGGTCGCGGAAACGATCAGCACCGCATGGCCGTCGATCCGGGCATGGGCCGGCGATGCGTAGTCGAAATCCGGCGCGTACTCGACGCGAAACGCAGCGTCGAGTACGGCCTTCACTTCATCCGGCAACGCCAGCGTGACTAGCGCGCGGTGCAATGGCGTCACGGGCGACGAATGACGGCGATCATTCCGGCTTGATGCCGGCGTCCTTCACGATCTTGTGCCACTTGGTGGTATCGCTCTTCATCATGGCGGCGAATTGCTCAGGCGTGCTGGTCTTCGCTTCAACGCCCTGGGCAATCAGCTTGGCTTTCACTTCGGGCAGCTGCATCACCTTGCCGATCTCCGCATTGAGCCGCGCAATGATCGCGGGCGGCGTACCGTTGGGCACCAGAATGCCCAGCCAGCCGCCGGCCTCGAAATCCTTGAAGCCTTGTTCGGCCACCGTGGGGACATCAGGCAGCGCGGGATTCCGCGTGAGCGACGTGACCGCCAACCCGCGCAGCTTGCCTGCCTGGATCTGCGGCATGCCCGATGCGATGGACAGCGCCGCGATCGAGATATGGCCGCCCAGCAGGTCCGTCATTGCCGGTGCAGCGCCTTTGTAGGGCACCTCCTCCATGTTGAAGTCGGCGGCCTGCATCAACAGCACGGCGGCCAGCTGCGCGAAGGTGCCATGGCCCGCAGTGCCATAGGTGATGGCCTTCGGGTTGGCCTTGGCCGCGGCGATCACATCCTTCAGGGTCTTGAACTTGGACTCGGTGTTGGTCATGAACAGGAATGGCGAGCTCGCCACCTGGATCACCGGCGTCAGGTCCTTCAGCGGGTCGAGGCCGGGGTTCTTCTGCACGGCGGGCGCGATGATCAGGTTGTCCGCCTGACCCATCACCATGTCATAGCCTTCGTTGGGCGCGCGCATCGCTTCGACGAGACCGATGGTGCCACCTGCACCCGCCTTGTTCTCGACGATCACTGTCCAGCCGGTGGACTTGGCCAGCTCCGTCGCCACGAGGCGCGTCACGAAATCGGTGCCGCCGCCCGGCGTGAACGGTACGATCAGCCGGATGGGTTTGTTGGGATAGGTTTGCGCCTGGACCGGCGCGGCAACCGCGACCAGGGCCAGCATGGCCATCAGCAAACGAAGCATGGTGGTTCCTCCTGTGTTGTTGAACATCGATCAATCAGCCGACGGCGCGGCGAACGCTGTCAGTGGCATACCTGCGCAGCCGCGGACCGGCCTTCATCACCTGTCCGGGCAGCGTGCGGCCAATGACCTCTTCAACCCGCCGTGCCACGGCAATCAGCGCGTCGAGGTCGATGCCGGTATTGAAGCCCGATTCCTCCAGCAGATACACCAGGTCTTCGGTGCATATGTTACCGGTGGCGCCGGGCGCGAAGGGGCAACCGCCCAATCCGGCGATCGACGATTCGAATTCGCGGATGCCGAGGTCGAGGCCCACCATCACATTGGCAAGGCCAACGCCGCGCGTGTTGTGGAAGTGCAGCGCTATCCGCAAGACGGGATGGCGGGTGCGGACGGCTTCCACCAGCCGCGCGACGGTGGGCGGCGTGGCCATCCCGGTGGTGTCGCCCAGCGAGATTCGATCGATCCCCAGTGCGACGTAGGCATTGACCAGCCGCATCGCGGCGGCGACTGGCACCTCACCTTCGAACGGACACCCGAATGCACAGGCTACGGCGCCGCGCAGTGGCGTGGTGCGTTGCGCGATGCCCGCAATTTCCGTCACGTTGGCCAGCGACCCGGCAATCGATGCATTGAGATTGGCCTGGTTGTGTGTTTCGCTGGCCGAGACGAAGCAAACGATCTCGTCCACGCCGGCGCCCAGCGCGCGCTCGGCGCCGCGGGCATTGGGCACCAGTGTAGCGAGATGGGCCTCGCTACGGCGACGTACCAGCGCCAGCATGTCGTGCGCGTCGGCCAGCTGCGGCACGGCGCGCGGGCTGACGAACGACGTGGCTTCGAAATGGCGCAGCCCCGTGGCGATCAGCGCGTCGAGTATCTCCGCCTTCACTGCGGTGGGAATGAACACTTTTTCGGATTGAAAGCCATCGCGCGTGCCCACCTCGGTGATCGAGACGCGCGGACGCGAGGCAGGAGGATTGGTGTAGTTCATCAGGCAGCCTTTTTCGAATGCAGCGCGGCGATCTCGGCGGCACCGTAGCCGAGTTCGCCCAGGATGAGATCAGTGTCGGCGCCCAGATCAGGCGGCGGCCGGTGCACGCGGCAAGGATCGTCGGTGAACTTGATCGGAAAGCCAAGTACATCGAGCGGCCCGAGGCGCGGGTGGTCAATGGTAATGCGCATCTGTTGATGCTGCACCTGCGGGTCGTCGAACACTTCCTTCAATCCCATCACGCGGCCGCAGGGCACGCCGGCGGCATTGAGAACGTCCAGCCAGTGTGCAATCGGCTGTGTGCGGATCTCGGCGTTGATCAGCGCGTTGATCGCGCTGCGGCGCTCGAAGCGGTCACTGTTGGTCAGGTACTCAGGGTGCAGGCGCAGTTCGGAGAGGCCGAGGGTGTCGAGCAGCTTGTAATAGAACGCGTCGTTCGACGGCGCGATGGCCACCTCGCCGTCGGCCGCTTCGAACAAGCCGTAGGGCGCCACCAGAGCGTGGTCGTTGCCGGTACGCAACGGCTGCTCGCCGGTCTCGAAGTAGTGGGTGGCCAGGAACGCAAGATTGGCGATCATGCTGTCGGTGAGCGCCGTGGCCACTTCTTCGCCCTGGCTGGTGCGCGAGCGCCGCACCAGCGCCGCGCAGATGCCCATTGCCGCGTACGAGCCGGCGATCAGATCCGACAGCGGCGGCGCGGCGCGGGCGGGGGCTTCGCCTTCCGTACCGTTCACGCTCATGAAGCCGCTCATCGCCTGCGCGATGAAGTCGAAGGACGGGCGGTCGCGATAGGGACCGTCGAGGCCGAAGCCCGTGATGTGGCAGCTGACGATGTCGGGCTTGATGGCGACCAGTTCCGCGCGCGACAGGCCGATCTTTTCCATCACGCCGGGCCGGAAATTATCCAGCACGACATCGGCGGTGGCGATCAACTTCCGCAGCACGTTCTTGCCTTCGGCGCTGCGCAAATCGAGCGTCAGCGAACGCTTGTTGCGGTTGAACGAGGCGAAGTAGAGCCCGAAGCCATCGCGCTGGATGCCCTGCTTGCGTACCGGATCGCCGTCCTCGACGTCCTCGATCTTGATCACCTCCGCGCCCATGTCTGCGAGGAACATCGAGCAGAAGGGGCCGGAGAGAATTCTCGACAGGTCGACGACGCGGATGCCTTGCAGTTGCATGGTGATCGTTCAGGTAGGGACGCGACCGTGCGGATGTGCACGGATACGACATGGGTGAAATATACGCGAACGCTGCGCGCGCCGCGGGCGGGGTCATCTTCACTGCCGCCACCGGGGTCGATGCCAACGCCATCGCTCAGGTGCAGGCGCAGGCGCGCCGGCGCTTGCTGCGCAGCTTCGTGCGGCGCGGCCTGCTGCCGAGCGATGACGCGCGGTCGATGGCGCAGTGGGAACACGGCGGCGGCTTTTCCGTCGATGCCTCGGTGCGCATCGAGGCCGCCGACCGCGCCGATCGTGAGCGGCTGTTGCGCTATTGCGCCCGGCCACCGTTCGCCCTGGACCGGCTACGCCAACTCGATGGCGAGCGCCTCAGCTACGACAACCCGAAATCGGGCCCCGGCGGCAGTGGCCCGCAGATCCTGACGCCGCTCGAGCTGCTCGACCGCCTCGCTGCCGTGGTGCCGCCACCGCGCGTCCACCGCCACCGCTACTTCGGCGTGCTGGCGCCCAACTCACCTCTGCGCACCGCGGTCACCGCACTCGCCCTGGCCGCCGCGACGACCCCGCCGCCGGCAGCCAATCCACAACCCGCCGTGAAACGGCCCCTCGTCGCGCCGCCCGCTACGCCTGGGCGCGGCTGCTCGCCCGCACCTACGAAGTTTTCCCGCTCGTGTGTCCGCTCTGCGGCGCCGACATGCGCGTCATCGCCTTCATCACCGACGCGTCCACAATTCGCGATATCCTCGGCCACCTCGGCGAACCGACCGCGCCACCCCGGATCGCACCCGCCCGCGGCCCGCCGTTATGGGACCTGCCCGATGCCGGGCCGGGCACCTTCGACCCCCAGCCCGCACCGGAGTACGAATTCGATCAACGCGTCACTTGGTAACCCCGAGCGTCGACCGCCAGCCACGCGCGACGCCGGGCAGGCGCATGCCGACGGCCACCAGGCGCGCTCGCTGACGCTCGCGAAACATCCGCACCTGCAGCTACCGTGGCCTCGCGGCGACCCCTGACCATCCCAGCTTCCCATCAGTCCGGGCAATCAAGACGTGCGACGTTGCTCCCGATGGCGCGTCGTGCCGTTGGATTTCCTATCCTCCGCACCGACCTTGTGATTCTCGATGATTGGGAACTCGCCCCCATCGCTCAGCCCGAACGCACCGATCTGCTGGAAATGCTCGACGACCGGACCACCGGCAAAGCGACGCTGATCACCAGTCAACTGCCGGTCGAACATTGGCACGCCTACCTCAACGATCCGACCTTGGCCGACGCCATCCTCGATCGCATCGTGCATGGCAGTCACCGTCTCCCACTCAAAGGCGAGTCACTGCGCAAGAAGACCACCGACAAAGGATCGAGAAAATCGTGAACGCAAAACCGAATGCGCGCGCATCAAACCGGAGGTACCCAATGACCTGCGAGGTCTACCTGCATGCCTACCCCAGTGTCAGCGCGGCCAAAGCCGGGGTCGGGCGATACCTTGAGTTCTACAACGGCCGACGCCCGCAGGGAGGTTTCCGATGACGTCGCAGTTGGTTTCCCCGCCACTAGGAGCGCACAACCTCGGTGCGCCGCGAGGTGCCGCTTGGCGATCTGCCCTGCTCCGTGCGCTCCTCGTCGGCGTGACCGGGATGATGGTTTGCGCCTCTTCATCCCGTTTGAGTATCTATGCCACCGAGACGCCGCCGCCAATACGGCGGACACCAGATCTGGTGACCGACGCGGCGAATGCACGCGCGGCGAAGCCCGCACCCGCCGATCCGAATCAGATCGTCGAAACGTTAGCGGCGATCGTTGCGGACAAGTATCGCGTCTCCCAGAAGGCCACGCGGCACCTCATCCGCACCGCGTTTCGCGAGGGCGCGCGCATTGGGGTCGATCCGCTGCTGATCGTTTCGGTCATGGCGGTGGAGTCGGGATTCAATCCCGTTGCGGAAAGCGATGCCGGCGCGCTGGGCCTGATGCAAGTCATTCCGCGTTATCACACCGACAAGTACGATGCGACGAGCGGTCAATCCGTGCTCGATCCCGAAACCAATATTCAGGTAGGTACGAAGATTCTCCGGGAGTACATCGCGCGCGACGGGAATCAGGTGGCGGGCCTGCAGCGTTGCCCTGGGTGGGGGTGATTCACGTGCGCTGGCGTGCCCACGCCTCACGCGCTGGCGGTCGCCGGGACGAGCCGCCATCAACCCCGTCGGGGACATTAGCGGCGCTCGCCAAGCTCCTCGCGTGCGAGGTTGGCGATGATCGCGATCAGCACCTGCCGGGTCGTCGCGATCTGCACCGGATCGATGCCGGCGACGCCGATGCGATTGACCACCTCGGCGAGCCGCACCAGCTTGCGTTTGAGCGCGCGGCCGCGCGGAGTCAGGCGCACGTAGACGTTCTTGCGGTTGCCGGGCCGTTGCTCGCGGGTGACATAACCCAGCCGCTCCATCGCCGTGACCGCGGCGAACGTCGTCGGCTCCATGACGCCAGCAGCGTCGGACAATTGCTTCTGGGTAACGCCGTCGCGCTCCCAGAGGATGCGCAGGTAGGTCCAGTGCCCGAACGAGACGCCTTCGCTCGCCAAGCGCTCCTGCAGCGCGCGCACGAACGCGCGGGTGGCGTCCTTCACCAGGTGAGCGAGGCGATCCTGCGGCAGGGTTTCGACCCAGTGGCGCAGGATGGTCGTTGTTTCCTGATTCCCGGTCATCGGCGCCTCGGCAGTCCGGTTTGCAGGTGCAGCACGACATCGTTGCCGGTACGCGCGGACGCAAGTATGGCGAGGCATGCCTCGAGCGTCGCCCGCGCCCACGCGCCGTCGTGCAAAGGGAGGCGCTCGCCGGCAAGCGCAGCGACGACCTCGTCGATGACCTCGGGGCGCGGATAGGCCGGCGCGGGCAGCGCCTCGAAGCGCCGCTCGGCGTCGCTGTAGATCGCGACACCCTTGGCAGTGGGTCGAAAATCGGCGCGATCGCAGCAGACCACGATGAAACCGAAGTGCTGCCACGCGGTCGCGGTGGCGGTCGGGGGAGGCGCGTTGGCGCTTCCACCGTAGCCGCGCGCCGCTTTCAGCGCCGCTTCCTGTTGCGCGTCGCCGATCGGCGCGAGCCGTCGCCGCGCCGAACCGTAGTCCGCCGGCGACTTCATCTGCCCCAACTCACCGATGTTGTCGAGCAGTTCATCCGCGTCGTAGTGCCCATAGCCGCTGTAGGTCGCATGCGCAAACGCGCCGTCGGTGAAACGAAGCAGCGCGCTGTACGCGCCCTCGGTCGGCCGGCTGCGATCCCAGGCGCCGGTCATCGCCGACACGCTCGCGAGCGCTCCGCCGCCCAGCAACCGCACGACGTCGATCTGATGCGCCGCCTGGCTGTAGATCACGCCGCCGCCGGACGCGGTGACCAGTTCCTCCGGGCGGCGCGGGCGGTAGAGGAAGTCGGTGAAGTTGAGCGCGGTGATCATGCGCACGGCGCCGAACTCGCCGCTGTCGATCAGCTCGCGAACGCGCTGGATCGGCCGGTCGAAGCTGTGGCTGTGGCCGACGATCAACTGGCGGCCGGCGCGCGCGGCCGTGTCGATCATCGCCGTGCACTCGTCGAGCGACACCGCCATGGGTTTCTCGACCAGAACGTGCTTGTGGTTCGCGAAAGCGAGCTCGGCATGCTCGGCGTGGAGATGGTTTGGCGTTGCGATGTAGATCAGGTCCACGCTGGCTTCGGCGCAAAGCGCCCCGACGTCCGAGTGCGCCTTGCCGCCGAAATCCCGGACGAAGCGCTCGCGCGCCGCTGGCGACGGGTCGGCCGCGGCGACCACGCGTACGCGCGGGTCGGCGACGAGCGTCGGCAGCATCAGCGTGAACGCGCGGCCGAGGCCGGCGACGCCGATGCGGAGTGTGCGAACGGTCATCGTTCCTCTATAGATCGAGCGTGAGCGCGCCGGAGCGCGCGCGTGAGCAGCACACCATGATCTGCGTGGCGCGTTCCTGCTCGCCCAGGACGAAGTCGCGATGGTCCGCATCGCCTTCGAGGAGCCCCGTGCGGCAGGAGCCGCAGCTGCCGGCCTCGCAGGAGCTGCGTACGCGCACGCCTTCGTCGCGCAGCACTTCGAGGATCGAACGCTGCGCGGGAACGTGGAGCGTTCGCCCGCTTCTCGCGAGGTGAACGTCGAATGCGACGTCGCGGCGGCGCGTGGCGGCGTCGACGCCAAAGCTCTCGAAGTGCACCGATCCGAAGGGCCAGTGGCCGGACATGTCGCGCACGGCGTCCATCAGCGGCCGCGGTCCGCAGCAGTAGACGTGGGCCGGGATCGGCTTCTCGAGCAGCGGCCACAGGTCGAACGCCCGCGCGGGGTCGCCGTGGTCGTGGTGCAGTGTCGTGACGGCCGCGAACGGCGGTGCGGCGAGCACGTCGGCGAAGGCCGTGGCCTGCGCGCTGCGCGTCAGGTAGACCAGGCGATAGTTGGCGGCGCGCTGACGGGCGAGGTAGCGCAGCATCGACATAACCGGCGTGATGCCGATGCCGCCCGCGATGAACAGGAAGCTACGCGCACGCGGCGCGAGACTGAACTCGCTGCGTGGCGCGGCCACCCCGATGCGGGCGCCGACGGTGAGGCTGTCGACCATGCTGATCGAGCCGCCGCGCCCCACCGCATCGCGCATGACTGCGATCTCGTAGCGGTCGCGCTCATGGGGATCGTTGCACAGCGAGTAGCGGCGCAGCGCGCCATTGGGCGCGATCACCGGAAGGTGCGAGCCCGCGGTGAATTCCGCAAGCGGGCCACCCGCCGGATCGCGGAGCTCGAAGCGCACGATGTCCTCGGCGACGCGCTCCACCTCGGTAAGCACAAGCTCGGCGAAAGCCGGGTCCGGGGAGGCATCGCTCATCGGGCGGGGCGGGTTCAGTGGCGAGGAGGGCGACGGCCGGAGGCTGGACAAGCGCCGGGGATGCGTCAATAATCTTAGTCGTCTAAGAATAAATCCGCAATCGCGACCGCCGCTCGAAGAGGCAGCCGATGCTCACCCGGGACGAGAACGAACTGCTGTGCCGCGTCGAAGGCGACGCTCCGATGGGGCAGCTGATGCGCCGCCACTGGATCCCGGCGCTGCTCGCCGAGGAACTCGCGGAAGCCGATGGCGATCCGGTTCCACTGCGGCTGCTGGGCGAGGACCTGGTGGCGTTCCGCGATACCGACGGCCGGGTGGGCGTGATGGACCGCTATTGTCCACATCGGAGGGCCTCGCTGGTGTTCGGACGCAACGAGGATTGCGGGCTGCGCTGCCTGTACCACGGATGGAAGGTCGACGTGGACGGCAACGTGGTCGACATGCCCTCCGAACCGGCCGGCAGCGCGATGGCGCAGAAGGTGAGGCACAAGGCCTATGCGACGCACGAGCACGCCGGCCTGATCTTCGTCTACATGGGACCGCGTGAATCGATGCCGGCGTTCCAGCCGCCGCCCTATGCACCGACCGCGGATGCAAAGCTCGCGGTGGTCAAGATCACGATCGACTGCAACTGGGCCCAGATCCTCGAAGGCGCGATCGACTCGGCGCACAGCTCGACCTTGCACTCCTCCGACATGACGCCGGCGCGCGTGGACAGCGCCAAGGCGACCGGAGACGTCTGGCTGCGGCCCTCGACCGACAAGGCCCCGCGGCTGGTCCTCGACAAGACCGGCTACGGATTCAAGTACGCAGCGATTCGCCGGCCGATTGCCAACGCCAACGTCAACGACTACGTGCGGATCTCGGTGTTCTTCGCGCCGTTCACGGTCCTGATCCCGCCAAACAATCTTTACAACGTCGCCAACGTGAACGTGCCGGTCGACGACACCCACACGTTGTTCCATTTCATCGCCTGGACCGAGGGCGCCGCCGGCGCCGTGGACGTCGAGGGCTGGCGCAAGTTCTGCGGTGGCCAGGTCGGCGTCGACGTGGACCGTGAGTGGAAGAAGGTGCGGAATCTTGGCAACCGCTACCTCCAGGACCGCAAGGCGATGCGGCTCGGCGACTTCACCGGCATTCGGGGCATTCCCAATCAGGACATCGCGATGTGGGAGACGATGGGCCCCATCGCGGACCGGACCTCGGACCGCCTCGGCGCGAGTGACCTCGCGATCGTCGAGTTCCGGCGCATCATGGTCGAGGCTGCAGGCCGTTTCCACGATGGCGGGCCAGCGCTGGGCGCGGGTGGGCAGTGGTCGCACCTGCGCGCCTTCGAAGGCGTCGTCCCGAAGACCCGCGACTGGCACACCCTCGGCGAGCAACCGCCGGTCGAGGTACCATCGGCAGCGCGCGCCTGACGACAATTGGCGCACTCTTTAGGGAGTCTCCAATGTCCGCTTCGTACCGTACCGCGTTTCGCCCTTTCGCAGCGCTCGCCGCCCTGGTTGCGCTGAGCCTCGGCGTGTCGTTGCCGTTCGCCGTGCAGGCCCAGGTGCCTGCCGGCTATCCGAACAAGTCAGTCCGATTCGTCGTTCCCTACGCAGCGGGCGGATTTCCGGACACGGTCGCGCGGATCGTCGCCCAGCGGTTGGGCGAGCGCCTCGGGCAGTCGGTCGTGATCGACAACCGGCCCGGGGCGAACGGCGGCGTCGCGGCCGCGTCGCTCACCTCCGCGCCCGCCGACGGCTATGTGTTCCTGGTGACCGACGGTTCGATGTTCTCGATCAATCCGCTGATCTACACCAAGCTCACCTACGATCCGGCGCGCGATTTCGTTCCGGTGGCGATGGTTGCGCGTGCGCCGCTGTTTCTTGCACTGCACCCCAAGGTTCCGGCGAGCACGATGAAGGAATGGCTCGACTACGTGAAGGCGCAGCCGGGGAAGCTCAACTACGGCTCGTCGGGCGTCGGCAGCACCCACCACCTCACCATGGAGGCGATGAAGAGCACGCTCGGGCTCGACATCATCCACGTTCCGTTCAAGGGCACCGGCCAGTCGGTGCCGGCGCTGGTCGGCGGCCAGGTCGAGATGCTGTTCTCCGCTTACCCGTCGCTGGTCGGTTTCGTGAAGGACGGTCGGGTGAAGCTGATCGCCACCAACTCGGCGCAGCGCTCGTCGCTGGCGCCGTCGCTACCTGCGATCGCCGAGATCATCCCCGGCTTTGACTTTGCGCCGATCGTCGGCGTGTTCGCGTTGGCGGGAACGCCTCCGGGAATCGTTCACAAGATCGCTGGCGAGATCCAGTTGATCACCAAACTGCCCGACACGATCAAGGCGCTGGAAACCGCAGGGATCGATCCCGCGTACGCGGACTCGGAAGGTTACGCCAAGGTGATCGCCGACGAGAACGCCCGCTTCGCCAAGGCCATTCATGCGGCGGGCCTCAAGCCCAATTGATCGCGACCCTCCCGTCGATCGAAGCGTCCCCATGTCCCGACTGGCGCTGACGCTCGCGTGCTGGAACTACGATCGCACCCGCGCGCTGGCCGACGGCAGCGTGCGCGCGGACGGCATCGACCTCAACTATCTGTCGATGCCGGTCGAGGAGACCTTCTTTCGCATGCTCCGGCACCGGGAAT
>JBKKAZ010000181.1:0-19771 GCA_046714435.1 Casimicrobiaceae bacterium
GATGAGGCCGTTGCATTCCACACGAAACGGCATTGAGCCCAAGACGCCGACGGTTTTCGTCTACGGTACCGATATCCAGGCCGTCGGTGCGATGGGCGAGTGCCGAGATCGCGGAGTTCGAGTCCCGCATGAACTGTCCGTCACGGCATCGGAAAACGCCAGCGGCGCTTGAGCGACGAGGGTAGCGACGGCGGCCAGACCAGCGGATCGAACTTGGTGACCGCACAACTGACCACTGGCGGGCGTAGCAGCCCGGTGAGCGCGAATCAAAGCCATGCGCGTGCATCGCACGACTCACCCGGCCGCCGTGTACGACGTCTTCACGGTCGTGTAGAACTCGCGCGCATAAGTGCCTTGCTCGCGCGGCCCATAGCTCGATCCTTTGCGACCGCCGAAGGGCACGTGATAGTCCACACCCGCGGTCGGCAGGTTGACCATCACCATGCCGGCCTGCACGTTGCGCTTGAAGTGCGCTGCTTGCTTGAGCGAGCCGGTGCAGATGCCCGCGGTGAGGCCGAACGGCGTGTCGTTGGCGACGGCCAGTGCTTCCTCGTAATCGCGGACGCGGATCACGCTCGCGACCGGCCCGAACACCTCCTCGCGATTGATGCGCATCGCCGGCGTGGTCTCGGTGAACAGTGCCGGCGCGAGGTAGAAGCCCTCGGTGTCCCGCTTGACCCGCTCGCCGCCGGCAGCAAGCTTCGCGCCTTCCTCCCCGGCGACGCGCAGGTACATGAGGTCCTGGTCGAGCTGGCTCTGGTCGACGACCGGGCCGATATCGGTTCCGGGCTTCAGCGCATCGTCGATCCTGAGGGTCTTCATTCGCTCGATCATCGCGTTCACGAAGCGATCGTGAATGCCTTCGGTGACGATCAGGCGGCTCGAGGCCGTGCAACGCTGGCCGGTCGAAAAGTACGCACCCTGAATCGACGCATTGACCGCGACATCGAGATTGGCGTCGTCGAGGACCACCTGCGGGTTCTTGCCGCCCATTTCGAGCTGCAACTTCTTCAGCGACTCGACGGCGCTGCGCGCGATCGCCTTGCCGGTGGCAACCGAGCCGGTGAAGCTTATCGCGTCGACCTCGGGCGAAGTGACGAACGCATTGCCGACGACCGAGCCGCGGCCCATGACCAGGTTGAACACGCCGCGCGGGAGCGCGCTGCGGGAGATGATTTCGGCCAGCGCCCACGCGCATCCGGGCACCAGGTCCGCCGGCTTGAACACGACGCAGTTGCCGTAGGCGAGCGCGGGTGCGATCTTCCAGGCGGGAATGGCCAGCGGGAAATTCCACGGCGTGATCAGGCCGACGACGCCGACCGGTTCGCGCGTGACTTCGACGCTTAACCCGGGACGCACCGAGGGGATGAGTTCGCCGCGGGTTCGGAGCGCCTCGCCGGCGAAGAATTTGAAGATGTTGCCGGCGCGCGCCGCCTCGCCGATGCCCTCTGCGCGGGTCTTGCCCTCCTCGCGCGACAGCAAAGTGCCGAGTTCCTCCCGGCGGGCCAGGATCTCGCTGCCGATGGCGTCGAGAATGTCGGCGCGAAGCTGGATGTTGCTGGCCGACCAGCCGGGGAACGCGCGCCGGGCGCTGTCTATCGCGGCATCGGCGATCGCTGCATCGGCCTGTGCGTACTCGCCGACGACATCGGCGACGTTCGATGGATTGATGTCTGGGGAGGTTCGGGCTGCGCCGACCCATTCGCCGTTGATCCAGTTGTGGCCGTTCATGTGCGTAGGTGGGGCGGACACCATCGGGAATCGAATCGCATGGTAGCGCAATCGGCCCGGTCCTGACCTGATAGCATTGGTTTCGTGTTCGCCACCCGCCCGCTGTCCCCCGGATTCGGCGTCGAGCTGGTCGGAGTCGACCTGTCCAAGCCGATCGACGAAGCCGCTTTCCGCGCGATCGAGTCGGCGTTTTACGACGGCCAGGTTCTGGCGGTCCGCGGCCAGGAGTTTTCGCCGGCGCAATTCGTCGGCTGGGCGCGCCGGTTCGGCCCGCCCGAGCCGCACGTGATCGACCAGTTCCATCATCCCGACGACGCGAACATCCTCATTCTGTCGAACCGCCAGCGCAATGGACAGCCAGTCGGGCTCGCCGACGCCGGGACCTACTTCCACACGGACTACAGCTACCTGCCGGTGCCTGCGCGTGCGACGACGCTGTACTCGGTCGAGGTGCCGAAAGTAGGCGGCAACACCCGGTTCGCCAATCAGATCGCCGCCTACGACGACCTGCCGCAGCGGATGAAGGAGCGCATCGAACCGCTGGTCGGCGTGCACCACTACGGCAACCGGCACAACGTCGACGTCACGACGCGGACCGTAGCGTCCGTCCTTTCCGCCGAGCAGGAAGCTTCGTTGCCGTTGGTAGCCCACCGGATCGTGCGCAGCCATCCGGTGACAGGACGCAAGGCCCTGTACGCGGTCAACGGCTCGTCGTTCGGGATCGTCGGCATGTCCGATGACGAGGCTCGCGACCTGCTGGACGAGCTCGCGCAACACGCCACCCAGCCGAAGTACCAGTTGAGCTATGCCTATGGCGTTGGCGACGTGGTCATCTGGGACAATGCCTCGCTGCTCCATTCGGCGACGCTGGTCGATCCGGAGCATCCGCGCACGCTGTGGCGGATCACCGTCAAGGAAACCCGGATCGCCCCGAGCGAGGTCCTCGCCAGGACTTTCACGACCCATGGCGGCATGTAATGTCGCCCGGATCGAACGCTGGCCGGTCGCTGGCTCGGCTTGTCGATGAACGCGTTGCCCGTCGATTGGGTCTGCCGGCCGCCAAAGCGCTTGACGGCGTGGCGGATCGGCGTTCGAATTGCATACTCTGACGCGAATTGCCCGAACCGTTCCCCGAAAGGAGCATCGCCATGGCACGCAAAGCCGCCGCCACCGCCACCGCCACCACCACCACTTCGCGCAAGACGACCAAGCGCACGCGTAAAGCCGCTCCCAAGCGGATCAGCAAGGCTTCTCCCAAGCGCGCGCCGCGCGCATCGCCCGCCCCAGCCGTTGCCGCCGCTTCGCCCGAGAGGCTTATCTCCATGGCGCGCATGGCGAACCTGGTGACCCCGGAGCAGGCGATCGAGCTTTACAAGGCGAACGCCAAAATGGCACTCGACGTGATCAATGCGGCGATCGACAGCACCGCGAAAATGCGCAAGCTGCAGTTCCAGGGCGAGGAGCAGGCCCGTGAGTTCGGCCGGCGCGCCGCGCGGGGCGCGGCCGAGGCGAAGGACGCGGGATCGCTGATGTCGATGAGCCAGGAGGCGGGGCGCGAGGCGATGGACAAGAGCCTTGCCTACTGGGGCGAGATGTTCGACCTGATCGTGGAGATGCAGCGGCGGCTGTTCTCGCTGATCGAAGGTCAGGCTTCCGGCCTGCCCGGCGTCCGGGAGGCGAGGGCGGCGATGGCGCTGATGCCCGACCTTGGCGGGATGAAGAACGTGGTCACCGCGATGCAGGGCATGGTGGGCTCGGGCAGCGGCGCGATCGGCTCGATGCAGAAGATGATGGCCGACATGGCGAAGATGGCGCAGTCGGCGATGCCGGGCACGCGCCGCTGACACTGCTGTAGTCGCGCCGGCGCCTCCTGCCTCGGCGCGAGGTTGACAATCCTCGCGAAGCCAGCGGGAGTCGTCGCCGGCATCGGTAGAGGGCGTGCCATGGGTCGCGTTGGCATCGGAATCATCGGTCTGGGATTGGCACTCAAGCCGCACGCGCTTGCGCTGCGCGATCTTGTCGATCGTGTCGAAGTGATCGGCGGCTTTAGCCGGACACCAGCGCGGCGCGCCGCGTTCACGCAGGCCTGGCAGCTGCCCGCCGTCGATTCTTTGGACGCGCTGCTCGGCGATCCGCGCGTTGCCGTGGTGCTCGTGATCACGCCGCCCCGCAGTCACGCCGAACTGGCATTGCGCGCCGCACGAGCGGGCAAGCACGTGCTGGTGGAAAAGCCGCTCGACGTCGATTTCGCAAGCGCATTGCGGCTGGTCGACGAGATCGAGTCGCTCGGCCGCAGCTTCGGCGTCGTGTTCCAGCATCGCTTCCGCGAGGGCTCGATCGCGCTCCGCGAGCGACTTCGCGCCGGCGCACTCGGCAAGCTGGTTTCCGCATCGGCGTCGATCCGCTGGTGGCGCTCGTTCGAGTACTTCGCCGAGCCCGGCCGGGGCACGCTGGCGCGCGATGCCGGTGGCGTGCTGCTGACCCAGGCGATCCACACGCTCGATCTGCTGCTGGACCTGGCCGGACCTGCCCGGCAGATTTCGGCGGTATGCCGGACCACCCCCTTGCGCGCGATCGACACCGAGGACATCGCCTGCGCGACGGTCGAATACGCGAACGGCGCGGTCGGCGTCGTCGACGCCACCACCACGGCGTATCCCGGCTATCCGGAACGCATCGAGATTGCCGGCACCCGCGGCAGCGCGATGCTGGAAGGCGAGCGCTTGCTGTTCCAGCTGCACGATGCGCCGCCGTTTCGCGTTGACGGCTCCACGTCGGGCGGTGGCGGCGCGGACCCGATGGCGTTCTCGCACGACGCACACCGGCGGCTGATGGCCGATTTTCTGGACGCGGTGGCCGCGGGACGGCAGCCGCAGGCCAGCGCGCGAAGCGCGCTGCGCGTTCAGGCGTTGATCGACACCATGCTTGCTTCCTCGCGCGAGGGCCGTCCGTGCGAGGCGCCGCGGCTGGGCTGAAACGCCCCTCGTTCAGATTCGGGTCGCGGCCAGGGCGTGCCGTGGTACCCGGAGCGGGGCTCGAACCCGCATGATCCTTGCGGACCGCCAGATTTTAAGTCTGGTGCGTTTGCCAGTTTCGCCATCCGGGCCCGCACCATTCTAGCCGGTCAGCCGCGGCGGATGGCCTTCCACAGGAATCGCTCGAAGGCGAAGCGTTCCTGCACGACTCGCTCGATCGGCGTATGGATCACCAGCACGCAGAAGCGCCCGTCGTCGAGGCGGCGCGCAAACACGTCGCGGCCGCCGTCGCGGGCACGCAGCGTGGCACGCATTCTCTGTCCGGGCAGGCGCTCGCCGGGCAGCCAGGCTGCCAGCACCTGACCCGACGCGACCAGCTGTTCGCGGCGGCCGCGATACTCGGTCGCCCCGCGCAGGCGTCGAATCGAGACGGCGTCGTCGCCGTCCTGCAAGGGATCACGCGGAGGCAGCTGGAACTCGCGCCGCAACGCCTCCATGCGGATCCATGTGTCTTCACCGAAAGCTGCGTCGCTCAAGTGCTCCCCCTTGTCCGATGCATGGTGACGGACGTCGGCGCACTCTTTGACTGCCACGGCGCGCTCGTACGGCTACAACGATACACAGGTTTGGTCGCGGTGACAGCGAAACCGATCGGCGGCGAGACATGACCCGGCCGCGAAACGCAAGATCTTTGACCGCGCGCCGAAAAGCGTCGAATTTTCTGACGATTGACGCTGCTTGCATGACATTGTGCTAGAGCCATCCCGGTCAACATCGGACTCGAATGGTCGCCATTGCGGTGAACAGGTCATGATCGACGGGAACCGAATCCGCGACATCCGTGATGGCAGGCGCGGGCCGTCGGGCGCGCAGCGACGATCGTGGATCCTCGCGTTACGTTCCTATCGGTTGACCCTGTGCGCGGGGGTTGGATCGCGAGTGACTGACGGAGTTCGGCACCGGCAACTCGGCCGCACGGTCCGCTCCAAAGTCCCCGACTCGTGGACGACAACCCGCCTTGTCGAGCGATCGGGCAGCACCCGCCTCATGCCGCGACCGTAAAGCGTTTCCTGGCAATGGGGTGCTGCAACGTCGGTCAGCCTGCGATCAATTTCCTTGCGGGTCGGGTGCAAACTCAAGCGGGCGACCGACCCCGGCGGCGGCGAACCGCATCATTCAACACGCCCAGCGCTTCGACCGTGTGATCCCAGCCGAGGCAGGGATCGGTGATGCTGACGCCGTATGCAAGCCCCGCGGGATCGTCGCGACCCGGCGTGAACTTCTGTGCGCCCGGGTGGATGTGGCTTTCGAGCATCACACCGAACACACGGCGACTGCCCTGATCCATCTGGCGAGCGATCTCGCGCACGACGTCGAGTTGCCGCTCGTGCTGCTTGCCGCAGTTCGCGTGAGAACAGTCGACCATCAGTGAGGCGGCCAGACCGGCCCGATCCAGCGCATCGCACGCTGCAGCCACGCTTGCCTCGTCGTAGTTTGGTACCGAGCCGCCGCGCAGGATGACGTGACAATCCGGATTGCCGCGCGTGCGGACCATCGCGACCTGGCCGCTCTTGTGCACGCCGAGAAAGTGGTGCGGACGCGAGGCCGCCAGGATCGCGTCGCAGGCAATCCTCACGTTGCCATCGGTGCCGTTCTTGAAGCCGATCGGCGCCGAGCTTCCCGATGCCAGTTCGCGATGCACCTGGCTTTCGGTCGTGCGCGCACCGATCGCGCCCCAGGCGATCAGGTCGCCGATGTACTGTGGCGAAATGGTGTCGAGCAGTTCGCTCCCGGAGGGCACGCCCAGCCGCCCGATGTCGATCAGGAGCTGCCGCGCGATCCGCAGTCCCTCGCTGATGCGGCAGCTTTCGTCGAGGTTGGGATCGTTGATCAATCCCTTCCAGCCGACCGTCGTGCGCGGCTTCTCGAAATAGACCCGCATCACGATCTCGAGCGTGTCGGACGCGCGCTCGCGCTCCACGGCAAGTCGCCGCGCGTAGTCGTGCGCGGCCACCGGATCGTGGATCGAGCAGGGGCCGACGACGACCAGGAGCCGGTCGTCGGTGCCTCGCAGGATGTCGCGGATGCGGCTGCGGGTGCCCTCGACCAGCAACTCGACCGGTGTGCCCTGGATTGGAAAGAAGCGAATGAGGCTCTCCGGGGGCGGCAACAGCACCATGTCGACGACATGCTCGTCGTCGGTGCGGGACGTGCGATCGTCGTGGCGCGGCTCGGAGACCGGGTTGATCGGGTTCTGGGTCATGGTGTGATTCGCAGTGCCGCGTGCCATGGCAAGGTCGCTGACGATTGTCGTGGGTCGAGTGGCGATTGCAGACCGCTGCACTTTCATGTGAATCGATATCGTACACGCGCTTGATACCCGGCATGACGACTCGCAGTCGTCATCGGTGGACGCGCTGCAGAACGCCGAGGACATCGGCGAGGATGCGGATCTCGACACCACGCCGCATTACATCGACGTGGACGGCATTCCGACCGGAAACGAGACGACGCGGGACGTCGGGCGCGAGACGCTGTCGCGCGAGCTGCGCACAGGGCAAGCAAGCGCTCGAGCGGCAGGCCTGTTTTCGCGCGCGCGGTCCGCGACGACCGACCCGACCGCCCGCACGAATGAACGCGGCGGGAAGCGCACGAGCGCTCCCGCCGGGGTCGCGGCAGCGAGCGTGTTGCGTCCTCAGTGCGGTTGCGGGTTCAGCAGCAACTTGGGATTGAGCGCTGGGGAAACGGGCGATGTTTCCTGGGCCGGCTCGAGCTGCTTCAACTCGCCATTGACCGTACCGCCTTCCGCGACCACGAGCTTGCCGTAGCGGATCGTGCCGGTTACCCGGCCCGTGCTGTGCACGATCAGCTTGCCGCGCGCGGTGAGCTCGCCGGAAAAGTCGCCGTGAATCTCGGCGACGTCGATTATCGCCGTGCCGGTCAGCCGTCCGGGCTTCGCGATCTCCATCGCCTTGCTGTTGATCGTGGCTTCGACGTTGCCCTCGATCACGAGCACGTCGCAGTTCGATATCTCGACGCCCTTGAGGTTGATGTTCACGCCGATCGACAACCGGCTGCCGGGCATGTCGGCTGCGGTTGCGGTCGCGGTCAATACCGGCGGCTCCGGCACCGCGGGCGGAACGGCCGTGCGCGGCGGCGAAGGCGGTAACGGCATTCCCGCGGCAGGCTGCGGCCCAAGCGGTGCGGGACGGTTGGAGAGCTTGGGATCCTTGAGGTCGTTCGGTCGATCGTTACGATTGAAATTCAGCATGAGGTCCTCCGTGGCGCGCGGTCGGGGGGTCGACCACACTATGACGGTGTCATAATGGCCGGATTGACCGGGGTGCGCAAGGCCACGGACCCGGGATTGATCGTGGCCCGCGGTCGACACGTTGCCGAACAGGCGGTTGCCGCGGTTCATCGAGGGCCTGGCCATGGAGGGCGTCGCGTGTCACCGACCTTGGACCCTTGCGCCCCACGTGCGTCCCGATGGACCCGACGTTCAGGTTTGGGAAGACGCCGGTCGGGTCGACACCAGCGGAAACGCTGCTGCCATCGGAAAGGACGTGCTTGTCGCCGCGATTCGTTTCGCGGCGCGTCACGCGCGCCAAGCGCTGCTACTTGACCTCGACCGTGACCTTCTCGATCTTGCCGATGAAGCGGTTTTTCGCGCCCGCCGGGTAGGCGCTGGTGACGGGCGTGTCCTCGTCGATCCCGACGTCGGCACCTTCGTCGACCCCGAACAAGAAGCCGTTGGTCTTGGCGATCCGGTCCCCCGCAACCTTTCGGTCGTTGACGGAGAGCGTGGCCGTGCCGCCCTTACTGTGGCCGCCACCGTCGTAGGCGAAGGCGAGCCGGATAGCGGCCTTGCCGGGTGGCAGCGGCGAATCGGAAGAGACCGTGTAATGCTCCAGTCCCACCCAGTTGTAGGTGTAAGTCGGCTTGCCGTCCTTGACATAGAGGCTCCAGCCGGCGAAGCGCCCGCCCTGTGCCAAGATCACGCCATTGGCGCCGCCTTGCGGGATGTCGACTTCGACGGTCACGACCTTGGAGCGGTTCTTGACGTTGATGAAGGTGTTCTCCGTGATCTCGACCGCGGGACGGTTAGAGTCCCGCTGCTGCGCGGAACTTCGCCTGTCATGGACACGGCCTGAATCACGGTCAGGGTGTCGAGTGGCAAGCCGCGTTTTCCGGGTGCCAACGCGCGCGCGGTGGCCTCGGCAGGTGACGCGAACGGTGTTATCGATAGACTTCCCGCCGGTGGCCGACGCGGACTACCAGCACCAACAGCAGGGCGTCCTGCAGATCGCATATTACCCGGTAGTCGCCAACGCGGTACTTCCAGTAGCGACCTACGACCGGTCCCTTCAGCGCCTCGCCGAGGCTGCGCGGGTCGTCGCTGTTCGCAATGCGCTCTGCCAGAAAGCGCAGCACCCTGACCCGCCCGGGCGCATCGACCTTGGTCAGGTCCTTCTGTGCACCTTTGGCGAACTCAACGCGCCACGCCATGGCGCGACATCACCTCGTCCAGCGTGGCGTTTTCCGCCGGGTCGTAGGCGCGCATGCGCCGCTCGGCAAGGTAGAAGTCTTCGAGGTCGGAGAGGTGCTCTGCAATCGCTTCCTTGATGTAGAAGCTCTTGGTCCGACCCGTCCTGCTTGCAAGTCTTTCAAGCCGGGCGTCCAGATCATCGGGCAGGCGAATCGAGGTTGCCACCAGGTTACTCCCGGAGTGCGATACATGTATTACATTGTGGCAGATTCCCGGGCATGCTGCAACTCGCCCAGCGGCGTGGCAAACGGAAAGGCCCAGGAGGTTTGGAGGCGGGGGTCGGAATCGAACCGGCGTACACGGCTTTGCAGGCCGCTGCATGACCACTCTGCCACCCCGCCTTGAGGGGTGCGCCGCTGATTCAACTTGACGTGGCGGCGGAAACGTCGGAACAGCTACGCCAACGAAAAGGGAGAGCGGTGCGGCAGGCTCTCCCCGGAGGATCTGGAGCGGGAAAGGAGTCTCGAACTCCCGACCTCAACCTTGGCAAGGTTGCGCTCTACCAACTGAGCTATTCCCGCAGTGGCTAACTTCTAATTATAGCGGAAGCGCCCCGACCGTCAAAATTCCCGCCACCTTCACACAACGACGCGCGCTATCGCATCGGCGACATAGTTGACGTTGCGCGAGTTCAGCGCGGCGACGCAGATGCGCCCGGTGTCGATCACATAGATGCCGAACTCGCTGCGCAGCCTTTGCACCTGGTCCCGTGTCAGACCGGAATAGGAGAACATACCGCGCTGCTCCAGCATGTAGCGGAAGTCGCGGCTCGGAAGTTTCGCGCGCAGCGCCTCCACCAGCCGGACCCGCATCGCCTTGATCCGCTCGCGCATGGTGGCGAGTTCCTGCTCCCACATCGCCCTGAGTTCCGGGGATTCGAGGACGGTCGCCACGACTTGCCCGCCGAACGAAGGCGGGGTCGAGTAGTTCGCGCGCACCACGCGCTTCACCTGCGACAGCACTCGCGCGGACTCCTCTGCGGTCTCGGTGACGATGGTCACCGCACCTATCCGCTCGCCGTACAACGAAAACGACTTCGAGAACGAGCTGGCGATGAACAGCGGTCCCGGGGTTGCGGCAAAACGGCGGACGACTTCACCATCGGCTTCGATGCCGTCGCCGAAGCCCTGGTAGGCGATGTCGAGGAACGGTACCAGGCCGCGCGAACGCACGGCTTCGATGATCCGGGTCCACTGCTCGCGGGTCGGATCGACGCCGGTTGGATTGTGGCAGCACACGTGCAGTACCACGATCGATCCCGCTGCAAGCTTTTCCAGCGTGGCGATCATGCCGGCGAAATCGAGTCCGCGCGTGGCCGCGTCGTAGTACGGATAGCTGGCGACCGCAAAGCCCGCTCCCTCGAACAGCGCGCGATGGTTCTCCCACGACGGATCGCTGAGCCATACACCGGCGCCTGGCGCGAAGCGGCGCAGGAAGTCGGCGCCGACCTTGAGCGCGCCGGTGCCGCCGACGGCCTGCACGGTGACGACACGGCCGTCGCGGATCAACGGGCTGTCGGCACCGAGCAGCAGCGAGCGCACGGCCCTGTCGTAACCTGGGATGCCGTCGATCGGCAGATAGGTGTGCGGGGCGCCTTTGGCGGTGAGGGCCTGCTCGGCGCGGCTCACACAGGCGAGCAGCGGCACCTTGCCCGCGTCGTCGCAGTAGACGCCGACGCCGAGGTTGACCTTGTTCGGATTGCTGTCGGAAGCGAAGGCCTCCGTGACACCGAAAATCGGATCGCGCGGCGCCATGTCGACGGCGCCGAACAGGGAGGCAGACAGGGGAGCGTTCATGACAGCGGCGGGAGTGAAACGAAGGCGAATTCTACCTCAACGATCGTTCACGTTGGCGACGCCGAGGCTGCCAAGGCGGGGCCGGTGCTTGCAATTCGCGTTGCGCTCCCGCATGTTCGTCGTCTTGCACTCGCCAAGCCATGGCCCGACCCGACCGCATCCCGATAGACGCGCCCAAGCTCGCCCCGGTGACCGCGATTCGAACCCTCGCCCGGGTCGGCCGCTTCGTGCGTCCGTACCTGCGGCAGGTGGTGATAGCGGGGTTCGCGCTGATCGTTGCGGCGAGCGCGGTGCTGGCGGTCGGGCAGGGCCTGCGGTTTGTCATCGATCGCGGGTTCGTCGCCGGAAGCGCCGAGGAACTCGATCGCGCACTGGCGCTGCTTGCCGTCGTCATTGTGGTCATGGCGGCCGCCACCTACACCCGTTTCTACTACGTGTCATGGCTCGGCGAGCGGGTGAGCGCAGACCTGCGGCGCACGGTATTCGACCACTTGCTGCGCTTGCCGCCGGCATTCTTCGAAGTGACCCGCACCGGCGAGGTGATGTCCCGCCTGACCAACGACACGACGATGCTGGAGACCGTGATCGGCTCCAGCCTCTCGATGGCGATACGCAACGTCCTGCTGCTGATCGGTGGCATCGCGATGCTCGCGTTGACCAGCGCCAAGCTGACGCTGCTGGTGCTCGCGGGCGTCCCGCTGGTGGTCGCGCCGATCATTCTGTTCGGGCGCCGGGTGCGGCGGCTCGCGCGCTCGAGTCAGGATCGGGTCGGGGATATCGCGACCTACGTCGACGAGGCGTTGCACGAGATCCGTACCGTCCAGGCCTACGGGCACGAGGCGGTGGATCGAACGCAGTTCGCCTCGCGCGTCGAGGAGGCCTTCGCGACGGCGCGCAGACGCATTCGCCAGCGCGCGTTGCTGGTCGCGACGGTGATCGTGCTCGCGTTCGGCGCGGTGGGCGTGATCCTCTGGATCGGCGGCCACGACGTGGTCGCGGGGCGGTTGAGTCCCGGCGCGCTGTCGGCGTTCGTGTTCTACGCCGTGATCGTGGCGAGCGCCGTGGGTACGATCAGCGAAGTCATCGGCGACGTGCAGCGCGCAGCCGGCGCCACGGAACGCCTGTTCGAGCTGCTGAACGTGCAGCCGGAGATCCGCGCCCCGGCGAATCCGGCGCCGTTGTCCGAACCGGCGAGGGGCCGACTCGCGTTCGAAGAAGTCACGTTCCACTATCCGTCGCGGCCGGATGCGCGTGCGCTCGACCGGCTGACGCTTGCGATCGACGCCGGCGAGCGCGTGGCGCTGGTCGGTCCTTCGGGGGCCGGCAAGACGACATTGTTCCAGCTACTGCTGCGTTTCTACGACCCGCAGGGCGGGACGATCCGCATCGATGGCGTCGACATCGCACGCGCCGATCCCCAGGCGGTGCGGCGCCGGCTCGCACTGGTGCCGCAGGACCCGGTGATCTTCGCGACCAGCGTGCTCGAGAATGTCCGCTATGGCCGGCCGGACGCGACCGAAGCCGAAGTGCGGGCGGCGTGCGAGGCGGCGTACGCTGTCGAGTTCATCGAGCGGCTGCCGGAGCGTTACGCGAGCTTTCTTGGCGAACGCGGCGTGCGGCTCTCCGGCGGCCAGCGGCAGCGGCTCGCGATCGCGCGTGCCATCCTTGCGGACCGCCCGATTCTGCTGCTCGACGAGGCGACCAGCGCGCTCGACGCCGAAAGCGAGCGCATGGTGCAGCGGGCGCTCGAAAGGCTGATGGCCGACCGCACCGTGCTGATGATCGCGCACCGGCTGGCCACGGTGCGTCACGCCAATCGTATCGCGGTGCTGGACCAGGGCCGCCTGATCGCGGTCGGCCCGCACGACGCCCTGGTGCGGGACAACCCGCTGTACGCACGGCTGGCAGCGCTTCAGTTCGGGGCGCAAGGCAGCGAGGCGCTTGTGTCGAACGATCGTTCGATCCTACAATAACCCTTTGCCCGTTTCCGACCGGTTCGAAAGTCGCGATGGTTGTCACCTTTCCGGATAGTCCCTACCAACTCCATCAGCCGTTCTTGCCGGCCGGCGACCAGCCCGAGGCGATCGACAAGCTGATCGAGGGGCTCCGGGACGGTCTTTCGTTCCAGACGCTGCTGGGGGTCACCGGCTCGGGCAAGACTTTCACGATGGCCAATGTCATCGCCCGCACCGGCCGCACGGCGCTGGTGCTCGCGCCGAACAAGACACTGGCCGCCCAGCTCTACTCGGAGTTCCGGGAGTTCTTCCCGAACAACGCGGTCGAGTACTTCGTCAGTTACTACGACTACTACCAGCCGGAAGCGTACGTCCCGTCGCGCGACCTCTACATCGAGAAGGACAGCTCGATCAACGAACACATCGAGCAGATGCGGCTATCGGCGACCAAGGCGATCCTGGAGCGTCCCGACTGCGTGATCGTGGCGACGGTGTCGGCGATCTACGGCATCGGCGACCCGACCGAGTACCACAACATGATCCTGCACCTGCACGAGGGGGAAAAGCTCGCGCAGCGCGACGCGATCAGGCGGCTGACCGAGCTGCAGTACCAGCGCGCGGAACTCGACTTCAAGCGCGGCACTTTTCGGGTGCGAGGCGAAGTGCTCGACATCTTTCCCGCCGAGCACGCGGAAAGCGCGGTGCGCGTGTCGCTGTTCGACGACGAGGTCGAGTCGCTGCAGCTGTTCGACCCGCTGACCGGCCACCTCAAACAGAGGATCTCGCGCTTCACCGTGTTTCCGTCATCGCATTACGTCACCGGGCGGCAGAAGGTGCTCAACGCGGTGGAGGCGGTGAAGCGGGAACTGGTGACGCAGAAGGAGTTCTTCGTCGCGCAGATGAAGCTGGTGGAGGCTCAGCGGATCGAGCAGCGCACCCGCTTCGATATCGAGATGATGGTCGAGATCGGCTTCTGCAAGGGCATCGAGAACTACTCGAGGCACCTGTCGGGACGCCAGCCCGGCGAGCCGCCGCCGACACTGATCGATTACATTCCGCGCGATTCGATCATGATCGTCGACGAAAGCCACGTGACCATCCCGCAGGTCGGCGGCATGTACAAGGGCGACCGGGTGCGCAAGGAGAATCTGGTCAACTACGGCTTCCGGCTCCCGTCGGCGCTCGACAACCGGCCGCTGCGCTTCGACGAGTTCGAACGGCTGCTGCCGCAGACCATTTTCGTGTCGGCCACGCCCGCCGATTACGAAAGCAAGCACGCCGGGCAGGTGGTCGAGCAGCTGGTACGTCCGACCGGGCTGGTCGATCCCACGCTCGAGGTCCGTCCCGCGCGCACCCAGGTCGACGATCTGCTGTCGGAAATCAGGCTGCGCGCCGAACGCAGCGAGCGCGTGCTGGTGACCACGCTCACCAAGCGGATGGCCGAGGACCTGACCGACTATTTGTCGGAGCACGGCGTCAAGGTGCGCTACTTGCACTCGGACATCGAGACCGTCGAGCGGGTCGAGATCATCCGCGATCTGCGGCTGGGCGAATTCGACGTGCTGGTCGGCATCAACCTGCTGCGCGAAGGCCTGGATATTCCCGAGGTCTCGCTGGTGGCCATTCTCGACGCCGACAAGGAAGGATTCCTGCGCTCCGCGCGCAGCCTGATCCAGACCATCGGCCGCGCGGCGCGACACCTCAACGGCATGGCGATCCTCTACGCCGACACGATGACCGACTCGATGAAGGCGGCAATCGGCGAGACCGACCGCAGGCGCCGCAAGCAGACCGAGTTCAACGCGAAAATGGGCATCACCCCGATCGGCATTCAGAAGCGCATCAAGGACATGATCGACGGCGTCTACGACATCGAGTCCGAGCGCAAGACGCTGAAGGCCGCGCAGGCGCAGCAGAAGTACCAGCGGCTGTCGGAAAAGGATCTGGAGAGGGAGCTAAAGCTCATGGAACGGCAGATGCTCGACGCGGCGAAGAACCTCGAATTCGAGCGCGCGGCCGAGCTTCGCGACCGGCTCTACCAGCTGAAGGAGCAGTTGTTCGGCGTCGCGCTGCCCACCGAGACCTGAGCTTGGCGTTGCTCTCCGCGCCGGGGGACTTTCTCCCTCCGGCGCATGGGGGCAGGGTTGGCGCTTGCGCGATCCAGCCGTGGTGGCTACTATCCTCGCGGACACGCGGGACCACCCGCGGTGAACCGTTTCGAGGAGGAAGCCATGAAGGCAGGTCCCGTATTGAAGGCGTTCGCGTTCGCGTGCGCCGCAACATTGGCCGTTTCCGGCGCGAAGGCGGCGGAATGGAAGCCCACCAGCGACGTCGAGTTCGTGATTCCGTACGGCCTGGGCGGCGGCGCCGACCTGCTCGCGCGCGTCATCATCAAGATCATGACCGAGGAGAAGCTGGTTCCGGTCAACGTCACCGCCGTCAACAAACCCGGCGGCGGCGCCTCGGTGGGCGTGGCGTACGTGCTGACCACCAGGAACGCCAATCCGAACACGCTGGTGCTGTTCAATCCGCAAACCCAGATTACGCCGCTGACGGTGAAGGACGCGCGCGGCTGGCGCGACCTGACGCCCGTCTCCAACCTGATGCTCGACGACTACCTGATCTTCGTCGGCAAGGATTCGCCTTACAAGACCGCGGGTGACCTGGTGAAAGATGCCAAGGCCAAGCCCCCCAAGACGGTCTCGATCGGCTCCGCCGGCACCGCCGACGACATGGCGATCGCGGTGTTCGAGTCCGCGGCCAACGTCAAGCTCAACGTCGTCCGCTTCAACTCCGGCGGCGAGGCGCTGACCGCGCTGCTCGGCGGGCACGTCAACATGGCGGCGGGCAACCCGCTGGAATTCATGGGCCACCTCTCCAGCGGCGCTGTGCGGCCGCTCGGCGTGTTCCGGCCGACCCGTTTCGCCGACATGCCCAACGTGCCGACGATGAAGGAGCAGGGCATCGACGTGGCGCCGTTCCAGATGTGGCGCGGCGTCGCGCTGCCGAAGAACGTCTCACCGGACGCGCTGGCCTACTGGCAGGGCGTGATGCAGAAGGTCGCCTCGTCGAAGGCATTCACCGACTACATCAAGGCGAACGTGGCGACGCTGCACGTTGTCGGCGGCGCGGACTACTCCAAGTTCCTGGAGACCCAGGAGGCGCTTTACAAGGACATGCTGAAGCGTCTCGGAGTGATCTAGAGTATCCCGAGACGGTAATTCGTTGTGCAAAAGGGCCAGTTCGCTCCCAGGCATTGTTGCCCCCGCGCGGCAGGTGACCTACCTTGCCGCGCGCGGGCGTCGCGCCTGGAAGCGAACACGGCCCATTTGCGCGGGCGTTACGGCACGAGCGATCGATTTTCAACGAATCACCGACTCGGGACACTCACGTGACAAGTTCGCCGGCGATCCGCGCCGTCGAAGCGGTCCCGGTGCGGGTCGAAGGAGAACGCGAGTTTCGTATTTCCGAGGGCGCCACGCGCGTCCACACGTCGGTGGTGTTGCGCCTGCTCACCGACGTCGACGGCCTCGAGGGGAACGCCGAGGTCGTTTCCGCGCCGCCCGGCAAACCCGAGGAGTTTCTGGAAGAGATCGTCGGCGCGATCGAGCGCTACGTCGCGCCGGCGCTGATCGGACTGCCCGTGCGCGAGCGCGGACGCGCGGTGCAGGCCGTCGCGAAGGCGCTGAAGGGCCGGGTCTGGACCAAGGCCGCGGTCACCAACGCGCTCTACGATCTGCACGCCAAGGCGATCGGTGTTCCGATCGCCGACCTGCTCGGCGGCCGGCTGCTGCAGCGCGTTCCGGTGATCGGCCCGGTGGTCGGCATCATGGCGCCGGACGCGATGGCCAAGGAGGCGGCGGCACAATCGGCCGCGGGCTTCAAAGCCGTCAAGATCAAGGTCGGCGAAACCGTCCAGACCGACATCGACCGCGTCGCCGCGGTGCGCGCAGCGATCGGCGAGTCGATGTCGCTGCGGGTCGACGCCAACGACCACTACGTTGCAGCCGATGCGATCCGGCTGGTGCGTGCGATCGAGCGCTATCGGCCCGAGCACATCGAGCAGCCGGTGGCGCGCCACGACATGCTCGGGCTGGCCGAAGTGCGGCGCAACGTCGGTGTTCCGATCATGACCGACGACATGGTGGCCACACCGGATGACGCGATGAACGTGATCCGCTTGGGCGCCGCCGACCGCATGAAGGTCAAGGTGACCAAGCACGGTTTCGACGGCGCGCGGGCCATCTGCGCGATGCTGTCGTCCGCCGGACTCACACCGGTTCTCGGCCACGTGTTCGAAATGGGCCTCGCCGCCATCGCCGAGGCTCAGTTCGCTGCCTGCACACCCGGCCTCGCAATGCCCTGCGAGATCGGTTCCATGGCGCCGATGGGAACGCACGCCGACATCGTCAGCAACGATCTGCGATCGGAGCCCGGATTCATCAGCGTGCCGACCGGCCTCGGCCTGGGTGCCGAGTTGGACTGGCAGCGCCTCGGTCGCCCGCGCACGAAATCGGCCGCATGAAACTGCGCGGCGAACTGGTGGTGGGGCTGGTGTGCGGTCTGTTTGCTGCGCTGTGGATCGCGACCGCGCTGGGCCTTCCGTACATGGGTGACTATGCGCCGGGTTCGGGCTTCCTGCCGTTGTGGCTCGGCGTGTGCCTGCTGGCGCTCTCCATCATTCATGTCGTGTCCTGCGTGCGCTCGCCGGCGGCCGGGACGCCACCCGGTCACTGGCGCAAGGTCGTGGTGGTCATGCTTGGGCTCGTGGTTTGCGTGGCGGTGATCGAACCCGTGGGGTTCGTGGTTGCCGTGGGCGCCTACCTGCTGTTCCTCCTGCGGGGTGTGGAGAGGGAACCGTGGCGGACGTCGTTGGGCGTGACCGTCATCGTCATTGCCGTGCTGTTCGCGCTGTTCCGGTTGTGGCTGAAGGTACCGCTGCCCAAGGGTCCCTGGGGGTTCTGATCGATGGATGCACTTGCGCAACTCGCCCAGGGCTTCGGCGTGCTGCTGCAGCTCAAGTACCTCGGCTTCTGCCTGGCCGGCGTGCTCGTCGGCCAGATCATCGGCGCGTTGCCGGGCATCGGTCCGAGCGCCGCGATCGCGATCCTGCTGCCGCTGACCTTCGGCGGCGACGCGACCGGCTCGATCATCATGTTCGCCGGCATCTACTATGGAGCGCAGTACGGCGGCACGCTCACTTCAGTATTGGTCAGCATTCCCGGCGAGTCGTCGACAGTGATGACCAGCCTCGACGGCTACCAGATGGCGCGCAAGGGGCGCGCCGGCGCGGCGCTAGGCATCGCTGCGATCGGCTCGTTCATCGCCGGTACGCTGTCCACGCTGGGGCTGACGTTTCTCGCACCGGCGCTGGCAGCCGCAGCGCTGTTGTTCGGGCCACCGGAGTATTTCGCGCTGGTCCTGGTCGGCCTCACCGCGCTGTCGCTGGTCGGCGGCGGGCTGGTGAAGGGGCTGATGATGGGGCTGGTCGGCCTGATGATCGCCACCATCGGTGTCGATCCGCAGGTCGGCAACACCCGGTTCATGTTCGGCCAGCTCTGGCTGATGGACGGCATCGATTTCCTGATACTGGCCGTTGCGCTGTTCGGGGTCGGCGAGGTGCTGGCGAGCGTCGAGCAGGCGCTTCAGCCGCCCAAGGTTGATATCACGATCCGTAACCTGATGCCGACCTGGATCGACTGGATCGCGAGCCGCTGGGCGATCCTGCGCGGCTCCGCGATCGGCTTCGTGATCGGCGTGCTTCCCGGTGCCGGGGCAACCATCGCCTCGTTCATCGCCTATGCGGTCGAGAAAAAGGTCTCGAAGCATCCGGAAAAGTTCGGCACGGGCGTGATCGAAGCCGTGGCTGCGCCCGAGGCGGCCAACAATGCGGCGGCCACCGGCGCGATGGTGCCGATGTTCGCGCTCGGCATCCCGGGCTCCGGCACGACCGCCATCATGCTTGGTGCGCTGATCATGTTCGGCCTGCAGCCGGGGCCGCAGCTATTCGAGAAGAACGCCGACCTGGTGTGGGGCGTGATCGCCAGCATGTACGTCGGCAATGTCATCCTGCTGGTGCTGAACCTGCCGCTGGCGGGCATGTTCGCCACGCTGCTGCGCGTCCGTTACACGCTGCTCTACCCGGTGATCCTTGCGCTCTGCATCGCGGGCGTCTACAGCCATTCCAACAGCGCCGACGACCTGTGGGTGATGACCGCCTTCGGCGGAGTCGGCTACCTGATGAAGCGTTACGGTTTCCCCATCGCGCCGCTGGTGCTCGGCCTGGTGCTCGAGCCGATGCTGGAAACGTCGTTGCGCCAGTCGATGACGCTGTCCCACGGCAGCCTGTCGATTTTCGTAACGCGGCCGATTTCCGCAGCGCTGGTCTTGCTTACGGTGTTGATCATTACCGCGCCGCTGTACGCCCGGTTCTTCCGTCGCACCATCGCGGCCGAGTGAACCGCGCTGGAGCGGGAACACGGAGCATGGATATCCGCGCGCGTATCGGCATCGACTGCGGACGCCAGCTGGCCCTCGAGGACGCGCTCGCCTGGGCCGCGCGCCATCGCATTTCCTACCTGGAGGTGGAGGCGGACCACGCTCCCAACGCACTCGAGTCGTTTACGCCCGAACGTTGCCGCCCGATCCGCGCGGCGTGCGAAAAGCACGGCATCCACCTCGGGCTCCACTCGCTCTCGGCGGTCAACATCGGCGAGACCTCGCCGTTCGTTCGCGACGCCGTCGACCGCTACCTGGAAGGCTACA
>JBKKAZ010000182.1:0-4216 GCA_046714435.1 Casimicrobiaceae bacterium
CCTTCGCGGGCGAACGCGTGCGCAACCGCCTGGCCGATACCTTGCGCGGCACCGGTGACGATGGCCGTCCTCCCCTTCAATTGCATCGACGCGCTCCTCCCGAACGGCCCCTGGCCGTCACTGTGGCGACGCCTACTATGCGGCAGGCGGATGCCCGGCGGCCTTGATTCGAGTCAACCCGCCGGGAGCGGGGCGCTTCGCCTCGACGACCCGGCGTCCGGGGCCCGCTTGATTTGGCTCAAGGCCGCAGCGCCGCGGGCGCAAGACAATCCAAGGCATCGCTACCGGAGGTCGACGGCGGCGAGGAGGAGTTCATGGAACAGTTATTCGCGCGCGAGGTGAAGCTGCTTGCCAGCGGCGTGGGCGAGCGCTTCGACGGCGAATGCATAGTCGCCGTGACCAAGGCGCTGCTGCAGTCCGGCGTCGGCTACGTCGGCGGCTACCAGGGCTCGCCGGTGTCGCAGCTCCTCGATGTCATGGTGCAGGCGCGCGAGTATCTCGACACGCTCGGCGTGCATGTCGAGGCTTGCACGAACGAGGCTTCCGCGGCGGCCATGCTCGCGGCCTCGGTCAACTACCCGATCCGCGGCGCGGTCACCTGGAAGTCGATCGTGGGCACCAACGTCGCGTCCGACGCGATCTCCAACCTCGCTTCGGCCGGTGTGCAGGGGGGCGCGCTGATCGTTGTCGGCGAGGACTACGGCGAGGGCTCGAGCGTGGTGCAGGAGCGTACCCACGCGTTCGCGATGAAGTCGTCGCTATGCCTGCTTGATCCGCGTCCGGATCTCGCGCACGTCGTCAACATCGTCGAGCAGGCGTTCCCGCTGTCCGAGGCGTCCTCGACACCGGTGATGCTGCAGCTGCGCATCCGGGCCTGCCACCTCCAGGGCAGCTTCGTCTGCAAGGACAACATCGCACCCGCGCTATCGACTCGTTATCGAGCCTCCGGCCCGCCCGTTCCGAATCCGAGTCATCTGTCGCATCCACCGTACACCTTCGCGCACGAACGGCAAAAGGTCATCGAGCGGCTGCCGGCTGCGCGGCGCTACATCGTGGAGCATGGCCTCAACGAGGTCTTCGCGGGGCATGCGGGAGACGTCGGGTTGGTCGTGCAGGGCGGCCTGTACAACACGCTGATGCGCTCGCTGGCGACGGCCGGGCTGGTCGACGAGCGTGGCGAAAGCCGGTTCCCGATCCTGGTGCTGAACGCGACCTATCCGCTCGTTCCCGAGCAGCTGGCCTCGTTTTGCAGCGGCAAGCGCGGAGTCCTGGTGCTCGAAGAGGGGCATCCCGAGTTCATCGAGCTCGAGCTTTCCACGGTGCTCGCGCGCGCCGGCAGCGCTTGCGAAGTGCGTGGGAAGGCGACATTCGACAACGCCGGAGAGTACGGCGCAGAGGCCATGATTGGCGCTCTGGAGCGGTTCGCAGCGGAGTTCGCCCCGGCACTGCCGCTTCCTGCCGCCGCCGCCTGGCGGCAGGAAGTCGACGCGGTCCGCGCCCGGGCGCGCGAAGCACTCGCGAGCGAAGTGCCCGCGCGTCCGCCGGGCTTTTGCATCGGTTGTCCGGAGCGGCCGGTGTTTTCCGCGCTGAAGCTCGTCGAGCGCGAGCACGGACCGCGTCACGTCGCCGCCGACATTGGTTGTCATTCGTTCGCGATGTTCGAGCCGTTCGGCATCGGCCACTCGATTACCGGCTATGGGATGGGGCTTGCGAGCGCGGCGGCCGTGGGCGCCGTCAGCGAACAGCGGCCGCTTGCTATCGTCGGCGACGGCGGGTTTTGGCACAACGCATTCCTGTCCGGCGTCACGTCGGCCGTGAAGAACGGGTCGGACGCGGTGCTGCTGATCTTCAAGAACGGCTATACCTCGGCGACCGGCACGCAGGAGCTCGTGTCGACGCCGAAGGTGGCGAGGCGCATTGAGGCGGGCGGGACGAGCACGACGGCCGCCGACACTTCGATCGAGGACGTGCTGCGAGGCGTTGGCGTCGGCTGGCTGCGCACCGTGCACTGCTACGACGTCGCTAGCATGAAGTCCACGCTCGCCGAGGCGTTCACGACGCCGGAGCGGGGTCTGAAGGTGGTCGTCGCGGAAGGCGAATGCCAGCTCGAGCGCCAGCGTCGGCTGCAAGGATGGCTGGCACGCCGGCAGGCGGCCGGCGATCGCGTCGAACGCGTGCGCTACGGCATCGACGAGGAAATCTGCACCGGCGATCGTGCGTGCGTGCGGTTGTCCGGATGTCCGTCGCTGACCCTCATGGATTCCGCGAACCCGCTGCGCGTCGATCCGGTGACAACAATCGATGCGAGCTGCGTCGGTTGTGGACTGTGTGGTGAGCTTGCGCAGACGGCGGTGCTTTGCCCGTCTTTCTATCGGGTCGAGGTGGTGACCCGGCCTGGCGCGTGGGAGCGCTTTCTCGCCAGGGTACGCGAGCAGGCGATGCGCGCGCTGCTGCCCGCATGAACGCGCGCCCCACGCTTCCGCGCCGCGAGCCGACCTCGGTGCTCATCGCCGCACTCGGGGGACAGGGTGGAGGCGTGCTCACCGGCTGGCTCGCTCATGCGGCGCGCGCGCAGGGGCTGCTGGTGCAGGCGACGTCGACCCCTGGCGTGTCGCAACGCACGGGTGCCACGACCTATTACGTCGAAATGACCGAAGCGCCCCCGCCGGGACAAGCGACACCGGTGTTTGCGCTCGCGCCCGTGCCGGGGCGTGTCGACGTGCTGGTCTGTGCTGAATTGCTCGAGGTGGCGCGGATGCTCGAGCGCGGCATGAGCACGCCGTCGCGCACGCTCGTCATCGCTTCGACGCACCGCGTATACACGACGAGCGAGAAAATCAGTGGTGGCGACGGTCGCTTCGACGACGTGAAAGTTCTCAACGCCGCGCGTGCGCTGGCGCGGCGCACAGTGATGTTCGACATGGAAGCGTTGCGCGCGCGTCACCGTGCCACGATCAGCGCGGTGCTGTTCGGCGCGATTGCCGGCAGCGGCGCGCTTCCGCTGTCTCGCGAGGCCTGCGAGGAAGCGATCCGGGCGGCCGGCATCGGCGTCGAGCCGAGCCTTGCCGCGTTCAGCGCGGCGTTCGCCTGCGCATCCGACGGCCAGCCCGTGCGCGACGTCGATGCCCGGTCCGAAACCACCCCGCCGGCGAGCGAGTCACCCATTGATATGGCGCTTGCGGCTCGCGTGGAAGCGCTACCGGCGCGCGTCGCTGA
The DNA here is from genome assembly GCA_046714435.1 of Casimicrobiaceae bacterium. GTDB lineage: Bacteria > Pseudomonadota > Gammaproteobacteria > Burkholderiales > Casimicrobiaceae > VBCG01. The sequence continues at coordinate 3,217 of JBKKAZ010000182.1, forward strand.
ATTCGTGCGCACCGGCGTAGCGCAGCTCGCCGGCTTTCAGGACCAGCGCTATGCGGGGCGCTATGTCGAGCGCGTCGAACACATCGTGCGGGTCGCGGAAGGACGTGGCGCAGTAGCACAGGAATGCGCGCGCGAGACGGCGCGCTACCTCGCTCTGTGGATGGCGTACGACGACCTGATCCGGGTCGCGGACGCCAAGTCGCGCGCCTCGCGCTTTGCCCGCATTCGACGGGAGACGGGGGTACGCGACGGCGACATCGTCCGAGTCCGGGATTTCTTTCGGCCCGGCACAGCGGAGATTGCGGCGATACTTCCGCGCCGTTTCGGCTCGTGGCTGGAGCGCCACACGCTGGCCCGATCGACAACGAAGCCCGCCGGGCGCAGCCTCACGCTGACGACATCGTCGGTTAGCGGTGCACTCGCGATGCGCATGCTTGCGGCACTGCGCCCGCTGCGTCCGTATTCGTTGCGTTTCGCGCGCGAGCAGGTCGCGATCGACGACTGGCTGGCGCTGGTGGAACGCGCGCTGGTCGCGGTCGACCCCGGGGCGATCGAAGCGGCGCTCGAGCTTGCGAAGCTGCCGCGGCTCCTCAAGGGCTACGGCGACACGCACGCGACCGGGCGGGCCAGCTTCCAGCGGCTGATCGAGGCCTATCGCAGCGCCGGCGGAGCGGGATCGGCGAAAGCTGCTGCCGCACTGCGCGCATCCGCACGTCCGGCGCTCGCCCACACCGAGTGTGCCCCGCGCGAAGCACCGAATGCCGCCACGGCACGCGCGCAGCCGGTGATCTGGCTCGAGCCGCGCTAGGAAATCGCCGGGTATCGAGGGTCGGAGGTGTGGGCGCGGACAGCGTGCCCTCGTTCGCCGGCTGACCTGCGTAGCGTCCCGCGCATGATGGGTTTTAGGGAAACCGTGACCTGGATCAAGTCGTTATCCAGCCATCCGGTATCAGAATGGCCCGTACCGCGCGAAGCCTGCCGGTTTGCGGCGGCGCACAAC
>JBKKAZ010000183.1:0-32815 GCA_046714435.1 Casimicrobiaceae bacterium
TCGAGGGCCGCGAACATTCCGGCGTGCTGATCGCGAGGCTGGAAGGGATCGCCAGCCGCGAGGACGCGGCAGCCTGGCGAGGTGTCGATGTTTCGGTGCCCCGGGAAGCGCTTCCCGAGGTCGAAGATAACGAGGTGTACTGGTCCGACCTGGTCGGACTGAAGGTGGTGAACCGGCGCGGCGAGACGCTCGGCACGGTGAAGAGCGTAGAGGACAATGGTGCCCATCCGATCCTGCGGGTGAGCGGCGCGGAAGGCGGCGAGCGATTGATCCCGATGGTGGCGGCTTTCGTCGAAGTTGTCGATCTCGAGGCGAATCGCATCGACGTCGACTGGCAGTCCGACTATTAGGACCCGCGGGCCGCGCAGCAATGCGATTTGACGTCGTGACGCTGTTTCCGGCGATGGTCGAGCAAGCGGCAGGATTCGGCGTTACCGGGCGCGCCCTCGAGCGCGGGCTGTGGCAGTTGCGTTGCTGGAATCCGCGCGAGTTCGCGACCGACAGCTATCGGACCGTCGACGATCGCCCCTACGGCGGCGGACCGGGAATGGTGATGCTGGCCGAGCCGCTGGCGATGGCGATGGCGGCGGCAAGGGCGGAGCAGTCGGCGGCGGGCGCGATGCCGAGCAGGACGATTCTCTTGTCGCCGGCGGGGCGGCCGCTGACGCATGCGCGATTAGCCGAGCTGGCGGCGGCGCCGCAGGCAGGCTACCTGCTCGTTGCCGGCCGCTACGAAGGGATCGACGAGCGCCTGGTCGCGCGCGAAGTCGACGAGGAAATCGCGATCGGCGACTTTGTCGTTTCGGGCGGCGAGCTGCCGGCGCTGATGTTGATCGACGCCATCGTGCGGCAGCTGCCGGGGGCGCTGAACGACGCGGCTTCGGCCGAACAGGATTCGTTCGTGGCGGGCCTGCTGGATTGCCCGCATTACACGAGACCCGAGACGTACGCGGGCGCGCGGGTTCCCGAGGTCCTGCTGTCGGGGCATCATGCCGAGATCCGGCGCTGGCGGCTCAAGGAGTCGCTGCGCCGCACCGCGGAACGGCGTCCCGACCTGCTGGAGGGAAGGACGCTATCGAGCGAGGAAGCGAAGTTGCTCGCGGAGATCAGGAGTCGGAAGCCAGATGACAGATGACAGATGACAGATGACAGATGACAGCCGGCGCTCGCCGGCGACACCCAAACAGCACGCATCAGGGGCGACCCTGCGCTGCGTGTGAAGCAGGAAGGGCTGCAACCTTTCGCCACGAAGAAGAGGATAAGTTCGCATGAACATCATCGAAACGCTCGAGCGCGAGGAAATCGCGCGGCTCGGCAGAGTCGTGCCGGACTTCGCTCCGGGCGACACCGTGATCGTCAACGTCAACGTCGTCGAGGGCGAGCGCAAGCGCGTCCAGGCCTACGAAGGTGTCGTCATCGCGAAGCGCAACCGCGGCCTCAACTCGTCGTTCACGGTCCGCAAGATCTCGAGCGGCGAGGGCGTCGAGCGCACCTTCCAGACCTACTCGCCGTTGATCGCGTCGGTCGAGATCAAGCGCAAGGGTGCGGTGCGCCGTGCCAAGCTCTATTACCTCCGCGGCAGGTCGGGGAAGTCGGCGCGCATCCGCGAAAAGCTTGCGCATCGCGAGGCGCACCGGGACTAAGCGACATCCGGCGGGCGCGAAGCGCGCCGGACCGCAAGCGGCTCGTTTCGAGCCGCTTTTTTGCCAGTTTCCGGGAGCTGCGTTCGGTGCGCCGCGCCCATTGCGGGTCCCGACGATCCGTCGCTGGCGGCGAGCCGCCGGCGATCGATCCATCGCGAGCGGTCCAAGGCATGGCAGTGACCCCGCCGGCGCAGGTCACGCCGCCGTTCGTCGGCTGGCGCCCTCTGTCTTCCAAACGGGGGAAATCGGCGGATTCGACCGATCCGGGCCCCGGGGCGACGCAAATTCGCGGGCTGGCGCGAAGCACGCCACGCCCGCGCCGCATCACGCGACATGGTGTGCTTCTTGCTGCCAGCTTGCCACTGGACGCCTTTTCCACCAAGATTCCAATGGCATATTCCGACCCGAGGCTGCCCGAACCGACGCTGGGTCGGCGTTGCAGCTAGATGAAAGCCACACTATACGAAGCCCTCGGCATCAACCCCGCCGCCTCCGATGAGGAAGTGCGAGCGTCGTTGCGGCGTCTAATCCGGAAGTACTACACCAAGACTCGTGACGGACAAGGCAATGTCGAGGAAGCGCTGCGCTTCATCAATCATGCCAGCCGAATACTGAGCGATCCTGAGCGGCGCGGACGCTACGATCAGGAACTCGCGGTGTCCGCGGGCACCACCGAGCAGCGGATCGCGCATGTGGTGAACCACGCGGTTGCCGAGGCGGGCGAGCAGACCGACGTCGGCGCGCCTACCGCCGCGCCCGAGCCGGCCGCGCAGGACCTCGACGCATCGCTCGACGCGCAGATGGATACGGCGCTCGTGGATGAACCGGCGCTCGAACGCAACCACCATCATCCGGGACTGACCGAGCGGGTCGCCTCGGTCGGCCGCTCGCCCGCGACCACCTTCGCGCTGTGCGTGCTGCTCGGCGCGTTCATCGCCGCAGGGATCATGTTCGTCACCCCGGCCGATGCCGTGCTGGTGGCGAAGCAGGTGCTGGTCTGGGTCACCCTCACGCTGATCGCGCTCGCCGCCATCTACGGTGTCGTACACGGGCTCGCGTTTCTGCAGCGGCGTACCGCGCCGGAGTCGTCAGGTCTACAGCCGCAGACCGACCTCGCGATCCTGAACTGGCGGCGGGAGAAGAGCGTGTTCCTGGGCACCAACCAGCCGCAGGAGGATGCGAGCTGGATCTTCCAGCTGCGCATGGCGGAGCTCGAGCGGGCGAAGTCAGGCCGCACCAGCGAACCCCGGCCCTGGCACCGGCTTTCCGCGCGCGTGTTCGACTACGCGATCTGGGGCCTAGTACTGGCGCTGCTGCTGTCCGAACTGCGCGGGACGGGCATCGTTCCGGACCATCTCGGGTACCTGGTCGGCCATCCGTTGATCGCGCCGATATTGATCACGGCGAGCTGGATTCCGATCGAGGCGCTGCTGATCGCGGCTCTCGGTTCGACCCCCGGCAAGTGGCTGTTCGGCGTGTACCTGCAGTTCTCGATCTCGGACGCCTACGCGCTTCGCGATGTCCGCTCGCAGCTCAAGCGCGCGCTGCGGCGCGCGTTTCGGGTCTGGTGGGAAGGAATCGCGTTCGGCTTCCCGCTGCTCGCGCCGGTGTTGGTGGCCGTCGCCTACGAAAAGTTGACGCAGAACCAGGAGACCGACTGGGACTTCGCGCAGGACGTGCTGGTCACCCACGGCCCGCCGGGCGTGCTGAACGCGGTGACCGGCGCGTGCGGGCTCGCAGCGATGCTCTGGCTGTACGGCGTGGCCTGGCACCAGCCGATGGCCGAGCTGGCCGGCTGGGCCCGCGAGAGCATCAGCGACGCGCTGCCCAGCTTTGCGGAGCTGAAGGGCGGCCTGGTCGCGGATGGCGGGCTGATCAAGGGCCTCAACCTGCCGTCGATGGCGTCGCTCACTTTGCCCGGCACGACGAACAGCACCGACGTCAAGGGGCCGTTGCCGGGTGCGCCGATCGACCCCGAACTCGATGCGCAGTTCAACGAGCGCCGCACGCGCGTAGCAGCGCTTCGCGTCGAAGGCCCACGCATGTTGCAGGCCGGCAACTACCGCCGCGCCGGCGAGCTATGCCGCGCGTGGACCGAGCTCGAACTCGGCAGCGCCGACGCGTGGCGATGCCTCGGGCAGGCGCAGCAGGCGCAGGGCTTTCACCAGGACGCGATCAACGCGTTCCGCAAGGCGAAGCAGTACGATCCCGCCGATCGCACGCTCGACGCGGCGATCGATCGATCGCAAAAGGGAATCGTCGCCGACTTCCTGAACCGCTATCGCCGCTAGCGGGTCGATGCAAAAGGCGTCCGGGAGACCGGTGCCTGACGCGCTTCCCTCGCTGCGCCTTTTGCATCGAGATGGGATTCAGGCGGTCGCCTAGGGGCGGCCCGTCGGCGACCGCCGGCAACAGCACCGAACAACGCGCATCATGCGCGGCGCTGTACATCTCGAACCGTCTTGCATCACGCTGCCAGCGGCCGGGATCCCGGGTCCGGGCCACGAAGGCTATTTCCTTCTTAGCACGAACCAGAATGCGCCGTCGGCCTCGCCCTGATCGATCAGCTCGTTGCCAGTCTGCCGCGAGAACGCCTGGAAGTCCCGCACGCTCGCAGGATCGGTCGCCGTGATGCGGATCAGCTGGCCGCTGTGCATGTCGTTGAGCGCCTTCTTGGTGCGCAGGATCGGCAGCGGGCAGTTGAGGCCGCGGGCGTCGACTTCGCGGTCGGGTTGCATAAGGGACTCGGGCATGGGGCGATTGACGCGCGATCGTCGCGTGCTAAAGGGCTGTTGATTCTAGCAAAGTTCCATCATGTCACCGCGACGCGCGCGAGCCACGTCAAGGCTTCGAGCGCGGGTCGCGGATCCGCTTGACGAGCGCGCTCGTCGAGCCGCCCTGCACCAGCGGGATGGCGACGAAGCGCCCGCCGCGAGCGATCGTCTCGGCGGCGCCCGCGGTGGTTGCGGCCGTGTAATCGCCGCCCTTGACCAGGATGTCGGGTGCACAGGCGCCAATCAGCGCCAGCGGCGTGTCGCCATCGAACGGCACGACCAGGTCCACCGCTGCGAGCCCCGCCAGCACTGCCATGCGGTCCTCGAGCGCGTTGAGCGGCCGATCGGCGCCTTTGCCAAGCCGTCGCACCGACGCATCGGAGTTGACCGCGACGACCAGCGCCGCGCCGAGCGCGCGCGCCTGCTCGAGATAGGTCACGTGGCCCCGATGCAGCAGGTCGAAGACGCCGTTGGTGAAGACCAGCGGGCGCGGCAGTGCCGCGATGCGCGCGAGCGCGTCGGCGGCGCGCGCGATCTTGGCCGGATGGTGCGGCGCGGGCAGTGCGTCGCCCGGCTGCATCAGTCGATGTACTCGAACACCTTGACGACGCGGGTGACGCTCTTGGTGGACGCGGCGATCTGCGCCGCGGCATCCGCCTCGGAGCGCTTGACCATGCCCATGAGGTAGACCACGCGGCGATCGGTGACGACCTTGATGTGGGTCGCCGAGAACTTGTCGGTCGCCTCGAGGAAGCGGGTCTTCACGACCGAAGTCAGGTAGGCATCGTTGGTGCGCGAGCCAAGCTCGGAGGGCGGCGCCACCACCAGTTCGTTGTGGACCGAGCGAACCCGGTCGGTGCCTTGCGCAGCGCTGGTGATCGCCGATTTCGCCGCATTGTCGGGGATCTCGCCGGTCAGCAGGACAATGCCGTTGTAGCTGGTCACGCTGACGTGAGCGCGGCTGCTGTACTGGTTGCTGGCATGACCCGACAGCTTGGTTTCGATCGAGGTGTCGTCGAGCTGTGCGCCGGTCGAGCGTCGGTCGGTAACCACCAGCGCGGTGCCGGCGGCCCCGGCGACGATCAACGGCACGCAGCCGGAACCGAGCGTGACGACCGCGAGCAGTACGATTGCAAGGACCGGGGCGGCGTAATGTTTCATGGGATGCGTTTCCTCATCAGTCGCCAAGCAGCGTTCGATCGATCGCGTCGCACAGGCAGTGAATGGTGAGCAGGTGGACTTCCTGAATCCGGGCGGTGCGCTCGTGCGGCACGCAGACGTGGACATCGTCTTCGGTCAACAGTTCGCCGACGCGCCCGCCACCCTTGCCGGTCAGCGCAACCACATGCATGTCGCGCTGGTGGGCCGCTTCGACGGCCGCGACCACGTTGGCGGAGTTGCCGGAGGTCGAGATCGCGAGCAGCACATCGCCTTTGCGGCCAAGCGCGCGGATCTGTTTCACGAACACCAGTTCGAACGAATAATCGTTGGCGATCGCGGTCAGGATCGACGTGTCGGTGGACAGCGCGATCGCCGGCAATTCCGGCCGTTCGCGCTCGAAGCGTCCGATCATCTCCGCGGCGAAATGCTGAGCGTCACCCGCCGAGCCGCCGTTGCCACAGGCGAGGATGCGCCCGTCGGCGAACAGGCACTGGGTCATCGTTTCGGCCGCGCGCGCGATCGCGGGTGCGAGGGCGTCCGCGGCATCGACTTTCAGCTGCGCGCTCGCCGCGAACTGCGCCTTGATGCGGGCCTCGTGATCCATCGCCGCAGATTCTACCAGGCGCACCCTCACGCGGCGGTGATGTCGCGCAGCCACTCGACACGCGCGGGATCGAGCGCGTCGAGCAGGACCGCGTCAATGCGGCACGGTGGTGTGCGCGGAAGCGTTGCAAGATAGGTCTCCGCCGCAGCGACCAGCCGCGCCCGCTTCGCGACGGTAATGCTCTCGCCGGCCCCGCCGAACCCGCGCGAGCGCCTCAGCCGCACTTCGACGAACACCAGGGTGCCGCGCTCGTTCGCGATCAGGTCGATCTCGCCGAACCGGTTGCTGACGTTTCGCGCGACGATCGCAAGGCCCTGCGACTCGAGAAACGCGGCGGCGAGCGCTTCCGCCTGCGCGCCGGCGGCAGCACCCAGGCGCCTGTCAGCGGGCACCATCGGCGGGCACGACCTGCCCGCCGCGTATCACGGCGAGGGCGCCCTCGCGAGTGAACTGGCGGCCGTTCGCAAGCGTCAGCATCCCGGTGGCGCCCTGGAACTGCAGCTGCTCCGGAACCGCGTCGACGAACGCCCGCGCAACGCGAAAGGCGTCGAGACCGAGCGCGTAGAGTCGGTCGAGCACCGGATTAGCCATGCTGCGGCGGGGGAGCTTCGCGAGCGCCGGCTGGTTCGGTGCGACGATCCACGGTATGTCGACGAACACGACGCCTTCGAGGTCGCGCAGCGCCGCGGGTTCGAGGGCCTGGTCAACGGGCGAGTTCGCATAGGCCGGCAGCCGGGGCACGAAGCTGCGTGCCAGCGCAACCTCGGAACCGTCCAGCGCGATCAGCGCGCCGTCGGCGATCGACTTCGCGACTTCGCGCCGCAGATTGGCGAGGCCGTCGCCGGCGCGCTCGAACGCAAGGCCGACCGGCTCACCGCCGCCGGCGAGCAGCCATTCGGCCGCGAACGCGCCCGCGAAGCGTTTCATCAGCGGCACCTCGCTGCCGATGACGATAACCGAGCGGAGGTTGTCGGCGCGCATCCGGCGCACCAGCAGCCGCGCATCGCTTTCCACGGCGAGCGCGAGGGTATAGACCTGCGGCGGCAACGTGGCGCCGTCGTCGAGCTGATTGAGGGCCAGCGTCACTGGCAGCGGCTCCTCGCTCCTGGCCAGGGCGCGCAAGTCGTCGCGAACCAGCGGACCCACGATCACCCGCACGCCGAGCGACTTCGCCGTCTCGAAGCCGGCGAGCACGTCGCCGTCGCCGTGACCGACTACGCGGACGACCACCGACGCGCCGGCCGACTGCGCCGCGGCAAGGAATCCATCGCGCACCGCTTCGGCGGCGCGCAGGTAATCGGGCGATTCCAGCGGAAGCACCAGCGCGATGTCGGCGATGCGCGGTATCGGGGGTTTGACCGCGGGCTCGGCAGAATCGGCCGCGCGCTCGGCGGATGGAGTCGCGGAATCGGCCGGCTTCGCCGCCGGCCCGGTCCCCGAATCGCTTGCCGGAGCCGCCTGCGCCGCGCAGAATGCGCTCGCGCCGGCAAACGCAAGCGCCGCGAGCACGCGCGCAATCCGGTGCGCGATGGCAAACCCCGTGGAGGGGCCGGTGCGAGCAACGAAGGAGTTGACGGCGGAGGGCACTCGGACCACGGCACGCGACGTGTCGTCCGGGGCATTATATGTGGTCGCCACCCCGCTCGGTAATCTTGGCGACCTATCGATCCGTGCGCGCGACGTGCTCGCGCAGGCGGATCGCATTCTCGCCGAAGACACCCGAGTCACCGCGACGCTGCTCGCGCATTACGGCATCGCGAAGCGCGCGAGCGCGCTCCACGCCCACAACGAGGCGAAACGGGTCGGCGCGATACTCGATGCGCTCGCCTCTGGCGAGAGCGTCGCGCTGGTCACCGATGCCGGAACGCCCGCGATCAGCGACCCGGGGGCGCGGCTCGTGCGCGCGGCCCACGAGGCAGGTCATCGCGTGGTACCGATCCCGGGAGCTTCGGCCCTTGCCGCAGCGATCTCGGCCGCCGGACTCATCGCCGAGCAGTTCCTTTTCGTCGGCTTCCTGCCCAGCCAGCCCAAGGCGCGGCGCTTGCTTTTCGATGCCTTCGCGACGCTGCCGGTGGCGCTGGTGTTCTACGAGGCGCCACACCGCGTGCGCGACACCGTTGAAGTGCTCGCCAAGGCGCTGGGCGGTGGGCGAACGCTGGTGATCGCCCGCGAGCTCACCAAGAAGTTCGAGGAAATCGCCCGACTGACTCTCGCCGAGGCCGACGCATGGTTCGCCGCGGCCAATCGCACGCGCGGCGAATTCGTGCTGGTGGTCGATGCACCGCTCGCGGTTCCGGCGGACACGGCGGCGCTGTCAACCGAGGTCGAGCGCTGGCTCGCCGCGCTGCTGGAGGAATTGCCACCGTCATCCGCTGCGCGCGTGGTGGCGTCGGCGAGCGGTTTGCCGCGCGAACTCGTGTACGAGCGGGCCATGCGGCTGAAGGGACGGCGCTAGGAATCCGACCCGCTTCCGCGCCGGCGAACACCGCGCGCCGCCAGCGCCTTGCGGCCGATCCAGCTTCGTTCGAGCGCCGCGAGCGTGCGGGCCATCGTGTCGTGACGCCCGGCGAGCGAGGTCAGTTCGCCCATGCGGCGGCCAAGCTCGCGCTCGAGCGTGGCGACGCGGTCGGCTTGATTGCGGACTTCGGCCGCGAGCCGGTCGCGCTCGCCGAGAACCGTTCCTTCGGCGGTGCCGCGCCGTGCCAGCTCCTCGCGGAGCCCGGACGCGGCCTCGTCGACCGCGCGCGCACGGGCGGCGAGCGCGGTGCGGTCGTTATCGATGATCTTGAGATCGGTGCGCAGCGACTCGGCCTCGACCTTCAGGCGATCGAGCTGGCGCATCGCTTCGTCGCGTTCCTTGCGCAGCGCGTCGCGCTCCGACTGCATGGCGTGCAGAGCGCTTTGGGTCTGATCGAGATTCTGCGCGAGCTCGGCGTTGTGCCCGGTCCAGCTCGCTTCGGCTGCGCGCGCCTGCTCGACTTCGGCAACCAGCGCCTCGAAATGCTGCTGGGCGAGCGCGAGCTTGGCCGCCTGGGCTTCCCCTTCCGCGCGTTCGCGCTCGAGCGACTCGGAAAGCCGCGCGATCGTGGCCCGTTCGTCCTCGAGGTCGCGCTGCGCCTGGGACAGTTCAAGCCGCATGGCCTGCTCGCGGGCGGGTTGATCGGAAAGCGTGTGGGCGATGCGCCCGACGTCACTCCTGAGCTGGGCGAGCGCCTCGTCGACTCGCGCGCCGCGCCCCTCGCTGTTATCGGTGCGCGAGAGCGCGTCGATGCGGTTGCGCAACGCTACCTCGTCGCCGTCGCGCCGCTTCTCCGCATGCTTGCCCTGCACCAGCGCGTCCTCGAGCGCCGCGATCTGCACCTGCGACGCGGCGAGTGCGTCGGCCTGACGCTCCGCCTGCGCGCGGCCGAAGGCGAGTTCCCGCGCCAGCCAGGGCGGGATGGCGAGGTTCAGCGACGCGTGCGCTTCCTGGACCAGCGCCTCGATGGTTCGCCGCGGGTCGGTCCCCGGTTGCAGCTGCGCAAGCCGCCGGTAGCCTTCGTCGAGCGCGATGTCGACCCCCGACGAAAGCGCGCCGGCGGGAATCGCCCGCTCACCGCCGAAGTGCTTGAGATCCGGGCGTATCGCGCTTAGCGCCGCCTCGCGACCCTCGCGCTCGATCTTCAATCCGAAGCGCGCCTCGGACGCCACGTGCGACAGCACGCCGGCCGGCGCATCGAGCAGCCGATCGTAGGTGATCAGCACCCGCGGCAGCCCTCGACTCCCGCGTTCGCCCTCGGAGAGGTAGTGCAGCCACAGCACCAGCGACTTTTCGGGCGCGAACGGCTCGCGCTTCGCGAGCGACGCGGCGACTTCGGCCGGACGGCGCACGACCAGCACTGCGGAGACATCGTAGTCTGCGGCCTCGAGACGCTCGCGCCAGAATGGCGCCGTCACCGCGAGCCGCGGGTCGTACAGCAACGCGTGCGTCGTGTCACCGAATTCCGAGGCGATGACTGCGTCCGCTTCCGCCGCCAGCGCGCGCACACCCGGCCGTTCGCGCCAGCGTTCCGGGGGCGCTACCAGCGAGTCCCAGCGCAACCCGATCGCCGCGAGCAGCCGGTCATTCAGCGCGACGAGCGGCGCGCTTTGGCAGGTCGCTTCCGGCTCCCCGGCGGGTGTTGCCACGAACTTTCGCCCCGAATGCGCTCCGCAAAGCGCGAGCGCGCCCGCAAGCGCGGTGGCGCCGCTGCGCGGGCAGGCGATGATCAGTAGGGCGTGGCGTCGCATGGGGGGAGGCAGTCGGGGACCGTTCGCGGCGCGGCGTAACCACCGGCCGGTTATAAGCGCCATGCTGCGCCGAAACGGGGCCTTGTCAGCCTATCCGGTGACTTACACGCGAACCGTGTGCCAGCGGCGCACGCAGCCACGACCGCGGGGCATTTCCTCGTTCCTGCTCGGACGGACGCGCTCCCTGGAGCGATGGGTGGCAGCGGCGCTGCGATTCCGGCTGCCGCGAGGCGTCATGGACCCGACGAAATGCGGCGTCCCCGGCTCGAACGGTGACGACCTCGAATTGACCAATCCGGTCCCCTGCCAGGCGCGGCGCCGGTTCGCAAGGGAGGCCCACGACGCGGGTGGAACCGGGTCGCCGGGGGGTGGGCCCGGCTGGATTCGAACCAGCGACCAAGGGATTATGAGTCCCCTGCTCTAACCGTCTGAGCTACGGGCCCGGGGGGACGAACGGGAAATGTTGCAATACGGGGGCTTCCGACTCTAGCATGCGCGATTGGGGAAGCTGCAAGGCCGTCGCGCCGGAAGCCGAGCACCGGCATGCCTACATCATCCCGCCAAGCGCGGACGTCCGCGACAACCCTGTCCGACATCGCGCCGCACTCGATGCATTGATCAAGCGTCTGCCGTGGTTTCGCGAACGGCCCTCGCTCGACCTCGCAATCGTGCACCCGGCGCTACCGTACCCTGCGGCTGCGGCGTGGGTGGGGAAGGACGTCGCGCAGCGCTAGTACGACGACGAGGCGCAGGCGGCGGTCAAGCCGGCGCAGGACAAGCTCGCCGGGACCGGCGTTGCGCACGACATCGTGAAGCTGATCGGCGATCCCGCCATGGAGATCGCGCGGCATGCGCACTCGGGCGGCTACGACCTGATCGTCATGGGAACGAGGGGCCACACGGCGCTGGCGAATAGGGTGCTGGGATCGGTGGCGACCAAGGTGCTCGCCGGCACCAAAGTGCCGGTGCTGTTCCTGCATCAGTGATCACTCGCAACCTCCACGTGCGGGTAGCGCGATGCATTGCGCCGACGCTGTCGGTCGCTGCTCGTTCGCGCGACGACGCGCCCTTCGGGCCTTGGCCCGGCTACGCCTCGCCCACCGCGCTTACTCGCCTTCGAGGAAGCTCCTGAGCTTCTCCGACCGCGACGGGTGGCGGAGCTTGCGCAGCGCCTTCGCCTCGATCTGGCGGATGCGCTCGCGGGTGACGTCGAACTGCTTGCCGACCTCCTCCAGCGTGTGGTCGGTGTTCATCTCGATACCGAAACGCATGCGCAGCACCTTGGCCTCGCGCGGCGTCAGCGAGTCGAGGATTTCCTTGCAGACGTCGCGCAGGCTGGCGTTGACTGCGGCGTCCGACGGGGCGATCGTCGACAGGTCCTCGATGAAGTCGCCGAGGTGGCTGTCGTCGTCGTCGCCGATCGGCGTTTCCATCGAGATCGGCTCCTTGGAGATCTTGAGGATCTTGCGGATCTTCTCCTCGGGCATCTCCATCTTCTCGGCGAGCGTGGCCGGATCCGGCTCCTGGCCGGTCTCCTGCAGGATCTGGCGGCTGATCCGGTTCATCTTGTTGATGGTCTCGATCATGTGCACCGGAATGCGGATGGTGCGCGCCTGGTCGGCGATCGAGCGGGTGATCGCCTGGCGGATCCACCAGGTGGCATAGGTCGAGAACTTGTAGCCGCGGCGGTACTCGAACTTATCGACCGCCTTCATCAGGCCGATGTTGCCTTCCTGGATCAGGTCGAGGAACTGCAGGCCGCGGTTGGTGTACTTCTTCGCTATCGAGATCACCAGGCGCAGGTTGGCCTCGGTCATCTCGCGCTTGGCCTTGCGCGCCTTCGCCTCGCCGGTCGACATCTGCTTGTTGATCTCCTTCAAGTCCTTCAAGGGGATCATCACCCGGTTCTGCAAGTCGATGAGCTTCTGCTGCTGCTCGACGATCGCCTGGCGGTACTTCGACAGCTGCTCGCTGAAGGGATGGCGCGCGGACACCTCGCGGTCGATCCAGCGCAGGCTGACCTCGTGCTCGGGGAACTTCTTGATGAACTCCGGACGCGGCATGCCGCCCTTGTTCACCACCATATCCTGGATCTTGCGCTCGTGCTGGCGGATGTTATCGACTTCGCTGCGCACGCTGTCGCAGAGCCTCTCGACCTGGCGCGCGGCGAAGCGGATCTGCATCAGCTCCGCGCTGATCTTGGTCTGCAGCTGTAGGTACTTGGGCGCTTTGTGGCCCTCCTTTTGCAGCACCACCAGCATGCGCGCGTAGAGCCTGCGGATGGTCGCGAAGCGCTCCAGCGATGCAACCTTCAGCCGCTCGAGGTTCTCGGCGGCGATCGCGCCGGCATCCTCCTCGCTCTCTTCCTCGTCGCCTTCGTCGCCCTCGTCGTCCGCGTCGTCGAGGTTGGAAAGCCGCTCGTTGAAGTCCATCAGCCCGTCGACCAGGTCGTCGATCTTGAGCTCGTCCTTCTCGATCCGCTCGGCGAGCGCCAGGATCTGCGCGACCGTCATCGGACAGGCCGAGATCGCCATGATCATGTGCTTCAGGCCATCCTCGATGCGCTTGGCGATCTCGATCTCGCCTTCGCGCGTCAGCAGCTCGACCGAGCCCATCTCGCGCATGTACATGCGCACCGGATCGGTGGTGCGGCCGAATTCGGAGTCGAGCGTGGAGGCGGCGGCCTCGGCCGCCTCCTCGACGTCCTCGGTGGGTGCCGCCGCGGGCGTTTCCGCCATCAGCAGCGTGTCGGCATCGGGCGCGACGTCGTAGACCTGGATGCCCATGTCGCCGATCATCGAGATCACGCCCTCGATCTGCTCGGCGTCGAGCACGTCGTCAGGAAGGTGGTCGTTGATTTCGGCGTAAGTCAGGTAGCCGCGCTCCTTGCCGAGCACGATCAGGCTCTTCAGCCGGCGCTTGCGCGCCTCGACGTCGGCAGGGGTCAGGACGCGCGGCGCGAGATCGGCGTGCCTGCCGTTGCGGCCTTTCTTGTGCGTCGCGTCTTCGGCGCGCTTGCCGGCGATCCTGGCGGCGATTTCGCTGGTGGTCGGTTTGGCGGCGCCCGCAGGCGCGGCCGGCTTCGACTTGCCCTGGGGCAGCGCCGGCTGGGCCGCTGCCGCCTTGCCTGGGGGCTTGGCCTGGAGCTTGGCCGGAATCCTGGGCACCGGTTGGGCAGGCGCCCTCGCGGCCTTGCCAGTGACCACCGGCTGGGCGGGCGCTTTCGCGGCCTTGCCCTTTACGCCGGGTTTGGCTGCTGTCCCGGCGGCGGCCTTCGTCTTGACCAGCACAAGCTTTTTCTGCGCGGGCTTCGAGGCGGCGTTGCCCTTGGTGGCCGACCGGGACTTCGGCGCGGCCCGGGACTTCGGCGCGGCCCGGGACTTCGACGCGGCCCGGGACTTCGGCGCGGCCCGGGACTTCGGCGCGGCCCGGGACTTCGGCGCGGCTTTGCGCTTGGGAGCAGCGCGGCCCTTGGCGGCCGCAGCCTTGCGCGCCGCGGGGCGCGCGTGCTTCTTCGCGTTCCGCGAATTACGGGACGCGGGCTTGCGTGCGCCGGGCTTCGCCTTCGCGGGTGGCTTCTTCGAGGTCTTGGCGGGCTTCTTGACCATGGGCGTCCTTGGGTCCGGGGCTCATTGCGGCGTTGGGCGGCATGCGGGCGGGGGCCCGCGCCCGCGCGGCAATCCCCAAACATGAGGGCGACGCGGGAAAACCGCAAATTTTACTACGATTTCAGCCTCTTCGGAGGCGGCCGACAGTCGGGACCGTCCACCCCTGGGGGTCAGCGGCCGGTCCCGGGGTTGCTGCCTCCTTCGCCCGCGCGGCGAACGATCTCCAGCTGGCGGTTGCGCTCGGCCTCCTCCGCCGTGAGACCGAGCGTGCCGGCCGTGCCGGGCTGGGCGCGGCCGTCCCGCCGAGCCTGATGCCACCAGCGCTGCACGCCGTCGCGAAGCGCGGCCTCGGCCTGTTCGGGGGCGAGCGCATTGTCGTGCGCCGACGCCAGCGCCACGGCGAGAACGGCGTCGTGTCGCGTGTCGGCGAAGTGCTGGACGACGCCCGCGGTGGTGAGCGAACCGCGTGACACGGCGCAGAAATCGACGAGCGCTGCCAATGCTTCGCCTTCGGGGGTGCCATCGTCCGGACGCGGCAGCGGCAGGCCGCGCGCCAGTTCGGGTTGGAGCAGCACCAGCTGGATCAGTTCGCGGGCGAGCGACGGCCCGCGACGTACGGCAGGTCGGGGTCCCGGCCGCTGACGGAGGCCGGCAGCTGCGCTGCCCGGAGCGGCACTGCCGAGCAGCGCCTTCAACTCCGCTTCGGGCAGGCCGGACAGTTCCGCCAGACGGCGGCGCAGGAGGGCGGCCAGCACCGGCGCCTCGATCTGCGCGAGATACGGGCGGCACGCCGCCACCAGCGCCGCGCGGCCCTCGACCGAATGCGGAGGATGCTGGGCGGACAGCTCGCGCAGCAGGAATTCGGAGAGCGGCACCGTGGCGGAGAGCGCCTGCTCGAAGGCTTCCTTGCCGCGAATCCTCACGAAATCGTCGGGATCCTCGCCGTCGGGCAGGAACAGGAACTGTGCGTTCTTGCCGTCGGCGAGTGCCGGCAGCGTGTTCTCGAGCGCGCGCCACGCCGCCTTGCGGCCCGCGCTGTCACCGTCGAAACAGAACACGACGCGATCAGTCAGCCGGAAAAGTTTTTGCACGTGCACCGGCGTGGTGGCGGTGCCGAGAGTCGCGACCGCGTAGCCGACGCCGTGCTGTGCCAGCGCGACGACGTCCATGTACCCCTCGACGACCACCACCCGTTCCGCGTCGCGGATGGGCCCTCGCGCCTGAAACAGTCCATAGAGTTCGCGCCCCTTGGAGAAAACCGGCGTCTCCGGGGAGTTCAGATACTTGGGCTCGCCCTGGTCGAGGACGCGGCCGCCGAAGCCGATGACGCGCCCGCGCGCGTCGTGGATCGGGAACATGACCCGGTCGCGAAAGCGGTCGTATCGCTTGCCGCCGTCTGCCGAGATCACCAGGCCGGCGGCTTGCAGCGTCGCGTCCTGGTAGTCGGGAAAAGCCCGCGCGAGCGCCTGCCAGTCGTCGGGCGCGTAGCCGAGTCCGTAGCGCGCGGCAATTTCACCGGTCAAGCCGCGGCGCTTCAGGTACTCGATCGCGCGCGGCGACTCGCGCAGTTGCGCGCGATAGAAACGGGCGGCGAGCAGGAGCTGCTCGCAGAGATCCGTGGTTTCCTCGCGGCGCTCCTGCTCGTCGGGGCGTTCCACGCGCGGCACCGTGAGGCCGGCATCGCGGGCGAGCTCGTCGACGGCATCCGGGAACGACTTGGCCGCGTACTCCATCAGGAAGCCGATCGCGGTCCCGTGGGCGCCGCAGCCGAAACAGTGATAGAACTGCTTGGTCGGACTCACCGTGAACGACGGGGTCTTCTCGCCGTGGAACGGGCAGCAGGCGACGTAGTTCGCACCGGCCTTCCTGAGCGGGACCAGCCGGTCGACGACCTCGACGATATCGACGCGCGACAGCAGCGTCTGGATGAAGTCGTTGGGAATCATCGGAAGCGCCGGGGTCGACGACCCCCGCAGCACCGCGTGCGGCCCGCGCCTCGAGCATCGGGCCGGCCGCACGGATGCGCCACACGGCAGGGAACCCGTGAATTATAGGCACCGAAGGCGGTGCCGGGGGTGTCCGGTCGTGCCCGGGGAGCCACTTTTCGCCGTCAGAGCGCCAGAGCCACCTTGACTTTGGTCGACACGGCGCCAAGATCCGCCCGACCGGCGAGCTTCGGCTTCAAATCCGCCATGACCTTGCCGATGCCGGCGGCGCCCGCCGCGCCGGTAGCCGCGATCGCCTCGGCGATCAGCCCGTCGATTTCAGCCTCGGCAAGCTGCTGCGGCAGGTAGGCGGACAGAACGCCGAGCTCGGCCCTTTCGATCGCCGCGAGGTCTTCTCGGTGCCCCGCCTCGAACTGTGTGATCGAGTCCTTGCGCTGTTTGATCATCTTGTCGATCACCGCGAGCACCTCGGCGTCGGTCAACTGCTTGCGCTCGTCGACTTCGCGCTGCTTGACCGCGGCGAGCAGCATGCGGATGGCGGACAGGCGCGCCACATCCTTGGCGCGCATTGCGTCCTTCATGTCGTCGGTGATGCTGGCCTTGAGGGTCATGGCGGCTCTTTCTCGTTCCGGCGCTCCATGCAAAAAGGGGCGAATCGCTTCGCCCCTTCGCGTCGAACCCGGCGTTGCTCGGTGTGCTAATAGAGCTTTGGGGGCAGTTGCTGGCTGCGAATGCGCTTGTAGTGGCGCTTGACCGCGGCGGCTTTCTTGCGCTTGCGCTCGGCGGTCGGCTTTTCGTAGAACTCGCGCGCGCGAAGCTCGGTCAGAAGGCCGGTCTTTTCGATCGTGCGCTTGAAACGGCGCAGGGCGGCCTCGAATGGCTCGTTGTCGCGGACGCGGACGGATGGCATGGAGTGTTTTCGACCTTGGGGCAGTCGGCGCTTGGTGGTTTTCTGGCCGGCGGCGGATTGGGTTAAGCCAAAGATTATAGCTTGCCCGTCGCCGCTGCGGCAACCCCTGCGGCCGGCCGGGGCTTGCGCCTCCTATAATCGCCGGGTGCGCGTCCTCGGGATCGAAACCTCCTGCGACGAGACCGGTGTCGCGATTTACGATACCGCGGTCGGTCTTGTCGCCCACGCGCTCCACTCGCAGGTCGGGATGCACGCCGCCTTCGGTGGGGTGGTTCCCGAACTTGCCTCTCGCGACCACGTCCGCCATCTGGTTCCGCTGATCCAGCGCGTGCTGGCCGAGGCCGGCACGCGGCTGGATGATCTCGACGGCATCGCCTATACGGAGGGCCCCGGACTCGCCGGCGCGCTGCTGGTCGGGGCGAGCGTCGCCAACGCGCTAGCCTACGCGATCGGCAAGCCTGCGATCGGCATCCACCACCTCGAGGGGCACTTGTTGTCGCCGCTGCTGGCGGATCCACGACCGGAATTTCCATTCGTCGCGCTGCTGGTGTCCGGCGGCCACAGCCAGCTCTTCGAGGTGACCCGGACCGGGGTCTATCGACTGCTGGGCGACACGCTCGACGATGCGGCGGGCGAAGCCTTCGACAAGTCCGCGAAGCTGCTCGGCCTTCCCTATCCCGGGGGGCCTGCGCTCGCGGAGCTCGCCGAACGCGGTCGCGCGGGCAGCATCGCGTTGCCGCGGCCGATGCTCGACTCCGGCGACCTCGATATGAGCTTTTCCGGCCTCAAAACCGCGGTGCTCACCCGAGTGCGCCAGGCGTCGGGCGAGGGCGAATTGCCGCAACAAGCCCGGGCAGACATAGCGCGTGAATTTCAGGCCGCGGTCGTCGACGTGCTGGTGGCGAAGGCGCTCGCCGCGCTCGAAGCGACGGGGCTGAAGCGACTGGTGGTCGCGGGGGGTGTTGGCGCGAATCGCGAACTTCGGGCGAGGCTGACCCAAGGGGCGCAGCAGCGCGGCGCAATCGTCTACTACCCGGACTTCGTGTTCTGCACCGACAACGGCGCGATGATCGCGCTCGCCGGCGCGATGTGTCTGGGGGACCGGTCCGCGGGCGCGCTGGGGTTCGGCGTGCGGCCGCGCTGGCCGCTTGCAACGGCGAACTGAACCGCGCGCCCTTGGTGGCGGCAGCTTTTGCTGCGGACGGCGAGCTACTGGCCGATCGACCGCTCGCTGCCGCGCATCAGCAGCCGGATGTTCTCGCGATGACGCCAGAAAATCAGCAGCGCAATAGGGATCATCACCCACGCCGCCGGCACGCTGCCCTTGACGAAGAACATCCCCAGCGGCATCAGCACCGCCGTGGTGAGCGCCGCAAGCGAACTGATCTTGACGCCGTAGGCCATCGTCAGCCAGATCACGGCGAGGATCAGGCCGAGCGGCCAGTGCAGCGCCAGAACGATACCGGCGCCAGTCGCGACGCCCTTGCCGCCGCGAAAGCGGTGGAACACCGGATACAGGTGACCAATGAATACCGCGAGCGCGGCCGCGGCGACCGTCCACGTGGCCAGATCCGATCCGGCGGCGAGCCGTTCCGCGACGAAGACGGCGACCCAGCCCTTCAGGCCATCGCCGCAGAGCGTGAGCAGCGCGGCCTTCCTGTTACCGGTGCGGAGCACGTTGGTCGCGCCGGGATTGCCAGAACCGTACTGGTGCGGGTCAGGAAGGTCGAACCAGCGAGACACCACCACTGCGAACGAGACCGACCCCAACAGGTAGGCGCCGATCACGATTGTCACAGCGGCGGACATGGGCGGGAGCGTGCGCGGTGCAGAAAGGCTAGAATCGCGGCCGATTCTAGCAAACGCCCTCTGCCATCGTCCCGGGCCCTGGCTTCAATGAACACCATCTTCATTCACGATTTCCGGATCGCGACCCGGATCGGCGTCTACGCCTGGGAGCGCAAGGCGACGCAGACGATTCGTCTCGACCTGGAGATCGGGCTCGCGGACGCAGCGCCGTTTACAACCGGCGAACTCGCCGACGCCGTCGATTACGCGGCGGTCGTGGACAGGCTCAAGGTGCTGGCGGCGGACAATCCCTATCCGCTGCTCGAGCGCTTCGCCGAGGCGGTGGCGGAAATCGTGCTCACCGAGTTTCCCGCAGCGTGGGTAAAGGTGCGCGTCGCCAAGCCATCCGCAATCGCCGGGGTGCGTGAACTCGGCGTGGCGATCGAGCGGCACCGATGAACACTGCCATTCGTTACACGCTCTACGGCCTGTTCGCCGTCTCGGGTTTCTGCGGCCTGATCTACGAATCGATCTGGTCGCATTACCTGCGCAACTACCTCGGCCACGCGGCGCATGGCCAAACCGTGGTGCTGGTGATCTTCGTCGGCGGGCTGGCACTCGGCGCCTGGCTCGCCGGCCGCGTCACCGAACGCCTGCGCGAGCCGCTACTGGCGTATGCGGCGGCCGAGATCGCAATCGGTATCGCAGCGTTCGCGTTCCATCCGGTCTTTGTGTCGGTCACGGAGTGGACCTACGACTCGCTGCTGCCGGCGGTCTGCGGTTCGTCGGACTGGTGTGCGATGCAATGGGTCAGCGCGGCTTTGTTGATCGCGCTTCCGGCGGTGGCGCTCGGGGCGACGTTTCCATGGATGGCGGCGGGGGTGCTGCGGCGCTATCCGGCGACGCCGGGACACGAGATCAGCGTCCTGTATTTTCTGAACAGCCTCGGCGCGGTGTTCGGCGTCCTCGCAAGCGCGTTCGTATTCATTCCGATGCTCGGCTTGCCGGGCACGGTAACGCTGGCGGGCGCGCTGAATGTTTTCATCGGCGTCGCGGTCGCGCTGTGCGCCAGGTTTCCGCGCGACGCCGCGTTGTCTGCGCCCGTAGCCCCGGCGAGTCCGGTGGAAGTCGCAGCACCGGCCAAGGGGAAGGCCGCGAAGCGCTCGCGCGCCGACGCGGCGCCTGCCGCCCTGTCTCAGGCGCTCTCGTCGTCGCCCGCAGCTTCGGTGCCTGCTAGATCGCTCGTCGCCACTCTGCTGGCGGTCGCCGCGCTGACCGGACTGTCGTCTTTTGTCTACGAAATCGTGTGGATCCGCATGCTGGCGCTGGTGCTCGGTGCGTCCACTCACGCTTTCGAGCTGATGCTGGCGGCCTTCATTCTCGGACTCGCCGCCGGAGGCGCGTGGATTCGCCATCGCATCGATCGCATTCACGATGCGCGCTCGTTCCTCGGCCACGTCCAGGTCTGGATGGGACTTGCCGCTGCGCTCACGCTGCCGTTGTACAGCGCGACCTTCGACGCCTTCGCGTTCTTGATGGCGGGGCTCGCGCGTACTGATCCCGGCTACTCGCTCTTTCACGTTGCGAGCGCGGCGCTGGCGCTCGCCGTGATGCTGCCGGCAACCTTCCTTGCCGGCATGACGCTGCCCCTGATCACCCACCGGTTGCTCGCGTCCGGCATGGGCGAGCGGGCGATCGGCAGCGTCTATGCCGCGAACACACTCGGCGCGATTCTCGGCGTGATCGCTGCGGTGCATGTTCTGATCCCGGCCTTCGGTCTCAAGGGCGCGCTGCTGGCAGGCGTGCTGGTCGACATCCTGCTGGGCGTCTACCTGCTGCGCAGGCCACGCGGTGAACTCCTGTTCAGCTGGCCGGCGTTCGCGTCGGTGCTGGTCGGACTCGGCGTGTTCGGCGTGGTCGCGGCCGCTGTGCAGCTCGACCCGCGCCGGATGGCCGCGGGCGTGTTTCGCGACGGAACACCGCGACTGCCGAATGACGTGCCGATCGTATTCCATGCGGACGGCAAGACCGCGACTGTGAGCGTCGTCGACGCGGCCGGCCGGCGGATGCTGCGCACCAACGGCAAGACCGACGCGTCGATCGCCTTACCGGGACACCCGCCGACGCCGGACGAGCCGACCCAGGTCCTGCTTGGCGCGCTTGCCATCGGCGTGCATCCGCAGGCCAAGCGCGCGGCAGTGATCGGCATCGGTTCTGGCATCACCACCGCGGCACTGCTGGCGTCGCCGGCGATCCAGCGCGTGGACACCATCGAGATCGAGCGGCGCATGATCGACGGCGCGAAAACCTTCGGCGAACGCAACGCCGTGGTGTTCAGCGACGAGCGCAGTCATTTCGTCTACGACGACGCGAAAGCGTGGCTCGCGCGCTCGGTGGTCCCCTACGACATCGTGGTTTCGGAACCGTCCAACCCCTGGGTGAGCGGCGTCGCCAGCCTGTTCACCGAGGAGACCTACCGGCACATCGCCAAGCACCTCGCGCCGGGCGGCGTTCTGGTGCAGTGGATTCAACTCTACGAGGTCGACGGCGCGCTGCTGTCGTCGATCTTCCGCGCGCTGGTTCCGCACTTTCCGCACTACGCGGTCTACAAGGGCGGGCAGGGCGACCTGCTGGTCGTCGCATCGCGGGATCGCCGGCCAGCGGTGGACGCCGCCGCGCTGTTCCGGATCAAGGACCTCGCCGCCGTGCTGAAGGCCTCGGGCATCGCCGCGCCTGCCGAGATCGACGCGCGCTGGCGAGGCGACGAGACCGCGATCAACTCGTTGATGGCGGCGTTCGACGCGCCGGCCAATTCGGACTATGAGCCGTTCGTCGACGTTCGCGCTGCGCGCGCGCGATTCCTGCGCAGCAACTCCGAATCGCTGTTCGAGACCCGCGCGCCGCTGGCCATGCTGGGCATGCTCGGCGCTGCGCTCCCGCGACCGGCGGAGAGCCAGACGCCGCTTGGCGCAGCGCTCGCGGATGGACTGTCAGCACCACCGGAAGTCGGCGTCACGCTGCCGGAGGCGTACCTCGCGTACGCCGATGCACTGCGCGCGTCGCGCGAACTGCTGCGTAGCTGCAAGCCGGGCGGGCCGCCGGCGGTCCTGCTCGAAGGCGCGGTCGGAACCGCGATCGCCATCAACGATCAGCTCGACCAGGCGAAGGCGGTCGCGCTCTGGAGCACGGTACGAAGCGGCGCCTGCTATCGGTCGCTGGCGCCGGAACTGCAGACCTGGGTCGACCTATTTGCCGCCGTCGCCGCGCGCGACGCCGCTGCCATGTCGGAACTGGGGACCAAGGCGCTGGCGAATCCGCCCGGCGATTTCGCCCGCGACTACGCGCTTGCCGCCGCGGTGGTCGGCGAAATCACGCTCGGGCGGCCGGAAGTCGGCGGCCGTCTGCTCGAGACCATCGCGCCCGCGCAGGACAAGGTTTGGACGATGATCCTGCGCGAGGCCACGGCGAAACGGTCGATCGCGCCCCCGCGCAAGCCCTGATCACGGGGGCAACGAGGGCGGTCGGCGGAGATTCGGCTACCCCCGCGGATGATGCTGCGCGTGCAACCGCTTCAGGCGCTCGCGCGCGACGTGCGTATAGATCGTCGTCGTGGCGATGTCGGCGTGGCCGAGCAGCAGTTGCACGACGCGCAGGTCGGCGCCGTGGTTCAGCAGATGGGTCGCAAAGGCGTGGCGGAGCACGTGCGGGGACAGCGTTGCGGTGGGGATGCCCGCCTTGATCCCGTGGCGCTTGATGAGCGCCCAGAATGCCTGCCGGGTGAGCGGGCCGCCGCGCGCGGTGACGAACACATGGTCGGACTTGGAGTCGCCGGCGAGCGCGGGACGCGCATCACCGAACCAGCGATTGAGCCAGGCAATCGCCTCCTCCCCGAGCGGAACCAGCCGCTCCTTGCTGCCCTTGCCCGTCACCCGCACCACGCCGGCGTCGAGCGCCAGCTGCGTGCGCTTCAGCCCGACCAGCTCGGAGACGCGCAGGCCGGTCGCGTACAGCGTTTCGAGCATCGCGCGGTCGCGCAGGCCCAGCGGCGTGTCGGGGTCGGGTGCGTCGAGCAGCGCCTCGACCCTGGCTTCGGAAAGAAGCTTCGGCAGCGTGCGGGTTCGCTTGGGCGCGCGCACACGAAGCGTCGGATCTTCGCGCACCTGCGCGCGCTCGAGCTGCAGCCGATAGAAGCGGCGCAGCACCGACAGCCGTCTGCCGATCGAGGTCGCCTTCGCCTTGGCTCGAAACTGCTCGGCCAGCCAGCCTTCCACATCGCTTCGTTGCGCGGCGAGCAGCGTGCGGCCCTGGTCGTCGAGCCATGCCGACCACGCTGCGAGGTCGCGACGATAGGCGTCGAGCGATGCCTTGGCGAGCCCGTCCTGCAGCCACAACTGGTCGCAGAAGGCGTCGATCAGCGTTTCACTTGCCGAACCGGTAGCCTTCATGGACCAGCAGCCAGCGTTTGATCGCGACGCCTTCGCCTTGTGCGGCGTTCATGAATCCACCCAACGCGCCGCGACTGCCGACGACGCGATGACAGGGAATGACCAGCGCGATGGGATTCGCGCCGCAGGCCTGGCCGACCGCGCGGGGCGCGGAGCGCACGGCGCGGGCGACTTCGCCGTAGCTGCGTGATTCGCCGACCGGAATCGCGGCGATTGCCTTCCACACCCGCTGCTGGAACGCCGTGCCCCGCGGCGACAGCGGGATCGTGAAGCGGAACTCGCCGTCCGCGAGGTAGCACTCGAGCTCGCGCGCGACTCTCGCCGCGGTTCGATTCCTGGGCGGCAGACTGGCGGTGCCCGCGGGAAGGTAGGCAAGCGCGGTTAGCGCGTCGTGATCGGTGACGATGCCGAGCGCCGCGAACGGAGCCTCGACGCAGCAATCGAACAGCACTGTCCGGACGCAGGTTCCCCGATTCACTTGTCGACACCCATCACCCGGTCGGGAAGGAAGGTTACCAACTCGGGAAAGACCGTGACGATCGCGATCGCGATCACCAGCATCACAAAAAATGGGATCGAAGCGCGGGCGATCTGGTTGCTGTCGCGGCCGG
The DNA here is from genome assembly GCA_046714435.1 of Casimicrobiaceae bacterium. Taxonomy (GTDB): domain Bacteria; phylum Pseudomonadota; class Gammaproteobacteria; order Burkholderiales; family Casimicrobiaceae; genus VBCG01. Next base: position 23,760 of record JBKKAZ010000183.1, read on the forward strand.
TCATGTTCTGCAACACGAACAGGTTGAACCCCACCGGCGGCGTGACTTCGGCGATCTCCACCAGCAGCACGATGAAAATGCCGAACCAGATGAGGTCGAACCCGGCCTGCTGGATCATCGGCAGCACCACGGCGGAGGTGAGCACGATCATCGAGATCCCGTCGAGCGCGGTGCCGAGCACGATGTAGATTACCGCCAGCACCGCAATCAGGGCGTACGGCGACAGTTCGAGCGCGCCCACCCATTCGGCGAGCGCGCGCGGGATCCCGGTGTAGCCCATGGTCATCGACAGGAACTTGGCGCCGGCCAGGATGAACATGATCATGCACGACACCCGCGTCGCGCTCATCAGGCTCTCGGCGAAGCTCGCGCGGGTCAGCGATCCGCCGAGCGCCGCCAGCACCAGCGATCCGAACACGCCGTAGGCGGCGCACTCGGTCGCGGTCGCCCAGCCCATCAGCAGCACCACGACGATGAACAGGATCAGCAGCGCGCAGGGGATGAGCTGTCCCGACGCCGCGAGCTTTTGCCCGAAGGTCGTGGGCGGATCGGGCGGCGGCGTGCGCTCGGGATGGCGCAGGGCCCAGAACACGATGTAGCCGGAGAACAGCAGCATCAACAGCAACCCGGGAATGAAGCCGGCGAGGAAAATCCGGACGATCGACGCTTCGGCGGCGACGGCGTAGACGACCATCGTGATCGACGGGGGAATCAGGATGCCGAGCGTGCCAGCGGTCGCCAGCGAGCCGAGCGCGATCTCCTCGTCGTAGCCGCGGCGCAGTAGCTCCGGCAGCGCGACCTTGGAAATTGTTGCGCAGGTCGCGGCCGAGGAACCGGACACCGAGCCGAAGATGCCGCAACCCAGGATCGTCGTGTGCATGAGCCGCCCGGGGACGCGGTTGAGCCAGGGCGCGAGGCCGGTGAACATCTGCTCGGAAAGCTTGGTCCGAAACAGGATCTCACCCATCCAGATGAACAGCGGCAGCGCGGCGAGTTCCCACGAGGCGTTCGCGCCCCAGAACGCGGTGAACAGGTTCTTCGCGGTTACGTCGATCGACAGCGTGGTGAACGCGACCATGCCGATGCCGCCGACGATCGCGAGCGCCATCGCGATCCAGATGCCCGCGGCGAGCAGGACGAGCAGCAGCGCGAGAAGCACCGCGCCGATCGCGATCAGGCTCACAGGTCCTCGCTATAGTCGCCGCGTGCGTGCCGCTCCTCGATGGCTGTGGTGTAGGTCGGCCTGGCGCCGGCCGCGACCCGCAGCAGTTCGTCGACGATTGCCACCAGCAGCAGCGCCGCGCCCACCGCAAAGGACAGCTGCGGGATCCACAGCGGGATCGCGATCATGCCGTTGGCGTAGTCGTTGAACGCGTAGCTCTCGTAGACGAAGCGCGCGGCGGCCACGGCTAGGAAAGCCGCGAATCCGGCGGCCACCGCGAGCGCCGCAATTTCGAAGACGCGGCGCGCGCGCGGCGAAAGGCGTTCGATGCCAAGCATGACCCGGACAAAATCACCGTGACGAAAGGTGTGTGCCATCGCGAGAAATGCCGCGGCGGCGGTGAGCCAGGCGACGATGTCGTCCGATCCGCCGGTGCGCATGCCTAACTGTCGCATCGCCGCCGCGCCGATCATCACGACGAAGATGGCGAGCACGGCCAGCGCGGCGAGCACGCCGGCGGCGTCGTAGAGGCGGTCGAGGAGGCGGCGGATCATCGACGCGACAACGAAGCGGATCCCGCGTCACGCGCCGGGCGCGTTCCTCGGGTTGATCGACGCTCCATCGCGCTCGCTCGGCCCTGCGGCCTCACATGGCGCGATAGGCGTCGATCACTTTCTTGCCCTCGGGACCGACCTTGCGCAGCCATTCGGCGAGCATGAAGTTGCCGACCTTGCGCAGGTCGGCCGTGAGCTGCTCGCTGGGCACGTGGATCGACATGCCTTTGGCCTTGAGCTGGTCTAGATACCAGCCGTTCTTGTCGGCGGACGACTTCCAGCCGCGCGTCTCGGCTTCGGCGGCGGCCTTCAGGACCGCGGCCTGGGTGCCCTTGTCGAGCGCGTCGAACGCCTTCCTGTTGACGATGATCGCGTTCTTGGGGAGCCACGCCTGCGTGTCGTACCAGTTCTTGATGTGCTCGTAGGTCTTGCTGTCGAAGCCGGTCGCGCCCGACGACATGTACGAGTCCATGACCCCGGTGGCGAGCGCCTGCGGCACTTCCGCGGCCTGGATGGTCACCGGCTGCGCGCCGACCAGTTCGGCGATCTTCCCGGTTGCGGGGCTGTAGGCGCGCCACTTGAGACCTTTCATGTCGGCGACGCTCGCCAGCGGCTTCTTCGAATAGATCCCCTGCGGAGGCCAAGGCACCGTGTACAGCAGCATCATGCCCTGCTTCGCGAGCCGGTCCTCCATCGCCTTCCGCGACGCCTTGTAGAGCTTGAGCGCGTCGGCGTACGAGGCGGCGAGGAACGGGATGCCATCGAGGGCGTACATCGCGTCCTCGTTTTCGAAGTTGGCCAGCAGGATCTCGCCGGCCTGTGCCTGGCCGCCCTGCACCGCGCGCTTGATCTCGGGCGCCTTGAACAGCGACGCGCCGGGATGGAGCTGGATCTTGAGCTTGCCGCCACTGCCCTTGTCGACGTCGTTCGCGAATTGCTGCAGGTTCTCGGTGTGGAAGTTGGTCGCCGGGTAGGCGCTCGGCAGGTCCCATTTGGTCTGGGCCAGCGCGGGAAGCGCCGCGGCGAGGCCGATCGCAGCAACGAAAGCGGTGAGGCGTTTCATCAAGGTCTCCCAAGGACGCGGGCGGGCCCGCATGAGCGGATAGGACGAAGGGGACATCGCGGCATCGATTCTAGCCCCCGGCGGTGCTGGGCGTCAGATGTCAGATGCCAGATGCCAGATGTCAGAAGTCAGGGGACCGAGGCCCGGAGTCTCCTGGCGGGCTCCTATAATGCTCGAACGGCATGCGCATGGCGAGGCGCTGCGCGTCCGCCCCTTCGTACGGTCTGCGGACATCTGACATCTGACATCCGACATCTGCATGTGGCAATTCTGGATCGACCGCGGCGGCACGTTCACCGATATCGTGGCGCGCCGTCCCGACGGCACGCTGGTCACGCGCAAGCTGCTGTCCGACCATCCCGAGCGCTACGCTGACGCCGCGGTCCAGGGCATCCGGGATCTGCTGGGTGTGCCGCCGGGAGCGCCGATGCCTTCGGAGGCCATAGAAGCAGTCAAGATGGGCACGACGGTGGCGACCAACGCGCTGCTCGAGCGCAAGGGCGAGCGGACGCTGCTCCTCATCACCCGCGGCTTCGCCGACGCGCTTCGCATCGGCTACCAGAACCGGCCGAAGCTGTTCGTCAGGCGGATCGAACTGCCGAGCCTGCTCTACGAGCGGGTGTTCGAAATCGACGAGCGGATCGGCGCACAGGGCGAGGTGGTGCGCGAGGTCGATCTTCGCGCCGCCGAGCAAGCGCTGCGTGCCGCGTTCGCCGACGGGTTTCGCGCGGTCGCGATCGTCCTGATGCACGGCTACCGGTTTCCGCAGCACGAGCGCTCGCTCGCGGATCTGGCGCGCCGGACCGGTTTTCCGCAGGTCTCGGTGTCGCACGTGGTATCCCCGCTGATGAAGCTGGTGTCGCGCGGCGACACCACGGTAGTGGACGCCTACCTGTCGCCGATCCTGCGGCGCTACGTGAACCAGGTCGAGAGCGAGTTGCGGGGCGCTGCTCCCCTCGCCCGCGCAAGCGGGAGAGGGGCCGGAGGTGAGGGCCCGCGCCTCCAATTCATGCAGAGTTCCGGAGGCCTCACCGACGCGCACCTGTTTCAGGGCAAGGACGCGATTCTCTCCGGGCCGGCGGGCGGCATCGTCGGTGCGGTCGAGGTTTCCCGCCTCGCCGGGTTCGAGCGGATCATCGGCTTCGACATGGGAGGCACGTCGACCGACGTCACGCATTGGGCCGGCGAGTACGAGCGGGCCTTCGCGACCGAGGTCGCCGGCGTGCGGTTGCGCGCGCCGATGATGCGCATTCATACGGTCGCGGCCGGCGGCGGCTCGATCTGCGCGTTTGATGGAGCACGCTTCCGCGTCGGACCCGAATCCGCGGGCGCCAATCCGGGACCGGCGTCGTACCGGCGCGGCGGTCCGCTGACGGTGACCGACTGCAACGTGATGGTCGGCAAGCTCGACCCGGCACTGTTTCCAAAGGTGTTCGGCGCCAACGGCGACCAGCCGCTCGACGCCGACGTGGTGCGCCAGCGGTTCTCGGTGCTGGCCGACGAGATCGCCGCCGCCACCGGCATCCGCCGCTCGGCCGAGGCGATCGCCGACGGGTTCCTCAGCATCGCGGTGGAGAACATGGCGAACGCGATCAAGCACATCTCGGTCGCGCGGGGCTACGACGTCACCGGGTACACACTGTGCTGCTTCGGCGGCGCTGCCGGCCAGCACGCCTGCGCGGTCGCCGACGCGCTCGGCATGACGCGCGTGTTCATTCATCCGCTCGCGGGCGTGTTGTCCGCGTACGGCATGGGCCTCGCCGATGTGCGCAGCCTGCGCCAGCAGGCGGTGGAGGCGAAGCTCTCTGACGAACAGCTCGTGAAGCTCGTACCAATCTTCGCCTCGCTCGAGGCGGACGCGTGCGACGAGATCGCGCGGCAAGGCATCGACGCCGCACGGATTTCCGCAACACGCACGCTGCATGTGAAGTACGACGGCACCGACACCACGATCGAAGTCCCAGCGACCGGCGACCCGGCAGCGATCGGCGCGGTGTTCGAGCAGCGCTATCGCCAGCAGTACGGCTTCCTGATGCCGGGCAAGCCGCTGGTGGTCGAGGCGGTCGCGGTCGAGGCGATCGGCAGGACGCAGTCGGTGGCCGACGAGCGCCCTGCGTTCTCGCCGCGCGCGGGGGCGCTCGCGCCGATCCGGATGCAATGGATCCACGGCAACGGGACCTTCCGCGAAGCCGCCGTGTACGCGCGCGAAGACCTGCGGCCCGGTGACACCATCGCGGGGCCGGCGGTGATCCGCGAGCAGAACGCGACCACCGTGATCGAGCCGGGTTGGCGAGCGAAACTCACGCCGCGTGATCACCTGGTCCTCGATCGAGTGGAGGCGGTGCAGCGGACTCACGCGCTCGGGACCAGCGCCGACCCGGTGCTGCTGGAAGTGTTCAACAACCTGTTCATGGCGATCGCGGAGCAGATGGGCGTGACGCTGGCGAACACCGCCTACTCGGTCAACATCAAGGAGCGGCTGGACTTCTCCTGCGCGCTGTTCGATGCTGCGGGCAATCTGATCGCCAACGCGCCGCACATGCCGGTGCACCTGGGATCGATGGGCGAGAGCGTGAAGACGATCATCGAGCGCAGGCAGGCGACGATGCAGCCCGGTGACGTGTTCGTGCTGAACGCGCCGTACAACGGAGGAACGCACCTTCCCGACGTGACCGTGATCGCGCCAGTGTTTCTGAACGCTTCCCTCGCCCCGGAGGGGAGAGCGGTCGGGGGTGAGGGGCGCGGGGTCGGGGGTGACGTGCGAGGGACGCTGGGTCCCCGCCTGCACGGGGACGACGAAGAAGGCGGAAACGACTTCGTCGTCCCCACGTTCTTCGTCGCTTCCCGCGGGCATCACGCCGACATCGGCGGCATCACGCCGGGCTCGATGCCGCCCGATTCGACGCACGTCGACGAAGAGGGTGTGCTGCTCGACAACGTGGCGCTGGTCGCCCAGGGCCGCTTCCTCGAGGATGAGATGCGCGCCATCCTGCGCTCCGGCCGCTATCCGGCCCGCAACGTCGAGCAGAACCTCGCCGACCTGCGAGCGCAGGTGGCTGCCTGCGCGAAGGGCGCAATCGAACTGGAGAAGATGGTTGGCCACTTTTCGCTGCCCGTGGTGCGCGCCTACATGACGCACGTGCAGGACAATGCCGAAGCCTCGGTTCGCCGCGTGCTGGGGGCACTGTCCGACGGTTCGTTCGCGTGCGAAATGGACAGCGGCGCCACCATCCGTGTCACGATCAGGGTCGATCGCGTCAAGCGTGAGGCGGTGATCGACTTCACCGGGACCAGTGCCCAGCAGCCGACCAACTTCAATGCCCCGTCGGCGGTATGCAAGGCTGCGGTGCTGTACGTGTTCCGTACTCTTGTCGACGACGAGATTCCGATGAACGCCGGGTGCCTGAAGCCGATCACCATCATCATTCCCGAAGGCTCGATGCTGAGCCCGCGCTATCCGGCGGCGGTGGTCGCCGGCAACGTCGAGACTTCGCAGGCGATCACCGATTGCCTGTACGGAGCGCTTGGCGTGCTCGCCGCGTCGCAGGGCACGATGAACAACTTCACCTTCGGCAACGAGCGCTACCAGTATTACGAGACGATCTCGGGAGGGTCCGGCGCCGGGCCGGATTTCGACGGCACCAGCGTCGTGCAGACCCACATGACCAACTCGCGGCTTACCGATCCGGAAGTGCTCGAGTGGCGCTATCCGGTGCGCCTCGAATCGTACGCGATCCGTCGCGGCAGCGGCGGCGCTGGCGCGCACCGCGGCGGCGACGGCGGTGATCGGCGGCTCAAGTTCCTCGAGCCGATGACCGCGGTGATGCTGGCGAATCGGCGCAAGTTCCGGCCGTTCGGCCTGGCCGGCGGCGAGCCCGGGGAGGCCGGTCGCAACTGGGTGGAGCGCGTGGACGGCAGCCGCGAGGAATTCGGCGCGACCTGCCGGGTCGAAATGGCGGCAGGTGACGTGTTCGTCATCCAGACCCCCGGCGGGGGTGGCTTCGGTCGAGCGCAATCGCAACCCGGAGCGCCGTTGCCGCCGGATGGCCCTGCGTAAGCGTCCACCCGGCTCCGGAGGCGTTACGACGCACAATCTCGCCCTGTTCCGATGGAGGCTCTGATGGCGAGCATCTACGATTTCTCTGTCGACGACATCAAGGGCAAGCCGGTCAAGCTCGGCCGCTATCGCGGCAAGGTGATGCTGGTCGTGAACACGGCCAGCAAGTGCGGTTACACGCCGCAGTACCAGGGGCTCGAGAAGCTGCACGAGAAGTTCCAGGCCAAGGGCCTCGCCGTGCTGGGCTTTCCCTGCAACCAGTTCGGCGGCCAGGAACCGGACAGCGAGGAGGAGATCGCTTCGTTCTGCGATCTCAACTACGGCGTGAAATTCCCGCTGTTCGCCAAGGTGAACGTGAACGGCGACGACGCGGCGCCGCTGTACGAATGGCTCAAGAAGGAACAGCCGGGCGTGCTCGGCACGGAGGCGATCAAGTGGAATTTCACCAAGTTCCTGGTTGACCGGAAGGGCAGGGTCGTGGCGCGCTTCGCGCCGAAGGACACGCCCGAGTCGATTCAGGACGACATCGAGAGGTTGCTTTGAGCGCTCGCGCATTGGCGGCCGTCGTCGTGTTCGCGCTGGCTTGCGCCGGCGCGGCGCAGGCGCAGCCCGACATGAAGAAGACGATCCGCGTCGCGTTCAACATCGCGGAAACGGGCTTCGACCCGCAGGCGGCGGGCGACGTCTATTCGAACTACGTCAACCGCGTCGTCTTCGATTCACTCTACAGGTACGAGCACCTGACGCGGCCGTTGAAGCTCGTGCCCAGCACCGCGGTCGCGTTGCCGGAGATCTCCGCCGACGGCAGGACCTGGACGATCAAGGTCAAGCCCGGCATCTACTTCGCCGACGATCCGGTGTTCAAGGGCCAGCGGCGGGAACTCACGGCGCACGACTACGTGTTCGCGTGGAAGCGCATCCTCGATCCCCGCACGCGCAGCAACTCGCTGAGCATCTTCGAAGGCCGCTTCGTGGGGGCGGAGGCAGTCCTCGCCAAGGCGCGCGAAACCGGCAAGCTCGACTACGACGCGCCGATCGAAGGCCTGCAGGCGATCGATCGGTACACCATCCGCATGAAGCTCAACTTCCCGGACACCGAACTGATGTCCGGCCTCACCACGACGGCGACCTCCGCGGTCGCGCGCGAGGTCGTGGAGGCCTACGGCGACGGATCGGGTTGGGTGATGGCCAATCCGGTCGGGACCGGGGCCTACCTCCTGAAGGAGTGGCGCCGCGGCCAGAAGATCGTGCTCGAGGCCAATCCCGGATTCCGCGAGGAGCGCTATCCCGATTCGGCGGATCCCGCCGACAAGCCGATCGTGGCGAAGTTGAAGGGCAAGCGGATCCCGCTGGTGGGGCGCGTGGAGATCACGATCATCGAGGAAGCCAATCCGCGGCTGCTCTCCTTCGAGCAGGGCCAGATCGACTACGTCGAGGTGCCGCCCGACCTCGCGTGGAACGCGCTCGACCCCCCGGGCGTGCTGAAGCCGCGGCTCGCGAAGCAGGGCATCCTGCACGGCCGAGGCGTCCAGCCAACGATCAGCTACGTCTACTTCAACATGGAAGATCCCGTCGTCGGCGGGTACACCAAGGAGAAGATCGCTCTGCGCCGCGCCATCGGGCTCGCCTACAGCACGTCCGAGGAGATCAAGGTCATCCGCCAGGATCAGGCACTGCCCGCGAACCAGGTGGTGCCGCCGACCGTGAGCGGCCACAACGCGAAGCTGCCGACCCACGCGACCTACGATCCGGCGGCCGCGAAGGCGCTGCTCGATCGCTTCGGCTACAAAGACCGCGACGGCGACGGCTTCCGCGAGACGCCGGAGGGCAAGCCGCTGACGCTGACGCTGTCGTCGGCTCCCTCGGCGCTCGAGCGCCAGTTCGACGAGCTGTGGGCGCGCAGCATGTCGGCGGTGGGATTGCGCATCGCGTTCAACAAGCAGAAGTGGCCGGACCTCCTGAAGGCGGGACGGATGGGGCAGCTGCAGATGTTCCAGCTCGCCAACACCGCCGGCACGCCCGAGGGCTTCGGCTTCCTCGGACTGCTCTACGGCGGCCACGCGGGCTTCTCGAACCTCGCCCGCTTCAAGCTGCCCGAGTACGACAAGCTCTACGAGAAGGCGCGCAGCATTCCCTACGGCGCCGAGCGCGATCGCGCTATGGAACAGATGGGCGACCTGGTGAACGCCTATGCGCCCTGGCACGTCACGGTGTTCCGCA
>JBKKAZ010000184.1:0-8664 GCA_046714435.1 Casimicrobiaceae bacterium
ATGCCGCGCGAGCGACTGGCCGAACTGCAGCTGCGCCGGTTGCGCGATACGGTGCGCAACGCGTTCGACAACGTCTCGTTGCATCGGCGGCGGCTGGAAAGTGCTGGCATGGTGCCGGACGACATCCGCTCGCTCGACGACGTCCGCCGGCTGCCGTTCACGGTGAAGACCGACCTGCGCGACAGCTACCCGTTCGGCCTGTTCGCGCGACCGCGCGCTGCGCTGGCGCGTCTGCATGCATCGTCCGGCACCACCGGCAAGCCGACGGTGGTCGGGTATACCGCGCGGGACCTCGACACCTGGGCCGACCTGATGGCGCGTTCGTTTGCAGCGGCGGGCGCGCGCCGTGGCGACGTCGTTCACAACGCCTACGGCTACGGACTGTTCACCGGGGGATTGGGCGCCCACTATGGGGCCGAGCGATTGGGGGCGACCGTGGTCCCGATGTCCGGCGGCTCCACCGAGCGCCAGATCGCGCTGATCGTCGATTTTGGCGCACGCGTGCTGTGCGCGACGCCGTCGTACGCGCTGGCGATTGCCGAGGTGGCCGAGCGGCAGGGCGTAGACCTTCGCGGCAGCGCGCTCGAAGTCGGCCTGTTCGGCGCCGAGCCCTGGAGCGACGCGATGCGGCGCGAGATCGAGGCTCGGCTCGGCCTTCGCGCGGTCGACATCTACGGCCTGTCGGAAATCATGGGTCCCGGGGTCGCCTGCGAATGCGAATGCCAGGCAGGGCTGCACGGCTGGGAGGATCACTTCCTGTTCGAGGTGATCGATCCCGACTCCGGGCAACCGGTGCCCGAAGGCCAATCCGGCGAACTCGTCATCACCACGCTCACCAAGGAGGCGCTGCCGATGCTGCGTTATCGCACGCGGGACATCACGCGCGTGACGACTGCGCCCTGCGATTGCGGGCGCACGCACCTGCGCATCCTGCGGGTGGCGGGCCGCAACGACGACATGCTGATCATTCGTGGTGTCAATGTCTATCCGTCGCAGGTCGAGGCGGTGCTGGTGGGTCTTCCCGGCATCGCGCCGCACTATCAGCTTGTCGTCGAGACCGTGGGACCGCTCGATCACATGAGCGTCGAGGTCGAAGCCGCCCCTGGCACGGACGCGACGAGTTACGACGCGATCGGCAAGCGGGTCGCCCATCACCTGAAGTCGCTGATCGGCATCACCACCGAAGTCCGTGTCAAGTCGCCCGGCACGATCCCCCGCTCGCAGGGCAAGGCCGTGAGGGTTCGCGACCTGCGGCCGAAGCGAGGCCAGTGTCCTGAGTCGGGGATTCGTTGATGAATATCGACCCTCCGTTTGACGCTCGCGCAAGTGGACCGCGTTCGCTTCCAGGCGCGACGCCCCTGCGCGGCGAGGTAGGTCACCTGCCGCGCAGGGGCAACAATGGCTGGGAGCGAACTGGTCCAGTTTGCACAACGAATTTCTGACTCGGGATACTGAGGATGGCCAAGCGACTGTTGAAGCTGACCGTGAACGGCCGCCAACGCGAAGACGCGATCGCGGATCACACCTTGCTCGTCGACTACCTGCGCGGCACGGCGGGGCTGACCGGGACCAAGCAGGGCTGCGACGGTGGCGAATGCGGCGCATGCACGGTGCTCATCGACGGCGAGCCGCGGCTTTCCTGCATCACGCTGGCGGCGAGCGTAGCCGGGCGCGACGTCGAGACGATCGAAGGCCTCGCCGTGCATGGCCGCATGAGCCGGCTGCAACAGGCGTTCCACGAGAAGCTCGGAACGCAGTGCGGCTTCTGCACGCCGGGAATGATCATGAGCGCCGAGGCGCTGCTGCGACGCAATCCTGCGCCCACCGACGGCGAGATCCGCACGGCGCTCGGCGGCAATCTCTGCCGCTGCACGGGCTACGTAAAGATCATCGAGTCGGTCCAGTCCGCGTGCGTTGGCAGCGGCGTCAAGGCGGAAGTCTGAACATGGACACGCGCGTGAAGCCAGTTCCCGCGCACGGGCTGCGCGAGCGCAGCGTCGGCCAGGCGACGCCGCTGATCGACGGCATCGAGAAGGTCACGGGTCGCGCGCTCTACACGGCCGACCTGCCGGTCGGCGAGGCGCTCGTCGGGCGCATCCTGCGAAGCTCCGTTGCGCACGGCATCATCCGCAGCATCGACACTTCGCGGGCGCGCGCGACGCGTGGAGTGCGCGCGGTGATCACCGGCGAGGAGTTTTCGGCGCCGTACGGCGTGATTCCGATCGCACAGAACGAATGGCCGCTCGCGCGTGATCGCGTGCGCTATCGCGGCGAGCCGCTGGTCGCCGTCGCCGCCACCGACGAGGCCACGGCCGACGCGGCGCTTGCGGCCATCGCCTTCGACATCGAGCCGTTGCCGGCCTACTTCACGGCCACCGACGCGCGGGCGCCGGGCGCCGTCCTGCTGCATGAAAACAAGCTGGGAAACATCGAGCGCGAGGTGGACCAGCTGTTTGGCGACGTGGATGGCGGCTTCGCCGCGGCCGACCTCGTGCGCGAGCAGTCGTTCCACTATGCCGAGTGCGCGCACGGCCAGATCGAGCTCAACGCAGCGATCGCGAGCTACGAGCCAGAGCGCGGTCGGCTGACCACGCACTCCACCACCCAGGTGCCCTACTACCTGCACCTGACGCTGGCGCAGTGCCTGGGCATGGACAGCTCGAAGATTCGCGTGGTCAAGCCGTTCCTGGGCGGCGGCTTCGGCCATCGCGTCGAGCCGCTCAACTTCGAGATGGTCGCGGGCGCCCTGGCGCGCGCGGCGGGCGGCACCGTGCGGTTGCTGCAGTCGCGCGAGGACAGCTTCCTCACCCATCGTGGCCGCCCCGAGACCGAAATCCGGCTGAAGCTGGGCCTGAAGAAAACCGGCGAGATCACCGCGGTCGACTGCGAGATCGTGCAGCGCGGCGGCGCCTACGGCGGCTACGGGCTGGTGACGATCCTCTATGCCGGCGCGCTGCTGCACGCGCTCTACAAGGTCGGTGCGTTGCGCTATCGTGGCCTTCGTGTCTACTCCAACACGCCGCCGTGCGGCGCGATGCGCGGCCACGGTGCCGTCGATGCACGTCACGCATTCGAGGCGCTGCTCGACAGCATGGCCTCGGAGCTCGGGCTCGATCCGTTCACGCTGCGCCGCGCGAACCTGATCGATCCGCCGTATCGCACGCTCAACGACCTGCAGGTCAACTCCTGCGGGCTGCCGGCCGCGCTCGACTGGGTCGAGCAGGCGTCCGGCTGGAAGGAGCGCCGGGGCAAGCTGCCGCGCGGCCGCGGGCTCGGCATGGCCTGCTCGCATTACGTGTCGGGCTCCGCCAAGCCCGTGCACTGGAGCGGGGAGCCGCACGCTGTCGTCATCCTGAAGCTCGACTTCGACGGCAGCGTCACGGTGCTTACCGGCGCCTCCGACATCGGGCAGGGCAGCTCGACCTTGCTCACGCAGGTGGTCGCCGAGGTGCTTGGCGTGCCGATGACGCGCATTCGCATCGTGACGACCGACAGCGCGCTCACGCCGAAGGACAATGGCTCGTATTCGTCGCGCGTGTCGTTCATGGTGGGCAATGCGGCGCTGCGAGCGGCGGAGGAACTGCTTCGCGTGCTCGTGGCAGCCGCGGCCAAGCGGCTGGCGGTGCCTATCGAGCGCGTCGAATGGCTCGGCGAAGGCTGCCGCGTCACCGGCGAGGAGCGCGGGCTCGACTTCGCCGGCGTCGTGACCGCCGCGCTCGCCGACAGCGGCACCCTGACCGTCAAGGGCACATGGTCGACGCCGCCCGAGACGCAGGGCGGCAAATTCCGCGGCGCCGCGGTCGGCTCAACCGCCGGCTTCTCGTACGCCGCGCAAGTCGTCGAGGTCGCGATCGACGAGGACACCGGCGCGGTTTCGGTCGAGCACGTCTGGGTCGCCCACGACTGCGGCTTCGCAATCAATCCGCTTGCCGTCACCGGCCAGGTCCAGGGCGCCGTGTGGTTCGGCATGGGCCAGGCGCTGCAGGAAGAAACTCAGTACCACGAGGGTCTGCCGCTGCGCCCGAACTTCGTCGACTACCGCGTGCCGACGATCGCCGAGTCGCCGCCCATCGAGGTGAAGCTCATCGAGAGCAACGATCCGCTGGGGCCCTTCGGCGCCAAGGAAGCAAGCGAAGGCGGGGTGCACGGGTTCCCGCCGGCGCTGACCAATGCGATCGCCGACGCGATCGGCATCCGGCTCGCCGAACTGCCGGCCACGCCCGATCGCGTGCTCGACGCGATTCAAGCGAAACAGCGCAAGGACCGGCTGGCCGCGGCGCGCGCCAGGAGGACCTGACATGGAGGGCATGCCCATGTTCGAACTGCAGCGGCCGACGAGCGTCGCGCAAGCAGCCGCGCTTCTCGCCACGCCCGGTGCGCGCCTGCTCGCCGGTGGCACCGACCTGGTGCCGAAGTTGCGGCGCGGCATAGAGCGCCCGACGCTGTTGATCGAGCTGGAAGCGGTTGCCGGCCTCGACGTCATCGCGTTCGACGGCGATGCGCTCGCCATCGGCGCAGGCGTCACGCTTGCGCGGCTCGCTGCCGAGGCGCGCATCGCCATCGACTACGCTGCGATCGTCGAGGCGGCCCGCGAGGTGGCGGCGCCCCAGCATCGTAACGCCGCGACCGTCGGCGGCAACCTCTGCCTCGACACGCGCTGCGTGTTCTACAACCAGAGCGAGTGGTGGCGCGCAGCGAACGGCTGGTGCCTGAAGCGCGGTGGCGACACCTGCCATGTGGCACCTCAAGGCAATCGCTGCCACGCGGCATTCAGCGGTGATCTCGCGCCGGCGCTGATCGCGCTCGAGGCCGAAGTCGAGCTGGTGTCGGTACGCGGCGCGCGCAGGCTCCCGCTGGCAGCGCTCTACCGCGACGACGGAGCCGCGCATCTCGCGCTCGAGCCCGGTGAGATGCTGACCCGCGTACTGGTGTCGCGCGTTGCCGGCGTAACGTCCGGCTACCGTAAGGCGCGCGTCCGCGGGTCGATCGACTTCCCGCTCGCCGGCGTGGCCATCGCGCTAGCCATGGACAACGGACGCATCGCCCGCCTGCGCGTCGCACTCACCGGCACCAATGTGCGGCCGCTGGCGCTGACCGGAACCGAAGCACTCGTCGGCCGCGAAATCGACGACCAGACGCTGGCGTCGCTCGGCAAGCGGGTCCAGAAGCAGGCAAGCCCGATGCGCACGACGGCCACCGCGTCGAACTACCGGCGGCAGGTCGCGTCGGTGCTGGCGCAGCGGCTGCTGCGTGAACTGTCCTCCTGAACTCGCATGGACCTCACGCTGCTTTGCCCGAATTGCCGTCGCCCGAGCGACCAGGGCGGCGCGCAGTCGAACTGCTGCGCGGGGGTAGCCCGCCTGTGGCGATGCACGTCCTGTACCAAGGTCAGCGAGGGCTTCGCATTCCCTTACGGCGTCTGCCCGCGCTGCGGGGGCGCGCTGGAGCACTTCGCGAAGGGCCCGGCCGGGGACACTGCGGCGACCGCCGCCGTCCGCAAGGCCTTCGAGATCGAGCTCGGCGGACAGGCGTTCTACCACCGCGCTGCGGCGAGTGCGTCCGAGCCCGCGTTGCGCGCGCTGTTCGACCGCTTTGCCGCGATGGAGCGGCAGCACATGGCCACGCTCTCGCGGCGCTACCAGGTCGACCTGTCGCCGGTGTGCGACGAGCAGGCGCTTGATCGTGCAGCCGCGTTTGCCGGCGTCGAGCGCGGGGCCGACGATGCGGAGAGCCTGTTCACGATCGCGATCGCGATGGAGGTGCGAGCCGCCGCGTTTTTCGACGCGAGCGCCGCGGAAGCCGCGCCCGGATCGGCCGGGCGGCAGCTCTATCGCGAGTTGGCGGCGGAAGAGCGGGAGCACGCCGAATTGCTCAAGGCCGCGCACGCGCGTTGGTGCGCGGGCGAACCCGACCTCCTCGGTATTGGCGGCGAGGAAGAGGTTGTTGCCGCGCCTGCTGGCACGGCGGCGACGATGAACGCCGCGCAGGTGCTGCTGGCCGATCACGCCGCGGATCGCATCGCGCTCGTCTGCGGCAGCGAGCAGGTGACGCGCGGCCAGTTGCGCGACGCGGTTGCGCGCGCCGGGGCAGCATGGCGTGCACGTGGTCTCGCGCGCGGCGATCGCGTGGCCGTGAAGCTGACCGACGGCATCGACTGGGTCATCGCTTACCTGGGTGTCATCTGGGCGGGGGGTGTGGCGGTCGGCGTCAATCCGCGAGTACCCGCCAACGAGTGGCGCGCGATCCTCGAGTCGGCGGGATTCCGTTTCGTCCTCGCCGAACCGGGTGACGAAACGCCGGCGCCGTGGAACGCGCGGCTGGTGTCGGTCGATGATTGGCGCGTCGCGCTTGCTCATGCCGAGCCTTGCGAGGCGACGCCGATGCAGTCCGAGGATCCGGTGCTGTGGGTTCATTCGTCGGGAACCAGCGGCCACCCGAAGGCGGTCGTGCATCCGCAACGTATCGCGCGGGAGATCGAGCGCGTCGGTCGCGAGCGGCTCGGGATCACTGCCGAGGATCGCATCTACGCGAGTTCCAAGCTGTTCTTCGCCTACCCGCTCGCCAACTCCTTCCTTACCGGCCTCAAGATCGGCGCGACGGTGATCCTCGACCCGCAATGGCCGACGGCGCAGGGCGTGGTCGCGAGCATCATGGCGCGCGGGGCGACCGTACTGTTCAGCGTGCCGTCGCTGTTTCGCAACCTGCTCAAGGAGGGGCTGGCCGGCCAGCTCGCGCAATGCGGCGTGCGCCTCTATGTGTCCGCGGGCGAGGCGCTGCCATCGACCTTGCGCGACGAGTGGAAGCGCCAGCTCGGCTCGACGATCGTCAACGGCTTCGGCGCCTCGGAAACGCTGGTGCTGGTCCTGGTCGACAGCGATGACGGCTACGGGCCGCGCATTTCGCCGGGCATCGACGTGCGCCCGTTCGGCGAGGGTGGCTCGGTGTCGCAATCCGAATCGCCGGCACCGGACGCGCCGGGGCGCATCGTGATCCGCGGATCGACGGTCGCACTCGGCTACTGGAACCGGCCCGACGCCCAGGCCGAACACTTCCGCGACGGCGCCTTCGCGCCGGCGGACCTCTTCGAGCGTGTGGAAGGCGGCGGCTGGCGGTTCGCCGGGCGCGAGGATTCGCTGGTCAAGGTGCACGGGCGATGGGTCGACCTGATCGATCTCGAGCAGAGAATCGCGCTCGCTTGTCCCGGCATGGTCGAGGCGGCGGCAGTCGCGGTGCCCGATGCTGACGGCGTGGATGCGATCGCGCTGTTCTTCGTGGCGCAGCCGGGTGCGCCGCTACTCGAAGCGGCCGCGCTGCGCGAGCACGCCGACCGCTTGCCGCCGTTCCAGCGGCCGCGCTGGCTGCATCCGATCGACGCGATGCCGCGCACGCCGACCGGCAAGCTCGTGAGACGGCGCCTGCGCGACCTGCACATCGCGCTCGCCGCGGAAGCGGGACAAGCTGCCGACGGCGTCGAGGCCAGCCATGCTGGTCGCTGAACGCCGCGGCCACGTGCTCGTGGCGACGCTCGCGCGTGCGCCGGTCAATGCGATCGACGCCGAGCTGCTGGCTCGACTCGACACACTGCTCGACGAGGCCGTTGCCGACGACACGGTGTCGCTGCTTCACCTTCGCAGTTCGCAAAAGGCGTTCTGTGCCGGGGCGGACCTCGCGCTGATGCGCGACTGCATTGCCGGGCCGACCGGCGCGGAGACGATGGTCGGCGTAGTGCGCGAAATGCAGCGTGTGTTTGCGCGCCTGGAGCGCGCGGCGTTCGTCACGCTCGCCGAGATCGGCGGCGCCGCGTTCGGCGGCGGCCTCGAGCTTGCGCTCGCCTGCGACCTGCGCGTCGCTGCGCACGACGCAAAGCTGGCGTTGCCCGAGGTGGGCCTTGGCCTGCTGCCCGCCGCCGGCGGCACGCAACGTCTCACCGCGCTCTGCGGCCCGGGCATCGCGCGACGGCTGATCCTCGGCTGCGAAGCCGTCGACGGACTCGAAGCGGAGCGGCTCGGCCTCGTGCAGTGGACGAAGCCTGCCGAGACGCTCGCAGCCTGGACCGCCCAGCTTGCCGCTCGCATCGCGTCGCATCCACGTGCGGCGCTCGCCGCCAGCAAGCACTGCATAGCGCTGGCGGTCGCGGAATCGACTGCGGGCTTCGCCGCCGAGATCGAGGCCACGCGCACGCTTTACCGCGCGCCGCAGACGCTCGAGCGCGTCGGCGCATTCCTGAACCGGCCCAAGGCGACAACCGTGAAACCGAAGGAGAGAGCATCATGACCCTGAACGACAAGACAGCCGTCGTCACCGGTGCCGCATCGGGCATCGGCCGCGCGACTGCGACGTCGCTCGCCGCCGCCGGCGCAACTGTGATCGTCGCCGACATCAACCGCGATCAGGGCGAGTCGACGGTGGCGACGCTGCGCGAGCGCGGCAGCACCGCCGATTTCATTCTGGTCGACATGACCGACCCCGCCTCGATCGCCGCTTTCGCCGAGTCGGTGCAGGCGCGGCATGGCACGGTCGACATCCTAGTCAACGGTGCGGGCTGGGGGCGCACCCACCCGTTCTGGGAAGGGACGCCCGAGCTGTGGCAAAAGCTGATCGGGTTGAATCTGGTTGGGCCGATGACGCTGGTCAAGGCGCTGCTGCCGCGCATGATCGAGCGCA
>JBKKAZ010000185.1:0-3941 GCA_046714435.1 Casimicrobiaceae bacterium
ACGGCGATGGTGGCGGCGAGCATCCCGGTGGCGAAGCCGAGCGGCGCGATGAAGAGCACGGAAACGCGGGCGTCGAGGCTCTCGAAGCGCATCATGGTTCCCGGGACGTGCACGGACTGCACCCAACGGGCGAGCCGCGTGAGGCGGTGGGGTTGCGGCCCGCCGCCGAGCTTCTCCGCGCGCATCAGGCGCCGCGCGTCGCGCAGTACGAAACCGCCGACGATCGCGAGCACGATCACGAAGACCACGGACACGTAGAGGCTGCTGCCGATCTCCCCGAAGCGGTCCTTGACGCCCGACATGATCAGCTTGCCGGCGAACACTCCAAGCTCGGCGAAGATCCCCATGACGAGACCCAGCTTCACGTCGACCTGGCCGTACTTCGCCCGCTTCACGGCGCCCACGAGGGCCTTGGGGAACTTGTGGCAGAGGTTGGAGGCGACCGCGACGATGCCGGGCACGCCCAGGGTCATCATCGCCGGCGTGAGCACGAAGGCCCCGCCCGAGCCGATGAAGCCCGACACCATTCCGCCGATGAATCCCACGACAAAGAGCGCGAGGGCGCTCCAGGCGTTGAGCTCGATGAAGGAAAGCGGCTCCATCGGCGCTATTTCCCCGAAGCGCCTTGCGGTGGCTTCTTCTTTTCGCTGCCCGCCGCGGCGCGCAGCCCAAGGACCTCCCAGAAATACCCGGTGAATGCGCCGTGCACCCAGGAGAAAGCGAAGGCGACGGCCACCGGGACAAGGGCGAGCGCCCGCTCCCCGTCTCGTGTGCGCCGTGCAAGATCCGTGAACAGGTCGGCGTAGGCGAAAAGCAGCGCGTAAAGCGCGACGCTCGCAATTCCGAACGTCACCGTGGCGGCGATGTGACGGCGCTGGGAGTCAGGCATCGGCGTTCCTAGGGGAGGGCCGTAGCGAGCGCGGCTTTCGCCACCATGCGACTCGGTGGCGTCACGCGATCGCCTGGTAATAGAGATTCTGCGGATGACGCGCCTCGGCGAAGAAGTACCAGCGCTCCGCGAGCAGTCCGGCATATTGTACGGCGAAGGCGAGCCCGAGCCCGACGACGGACTGCCCGCTGCCGGCGAGAAGCAGCGCGGGTACCGGGAACACCAGCGCCAGGAACGTCCAGCGTACGGCACGCACGACCTCGCGCGTGCGGCCATGAAAGAACTCGCGTGTGTTGAACGAGCCACCCATGGCGCCCTGCGCGATCTGCACGATCTTCGGATGCT
The DNA here is from genome assembly GCA_046714435.1 of Casimicrobiaceae bacterium. Taxonomy (GTDB): domain Bacteria; phylum Pseudomonadota; class Gammaproteobacteria; order Burkholderiales; family Casimicrobiaceae; genus VBCG01. The sequence continues at coordinate 1,235 of JBKKAZ010000185.1, forward strand.
TGACCCCGATCGCGGTCGCCAGCGTCGATTTCGGCCGTAGCCGCGCATTGCGTGCCAGCGAAGCGAGGCGCAATGCGTAGGCGAGTGCTCCGAGCACGAGGGCCGCCACGGCGTAGGGCCGGGCGAGCGGTGGATGCAGCCGGGCGGCGAGCGCAGCAGCCGCGGTCAGGCCCGATGCCGAGCCGAGCGCGATGAAATTGACCACGGTGAGCGGCGTACGCCATTCCTGCAGGAACGGCAGGCACGCGTAGATCATGCCGGTACAGACGTAGAGCGCCATGCAGGCGATGCTCGCGAATGCGCCTGCAGCGAACGCGGCTTGCGGCATGCCGAGCCAGTGCACCAGGCCGTACAACGCCGAAAGCGCCATGAAAAGCGGCAGCGCGATCACCTCGCGCGACAGCCACGAGGTGCGCCACATCGCCGCCGAGCGCCAGGCGCGCTCCGGATGGCCGAGATGGAAGAACGAGGCGACGAGTCCCGCGCCCAGCAATGCAAGCGACGCCGCAACCAACGCGACGACGAACGCCGGTGGCAGCGACGGCTCCCCGCGCAGCGTGCCGATCGACTCGGCGGCGAACAGCGCGAGGAACAAGCCCTGTCCCACGCCGCTGAGCGTGGTGAGCAGGATCACCGACCAGGCGGGCTTCACGGCCTACCAGCTGGTGACGTCGTCGAGCGCCGGCTCGCTGGACAACGGCCGCGGCAACTGGCCGTCGATCTTCAGCGGATTGTCCTGCCGCTGAAGCTCGTCCGCGTGGATCGGCCTCGCCGTCTTGCGCCGCGGCAGGTAATGATTCGCAGGCCGCGTGCTCCACTCCGGCATCAGTGCATAGCCGCCGTTGTCGCGAATCGCCTGCGAGACCTCGGAGTCAGGGTCGTGGATGTCGCCGAACAGGCGCGCGCTGGTCGGGCAGGCCATCACGCAGGCCGGTTTGCGGTCGGCTTCCGGCAGCGCCTTGTCGTAGATGCGATCGACGCACAGCGTGCATTTCTTCATCACCTTCTGGTGCTCGTCGATCTCGCGCGCGCCGTAGGGGCAGGCCCACGAGCAGTAGTTGCAGCCGATGCACTTGTCGTAGTCGACCAGCACGATGCCGTCCTCCGCACGCTTGTAGCTCGCGCCGGTGGGGCACACCGGAACACACGGCGGATCCTCGCAGTGCAGGCAGGACTTGGGGAAGTGCACGGTCTCGGTCTTCGGGAACTCACCGACCTCGAAGGTCTGCACGCGGTTGAGGAACGTCCCGGTCGGGTCGGCGCCGTAGGGATTGTCATCCGAGAGGTAGCCCGCCTCGCCCGAGGTGTTCCACTGCTTGCAGCTGGTCACGCAGGCATGGCAGCCGACGCACACGTTGAGGTCGATGACCAACGCGAGCTGGGTCATGGCAGGCGTCCCCGTGCTTCGCGCATCATCATTCCCCGATCACTTTCCCGGCCACGTAGGCCATCCAGGTGCGCGGCGCCGGGCGCGTTCCGGGTGCCGCCGGCAAGGTATCGAACTGCGGGGAAACCCCGGCCTCCTGCGCCGGGTAGATGCGTACCCGCACGTCGTACCAGCCGGCCTGCCCGGTCACCGGATCCGAATTCGAGACCGCGTCCGGCAACGTGTCGCTGATGATCGGATTGAGCAGAAAACCCTTGCGCGCTTCGTTCGCCTCGGGCGCAAGCCCCCACGCCCCCGGCTGCTTGCCGATCGCGTTCCAGGTCCACACCGTCCCCGGCTCGACCGCCTCGCTGTGGCGGCCCATGCAGCGCACGCGGCCCCACTGCGATTCCACCCACAGCCAGGCGCCATCGGCGATGCCGCTCTGAGCCGCGGTGCGCGGGTTGATGAACAGGTAGTTGTGCGCGTGGATCTGCCGCAGCCAGGGGTTCTGCGAGTCCCATGAGTGGTACATCGCCATCGGGCGCTGGGTAATCGCGGCGAGCGGGTATTTCCCGAGATCGGTCACCTGCGTCTCGAGCGCGGGATAGTAGAACGGCAGCGGATCGAAGTAGGTCTCGACGCGCTTCGCGAGATGCGCCGGCGGGCGCCGTCCCGGCCACTTGCCCTGAGCCGCGAGCCGAAAGCGTTGCAGCACCTCCGAATAGAGGTGCACCAGGATCGGTTCGCCGAAGCGGCGGATGCGGACTCGCTGCGCCCATTCCATGTAGCCGCGATTCCAGTTGCGCATGTATCGGTAGGACGGGGGAAGCTCGTGCTTGAATACGCAGTTGTTGGCGGCGTACATCTGCCACTGGTTCGGGTTCGGCTCGCCGCGCATCGACTTGGTGCCGTCGGCGCCGCGCCAGCCGGCGAGAAAGCCGATGCCAGATCCGGGCTCGGTCTCGTGGCGCACGATGAAATCCGGATAGTCGCGGTACTTGCGCGCGCCGTTCGCGTCGGTGAAGGCGGGAAGCCGCAGGCGGCCGGCCAGCTCGATCAGCACCTCCTGGAACGGCTTGCACTCGCCGGTCGGCGGCAACACCGGCACGCGCACCGAATCCATCGGCCCGTCGAACTCCGAGATCGGGCGATCGAGCATCGACATCGCGTCGTGGCGCTCGAGGTAGGTGGTATCGGGCAGCACCAGATCGGCGAACGCGGTCATCTCCGACTGGAAGGCGTCGCACACGACGAGGAACGGAATCCTGTATTCGCCGCGCGCCGCTCCTTCGGTGACGCGGTCGTTGAGCATGCGGCGCACTTCGACGGTATTCATCG
>JBKKAZ010000186.1:0-6862 GCA_046714435.1 Casimicrobiaceae bacterium
ACCGCCCTGCGCTTCGATACCGAAGGCGGCGACGCCGACGCCTGGTCCGACGCGTTGCTCGACGCCGGCGCGCTCTCGGTCGAGATCAGCGACCCCAACGCGGGCACGCCCCAGGAACAGGCGCAGTTCGGCGAGCCAGGCGGACCGGCGAACGCGCGGTGGCGGAAATCTCGACTGCTGGCGCTGTTCCCCGAGAGTGTCGTGGTCGACGCCGCGCTTTCGCGTGCGGCTGTCGGGCTGGGTCTGTGCGCTCCGCCGCGCGACACCTGGCAGGTCGCGGACGAAGACTGGGTGCGCGTCACCCAATCGCAGTTCGGCCCGATCACGATCGCCGGACGGCTGCACATCGTGCCGACCTGGTGCGAGGTCCCCGACCAGGGTATCGCCATCCGGCTCGACCCCGGACTCGCGTTCGGCACCGGTTCGCATCCGACCACGCGGCTGTGCCTCGAATGGCTGGTGGCGCAGATTCGCGGGGGCGAGAGCGTGCTCGACTACGGCTGCGGATCGGGGCTGCTCGCGATCGCTGCGGCGAAGCTTGGCGCCGATGATGTCGTCGGCATCGATGTCGATCCCCAGGCGCTGCGAGCCAGCGAAGCCAACGCCAGCGCCAACGACGTTCCGATCAGGTTCGTCGCCCCCGACGCGTTGGCCCCGCGCAATTACGATATCGTGGTGGCGAACATCCTGGCCAATCCGCTGATCCTGCTCGCGCCCGCGATCGCGGCTCGGGTTCGCCCCGCTGGACGCGTCGCGCTCGCGGGCATTCTTGATGCGCAGGTCGGCGCGATAGCGACCGCTTACTCGCCATGGTTTAAACTCGAACCCTGGCGTCATGCCGACGGGTGGACGCTCGTTGCCGGCGAGCGCAGCGCCGCAATCCTTCGCTAAGACTGCGATGGCCGACGAGAAATACACACGCTGCCCCGGCTGTAAGACCGTTTTTCGCGTGACGCCCGCGCAACTGGCTCTGCGCGAGGGACAAGTGCGTTGCGGGCACTGCCGCACGGTCTTTGACGGTACGGCGAACCTGATCCGGCTGGCGCCCACTGCCTTCGGTGCGCCGGCCGACGACGACGCCAACGGACCGCTCACCGTGACGCTGCGAAGCGCGCACGCGCTCGAGCCGGTGGTCCCGCCGGCGGAGACGACGACGACGATCCGGCCGACGACAACTCGGCCGACGACGATCGCGGCCGCGCACAAGCAAGACGACGCCCCCGACTACGATCACCGTTTCGCCTGGGATCGGCCGAAGCGGCGTTCGCGCAAGCACACCGCGCTCTACGTCGCCGCAACCGTCGCCCTGCTGCTCGCCGTTGTCGGACAGCTCACCTGGCACTATCGCGATGCGCTGGCCGCGCTGTTGCCCGCGACCCGGCCCGTGCTTGCTCAGCTGTGCTCGCTCGCCGGCTGCACGATCCGGCCGCTGCGCGAGATCGGGGGGCTATCGATCGATGCGTCCGACCTGCAGGCCGACCTCGCCCACAAGGGGTTGCTGGTACTTACGGCCACGGTGCGTAACCGCGCGAACTATGCGGTGGCCTATCCGAATCTCGAACTCACGCTCACCGATTCGCGCGACAGCGTGGTCGTGCGGCGGGCGCTGTCGCCCGCCGAGTACGCCGGCGGAACGGCGGAGCTGGATCGCGGTATCGCCGCGCAGAGCGAACTGTCGATCAAGCTGTTCCTCGACGCGAGCGCGACCACGCAGTCGGGCTACCGCGTCTATCTGTTCTATCCGTAACCGCGCGAGCGGACGACGGACGCCGCGCTCGTTGCACCAATTCGATGCGTGCGATTGGCCCGGAATGGGTTCCCGGTCGGCGTCCTGCGCTTCGGCCCGCCGATTCGACGCCTCGCGGGGCTTTAACGGAGCCTGACCATCCGAATTGGTGCATGCAGGGCGGCGCCCGATCCGCGGCCCGCACCGGGTTGGGGCGTGGAGGCCACCATAGCGCACAAATCTGGTGCAAAATAGCGCCGACTGCCTTGGATTCCCGAAGTAAATAACGTCGGAACAAGGGCTTGCGCGCCCCGTCCCAATGGCACGCTTATCGCTAACCGTTACCGCCCGCCTCGCATCCCCGAAACAGTTGTCGTTCTCGTCGCATCTTTCCAAAAACAAGGAGACCTCATGGCCACCAGTGGCGCCGACATCCTGAAGCAGATCAAGGAAGAGGAGGTCAAGTTCGTCGACCTCCGCTTTACCGACACCCGTGGCAAGGAGCAGCACGTCTCCGTTCCCGAGAAGGCTTTCGGTGCCGACAAGTTCGAGCTGGGCCACGCGTTCGACGGCTCGTCAATCGCCGGCTGGAAGGGGATCGAAGCCTCCGACATGCTGCTGATACCGGATCCGACTGCGTCGTACATCGATCCGTTCATGGACGAGAAGACGCTCATCATCACCTGCGACGTCGTCGAGCCTACGGACGGCAAGGGCTACGAGCGCGATCCGCGCTCGCTCGCCAAGCGGGCCGAGTCCTATCTCAAGTCGACCGGCCTTGGCGACGTGTCGTACTTCGGCCCCGAGCCCGAGTTCTTCATCTTCGACGCCGTCGAATGGACGGTCGACATGTCGGGCAGTTCCTGCAAGGTGTACTCCAGCGAGGCCGCGTGGTCGACCGGCGAAAAGTTCGAGGGCGGCAACATGGGTCACCGGCCCACGGTCAAGGGCGGCTATTTCCCGGTGCCGCCGGTCGATTCGCTGCAGGACATCCGGTCCGCGATCTGCACTGCGCTCGACCAGATGGGCGTCGAAGTCGAGGTGCACCACCATGAAGTCGCGACCGCGGGACAGTGCGAGATCGGGACCAAGTTCGCGCCGCTGGTGCAGCGCGCCGACTGGCTGCAGCGCCTCAAGTACGCGGTCCACAACACGGCGCACGCCTACGGCAAGACGGCGACCTTCATGCCCAAGCCGATCGTCGGCGACAACGGCTCAGGCATGCACGTGCATCAGTCGGTGTGGAAGGGCGGCAAGAACCTGTTCGCCGGCGACGGCTATGCCGGGTTGTCCGAGTTCGCGCTTTACTACATCGGCGGCGTGATCAAGCACGCCAAGGCGCTGAACGCGATCACCAATCCCGGCACCAATTCGTACAAGCGGCTGGTGCCCGGCTTCGAGGCGCCGATCAACCTCGCCTACTCGGCGCGCAACCGGTCGGCTGCGATCCGCGTGCCATACGTCTCCAGTCCCAAGGCGCGCCGGATCGAAGTGCGCTTTCCCGATCCCACGACCAACGCCTACCTCGCGTTCGCGGCGATGCTGATGGCGGGCCTCGACGGCGTGCAGAACAAGATCCATCCGGGCGATCCGATGGATAAGAACCTCTACGACCTCGAACCGGAAGAGGCGGCAAAGGTCCCGCATCCCTGCGCGTCGCTGGACGAGGCGCTGTCGCATCTCGACCGCGACCGCGAGTTCCTCACCCGCGGCGGCGTGTTCTCCAACGACATGATCGATGCCTACATCGCGCTGAAGATGGAGGAGGTCACACGCTTCCGCATGACCACCCATCCGGTCGAATACGACATGTATTTCAGCCTGTAGACGGGATCGACGGCCCGCGCGTTCAGGTGCAGGGCAGGCGGGGCGGACAATTTGTCGCGGAAAGTCCGCCCCACTTTGCTTCAAGTGCCCCGCGTTCGCTACACTGGGCCGTCATGCCTCTCGATGCCCTGCCTCGCCATCGTCGATTGCACCCGTGGCCCGCCGGCGTGGCGCGCTGCGCCGTGCTCGCGCTTGCGGTGTGGGCCGGCCCGCTCGCCGCGCAGTCGCTCGCGTCCAAGGCCAAGGAGTCCGGCTGCATCGACGCGCCTCGCGTGGTTGAAGGGGCCACGTATCGCTGCACGACCGCTTCCGGTGCGGCGGCCTATTTCAACGTTCCCGACGCCAACAGCATCGCGCGCCGTCCCGCCGCCGCGACTGGCACGCCTGCGCCTCCCGGTGCCGCGGCGACCGCGCCTGGACTGCCCCGCGTCGATGCGGCCACCCAGAAGGGGCGCGACGAGCTGCGGCGCAAGGTGCTGCAGGAGGAGCTCTCCGCCGAGGAAAAGCTGCTCGCCGATTCGCGCGTCGCGTACGCCAACGGCGCGCCACCGGCCTTGCCCGAGGAGCAATCGCAGCCCCAGCGCTACGCCGAGCGCATCGGCCGCCTGCGCCAGGCCGTGCAACTTCACGAGCGCAACATCGAAGCGCTGCGACGGGAGCTGTCCGCGTCGCGTTGAATCCGATGCGGCGGCCTCGCCGCATCCCCTGACGAGCTCGCGACGCGCGAATCGCGGCAGGTGCCGCGCGCGCGTGAAACCTGCACTGCCGCCATGCTCGTGACGTCGCTGGCTCCGCAAGCGGGCGCGGTTGGGTCGGAGGGATACTCCGGCCTCGAGATGCTTTCCACCGCCGTGATGCTGCTCGACGCCGGGCGGGTCGTTCGCTATGCCAACCCTGCCGCCGAAAACCTGTTCGAGCTGTCGCTCACGCGGTTTCGCGGCATGCCAATCGGCGCGCTGTTCGCCGACGCGCGGCTGCTGGCTGGCGCGATCGACAACGCAACGATGCGCGGCTTTCCCTTCACCGAGCAGGAGGTCGAGCTCGGGATCGCCGGCAAGCCGCGACTGCACCTTGCGGTGACCGCGACGCCCGTGGACCAGGACGTGGTGCGGCTGGTGCTCGAGTTCCGCCACATCGACCTCCAGCTCAGGATCGCGCGGGAGGAGCGGCGGCTCGAGCAGCAGCAGGCGAACCGCGAGCTGATCCGCAACCTTGCGCACGAGATCAAGAACCCGCTCGGCGGCATCCGTGGCGCTGCGCAGCTGCTCGAACGCGAGCTCGATGCGCCGCCGCTCATCGAGTACACCCAGGTGATCATCGGCGAGGCGGACCGGCTGCAGTCGCTGGTCAACCGGCTGCTGACACCTCACCGGTTGCCGGCCTGCCGGCGCGTCAACCTCCACGAACTGCTGGTGCGCGTCAAAGGCGTGGTTCAGGCCGAGTTCCCGGCGATCGGAATCGCCGTCGACTTCGATGCCTCGCTGCCCGAGATCGAGGCCGATCCCGAGCAGATCACGCAGGCGCTGCTCAACGTCGTGCGCAACGCGGCGCAAGCGCTGTCGGGGGCCACCAAGGGACCCGAAATCCGGCTGGTCACGCGGGTCGCACGCTACGTGACGCTGGCGCGACGCAGGCACCGGCTCGCGATCGCGATCGCGATCGAGGACAACGGACCCGGCATCACGGCGTCGCTTCGCGAACGCATCTTCTATCCGCTGGTGTCGGGGCGCGAAGGCGGCAGCGGCCTCGGCCTCACCATCGCTCAAACGCTGATCGCGCAGCACGCCGGCACGATCGAGTTTGAAAGCGAGCCGGGCGCCACCGTGTTCCGCATCCTGCTGCCCGTCGACGCGGGAAGCGATGGGATGCGGACCTGAACCAGGAGATGTCGCCAATGCATGCCTACGATCATCAACCGCCGCTTACGACCACCGCCAAGCCGGTATGGATCGTCGACGACGACCGCTCGATCCGCTGGGTGCTCGAAAAGGCGCTGACGCGAGAGGGCATTCCGCACCGGATGTTCGCGTCGGCGTACGAGGTGCTGCAGGCACTGGCGCTGTCCCAGCCCCAGGTGCTGGTATCGGACATCCGCATGCCCGGCGAGTCCGGCCTGTCGCTGCTCGCCAAGGTGAAGGAACGCTGCCCGCAGCTGCCGGTGATCGTGATGACCGCATACTCGGATCTCGACAGCGCGGTTGCGGCTTTCCAGGGCGGCGCGTTCGAGTATCTGCCGAAGCCTTTCGACATCGATCACGCGGTGGCGCTCATCCGCCGCGCGACGACCGACGCGCCGAACGCGGCATCGGTTTCGCCCTCGGTCGGGGACACGCCCGAGATGCTGGGCCAGGCGCCGGCGATGCAGGAGGTATTCCGGGCGATCGGGCGGCTCTCGCAGTCGCACGCGACGGTGCTCATTACCGGCGAATCGGGGTCCGGCAAGGAACTGGTGGCGCGCGCGCTGCATCGGCACAGTCCGCGCGCGGCGGGCCCGTTCGTGGCGATCAACACCGCGGCGATCCCGAAGGATCTGCTCGAGTCCGAGTTGTTCGGCCACGAGCGCGGCGCGTTCACCGGAGCGCAGGCCATGCGGCGGGGGCGTTTCGAACAGGCCGAAGGCGGCACGCTGTTCTTGGACGAGATCGGCGACATGCCGCCGGACCTGCAAGTCCGGCTGCTGCGCGTGCTGTCGGATGGCGAGTATTACCGTGTGGGCGGCCACGCACCGTTGAAGGCCAGCGTGCGCGTGATTGCGGCGACCCACCAGAAGCTCGAGGAACGGGTGCGGGCGGGCCTGTTCCGCGAGGACCTGCTGCATCGTCTGAACGTGGTACGCCTGCGCTTGCCGCCGCTCCGCGAGAGGCGCGAGGACGTGGCACCGCTCGCGCGGCATTTCCTGCAGAAGAGCGCACGGGAACTTGCCGTCGAACCCAAGGCCATCGCGCCTGACGCGCTGAACGCGCTGGCGAGTTTCCGGTTTCCCGGCAACGTCCGGCAGCTCGAGAATATCTGCCACTGGCTCACGGTGATGGCCCCGGGACAACGCATCGAGGTCGCGGATCTTCCGCCTGAAGTGCGCGAGCCGGAGGTCGGCGACGCCGTCGCGCCGGACACCGGATGGCTGTTCGCGCTCGACCGCGAACTCGCGCAGGCCCTCGCCCGCGGCGAGCGCACGGTCGGCGACCGACTTTCGCAGGAGTTCGAGAAGGCGCTGATCCGGGGCGCGCTCGCGCATACCGCGGGCCATCGCACCGAGGCCGCGCAGTGGCTCGGCTGGGGACGCAACACGCTCACGCGCAAGATCCAGGA
>JBKKAZ010000187.1:0-4182 GCA_046714435.1 Casimicrobiaceae bacterium
CCACCTCGACGATCGTCGGCGTCAGGCGCACGACGCGTTCGACGCTTGCTCGAAACTCGCGATCCAGTACCGTGAAGAACTCGGCATCGGCGAGTTGTGATGCCGGGGGCACGCGCGCGAGCACCCGCGAAACCACGGGATAGCCCTGCTTCGCGCTCGCCATCGCCTTGACGACGTTGCCCGCCCACGACGGGTGCAGATCGCCGAAGAAGCTCACGGCTCGACCATCGTCGCGCAGTTCGGTCAGGACCGCTGGCTGCGCAGGCTTGGCGAGTCCCTTGACAGGGGTAATCGGTCGGCCGTCCTCGTCCAGTAACCGGAAATATTTGCCGTCGAGCTTAAAGTTCAACGGGTCTTCGCGCGCAAGCACCGTGTTCGGCTGGGTTCCGGCTGCCACCAGGATCGTGCGCGCCGGCAGCCGTGCGACGCCGGATTGGTGCCAGACGCCGTCGCCGTCGTTGTGTTGGACCGACACTTTGAGCGCGCTCGCGTGCCCATTGGCGTCGAGCTCGACCTCAAGAGGGGACAGGCCCTCGGCGAACAGGATGCCTTCCTCGAGCGCCTTTTCGACCTCCTCGTGGTTCAGCGTGTAGGAAGGGCTGTCGATCAGCCGGCGGCGATAGGCGATGGTCACGCCGCCCCAGCCCTTCAACAACTTCACGATCTCGGGCAAGCGGCCTTCGCGCGAGGCGGCTTCCCGCTCCGCGCGCAGCGCTCGAGCGTGAGCGATAAATTCGTCGGCGACGCCGATCTCGCCCGCGGACCAGTTCGTTCGCACCACAGCCTCGCCGCCGAGCGCGCTCACGTCGGCGACCAGCGCCTCGTAGTGAGCGAGAAATTTCTCGACCTGCAGCGGATAGTAGGCGAGCGACTCGGTGGCCGTATCTATCGCCGTGAGGCCACCGCCGATTACGACGACGGGCAGGCGCAGCTGCATGTTGGCGAGCGAGGCCTCCTTGGCCGCACCGGTCAGCTGCAATGCCATCAGGAAATCCGAGGCCGTGCGAACACCGCTCGCGAGGCCGTTCGGCAATTCCAGCACCGTCGGCTTGCCGGCCCCGGCGGCGAGCGCGATGTGGTCGAAGCCCAGTGCGAAGGCACCGTTGGCGTCGAGCGTACCGCCGAACCTCACTCCGCCGTAGAGCGCGAACTGCGCCCGCCGGACGAGCAACAGCCGGATGATCTTGAGAAAGTTCTTGTCCCAGCGTACGGTGATTCCATACTCCGCGACGCCGCCGAATCCGGCCATGATCCGGTCGTCGAGCGATTCATGAAGCGTCTCGACGTCGTGCACCGGCTCGAACGGCACGCGGCTCCCGTCGTGCGCGACACCGGCCAGAACGGGCTCGAGCGGCTCGATCTTGAGCCCATCGATGCCGACGACCGCGTGACCGTCATTCATCAGGTGATGGGCGAGCGTGAATCCCGCCGGGCCCATGCCGACGACCAGCACCCGCCTGCCGCTCGGCGCCGCGGGCAGCGGGCGCTTGAGGTCGAGCGGGTTCCAGCGCGTGAGCAGCGAGTAGATCTCGAAGCCCCAGGGCAGCGCGAGCACGTCCTTCAGCACCCGGGTTTCGGTCTGTGGAATGTTGACCGGGTCCTGCTTTTGGTAGATGCAGGACTTCATGCAGTCGTTGCAGATGCGGTGCCCGGTTGCTGCGACCATGGGATTGTCGACGCAGATCATCGCCAGCGCGCCGAGCGGCCAGCCGTCCGCGCGCAGCTTGTGGAACTCGGAGATCTTCTCCTCGAGCGGGCAGCCGGCGAGCGTCACGCCGAACACGGTCTTCTTAAAGGGTTCCACCGGAGCGCTGCCGTCGGCGCTCTTCTTCTCCGGAAGCCCGTGGGCGCAACTGTCCTTGCCCTGTTCGTGGCACCAGATGCAGTAATGGGCCTGGTCGAGCGAGCCCACCAGATCGGTACCCGGATCGGTCAGCTTGAACCCTTCGCGGTGTCGCAGCGGGTGTTGTGAGTCGAGCACCCACGCCGAAATCTCGCCGTGGCGCACCGGCGCGATCGGCACCAGTCGCTGGTAGTCGAGCTTGCGCGGCGCGCGGAACAGCACGCCACCCCGGTGCGCTGCGCGGCCTTCGGAGGTATGCGCGGCCCACGCCGCGTACTTCGCGGCGATTTCGAGCGAGGACGCATTTGCATCCTCGTGGCCCTGCCACGTGAGCACCGCGCGCGCGAACGCGAGTTCGCCCGCCTGGCCGGCGAGCGCGGTACCGATCAGGGGTTCCAGCGTCCTGCGCAGCGCCGCGCCGTCGAATCCAGCCGCGACCTCGGCCTTGTACCCGTTCATCGCCTTGCGCTGCACAAACTGGCGCTTCACTACGAACAGCGGCGCCAACTCGTGGTGACGTTCCTCGAGCGCGCGAATCTCGTCGCGGATGCCGAACAGCGCCGCCAGGAAGTCCTCGAGGTGCGGCGCGATCGCAATCAGCAGTTCCGACTCGGCCTTGCGCTCGACGGCGCCGGGATCGGCGCGCGCGGCGGCGAGCCGGTCGGCCAGCGCGGCGTCCGCCGCCCACAGCGCGGCGCTGAACGCTTGATCGATCCGCACCGCGCCTGCGCGGGTGTAAAGATCGGCAAAGTCCAGGCCGTGGGCGAGTGTCAGCATAGGGATCATCCTGGGACAGGCATCCCTGACCCTGCGGCGCAATCGGGTGTATTTTACCCTCGAGCATGGTGCAGCAATGCACGCTTTGGGCATGTGGTAATAACGAAATCATGGATTTGCCGCGTCAAGGGTTCGTAGTAGCGTGTCTAGGAGGGGTGTACCGCACGCAGCCCTGGCGCGTTGACCGCTGCCTGACATCGACCATGACGGAGAAGCCGCTGATGAAATCGTTTCGAATCGCCATCGCCGCCCTGGCGCTTGCGCTGGCGATACCCGCCGCCGCGCAGTCGATCAAGCTGGGAGAGCTCAACAGCTACAAGGTCTTCCCGGCGTTTCTCGAGCCCTACCGGAAGGGCATGGAACTGGCGCTGGACGAGGTCAACGCCGCCGGCGGCGCGTTGGGCAGGAAGATCGAAATCGTGTCGCGCGACGACAACGGCAGTCCCGGCGACGCGGTGCGCGTGGCCGAGGAACTGATCTCGCGGGAGAAGGTGGCCCTGTTGATGGGGACCTTCGCCTCCAATGTGGGGCTCGCGGTCGCCGATCTCGCGAAGCAGCGCAAGGTGCTGTTCATCGCCGCCGAGCCCCTTACCGACAAGCTGGTGTGGGAAAACGGCAACGAGTACACGTTCCGGCTGCGCGCGTCGACTTACATGCAGACGGCGATGCTGGTGCCGGAGGCCGCAAAACTTGGCAAGAAGCGCTGGGCGATCGTCTATCCCAACTACGAATACGGGCAGGCGGCGACGGCGACCTTCAAGCGCCAGATGATCGCGCGTTCCGGCGGCGGGCTGGAGTTCGTCGAGCAGGCGGTCCCACTCGGCAAGATCGAGCCGGGTCCGGTGGTACAGGCGCTGATCGATGCCCGGCCGGACGCGATCTTCTCGTCGCTGTTCGGTGCCGATCTAGCGCGCTTCGTCCGCGAAGGCCAGCTGCGAGGCCTGTTCAAGGACCGGCCGGTGTTCAATCTGCTCGGCGGCGAGCCCGAGTACCTCGATCCGCTGAAGGACGAGGCGCCAGTCGGTTGGTGGGTCACCGGCTACCCTTGGTACGCGATCGACACACCCGGACACCGGCGCTTCCGCGACGCCTACCAGAAGAAGTTCGGCGACTACCCGCGCCTGGGCTCGGTGGTCGGCTACAGCACCGTAATCGCCGCGACGGCGGCGCTGCGCAAGGCGGGCTCGACCGATCCAGCGAAGCTCGTTGCCGCAATGAAGAATCTGGAGATCGACACGCCATTCGGGCGCGTGACCTTCCGCGGGCTCGACCACCAGTCGACCATGGGAGCCTATGTCGGCCGCACCGACGTTCGCGACGGCAAGGGCGTCATGACCGAGTGGCGCTATAGCGACGGCAAGGACTTTCTGCCGACCGACGACGAAGTGCGCAGGCTGCGTCCGGGAAAGTGATTGGCATGGAAACGCCTGAGCAAAATCGCTTCTTGACCCAGGTCGGGCGCGGAACCCCGATGGGTAGTCTGCTGCGGCGCTACTGGCAGCCAATCGCGGCTGCGGCGGAGCTGGAGAAGCGTTGGACGAAGCGTGTCCGCCTGCTCGGCG
>JBKKAZ010000188.1:0-30703 GCA_046714435.1 Casimicrobiaceae bacterium
AACGACTCGTGCAGCGCGAGTTCGGCTTCGCAGGACTCCGGGACCGGCGCGAGTTCGGCACGGAGGAGGTAGCTGCGCAGGAAATCGTCGCTCACCGTCAGCCGGTTGTCGCTGCCGCGAACGAGCAACCGGTACCCGCAGGAAGTCCAGAAGTCCGGCATGCCGTCACCCGCTCCGTCGTTGCGCGAGTCGCGCCCGCATGCCGGGGGACGCTATCAGCGTGGCGCAAGACGGTTCGAGAGGGTCAGCGCCGCGCATGATGCCCGTTGTTGGGTGCTGTTGCCGGCGGGCGTCGACGGGCCGCCCCTAGACCGCCGCCTTGATCCCATCCCGATGCAAAAGGCGAACCGATGCCATCCGTCATCCCTCGAACCCACGGAGGCCTTTTGCATCGGTCTGCTACAGCGCTTCGAACACGCCGGCGGCGCCCATGCCGGTGCCGACGCACATGGTGATCATCCCGTATTTCTGCTTGCGGCGCTTAAGACCGTGCACCAGCGTCGCGGTGCGGATCGCCCCGGTCGCGCCGAGCGGGTGCCCGAGCGCGATCGCCCCGCCCAGCGGGTTGACTTTCGCGGGATCGAGGCCGAGGTCCCGGATCACGGCAACGGCCTGCGCGGCAAACGCCTCGTTGAGCTCGATCCAGTCGAGATCCTGCTGCCGCATGCCGGTGCTCGCAAGCACCTTCGGAATCGCGGCGATCGGCCCGATGCCCATGAGCTCGGGCGGCACGCCGGCCACCGAGAACCCCATGAAGCGCGCGAGCGGCGCGATGCCGAACTCCTTCAGCGCCCGCTCCGACATCAGCACCGCGGCGCCCGCGCCGTCGGACATCTGCGAACTGTTGCCAGCGGTGACCGAGCCGCGCGCGGCGAACACGGGTCTCAGCTTCGCGAGCCCCTCGGCGCTGGTATCGGCGCGCGGACCCTCGTCCCGGTCGACGCGCCGGGTCTTGGCTACGATGCGATCGGTCTCGAGATCCGGCCGCCGTTCCTCGACGTCGATCGGCGAGATCTCGCCCGCGAATTCGCCGTTCGCCTGCGCCGCGAGCGCCTTGCGATGCGACGCCAGCGCAAAGGCGTCCTGGTCCTCCCGCGAGATCTTCCATTGCGCCGCGACCTTCTCCGCGGTGAGTCCCATGCCATAGGCGATGCCCAGGTTCTCGTCGCGGGCAAACACGTCGGCGTTGATCGCCATGCGGGCGAGCATCGGGATCATGCTCATGCTCTCGGTGCCCGCGGCGATCATCACGTCGGCCTCGCCGGTGCGGATCCGGTCGGCGGCGATCGAAACCGCGTTGAGCCCGGATGAGCAGAACCGGTTGACCGTCATCCCGGCCACGCCCACCGGCAGCCCGGCGAGCAGCAGCCCGATGCGCGCCACGTTCATTCCCTGCTCGTACTCGGGAATCGCGCAGCCGACGATCACGTCCTCGATGCGTTGCGCCGGGAGCGCGGGCAGCTGCGCGACGACGCTGCGCAGCGCGTGCGCGAGCATGCTGTCCGGTCGTGTCGTCCTCAGCATGCCCCGCGGCGCCTTGCCGACGGCGGTCCGGGTGGCTGCGACGATGTACGCTTCCTGCAATTGCCTGCTCATCGGAACCTCCGTCAGTTGCGCAGCGGCTTTCCGGTCGAAAGCGTGTGCGCGATCCGCGCCTGCGTCTCACGGTTCGCGAGCAGGTTCATGAACTCGCTCCGCTCGAGAGCGAGCAGCCAATCCTCGTCCACCTGGCTAGCGCTGTCCACGTCTCCGCCGCACAGGACCCGGGCGATCGCAAGCCCGACCTCGTGGTCGTACGCGCTGATGAACCCGCCGTCGCGCAGGTTGACCAGCATCATCCGCAGCGTCGCGATGCCGGTGCGGCCCGCGACCGGAATGGCGCCGGGTCGCAACGGTGGCCGATAGCCGGTTTCGGCAAGTGCGCGCGCCTGCGCGCGGGCGACGTGGAGGATTTCCCGTGGGTGGGCCACGACCACATCGGCAGGCCTCAGGTAACCCAGTTCCTTCGCCTCCAGCGCGCTTCTAGCGACCGTTGCCGTTGCGATTCCCTGGAAATAGCTCCGCAACACCGGGAGCATGTCGATCTGGCTGCCGGCCGCGCCCCGCTTGCATTCGTCCGCAGCGCGAAGCGCGAGTTCCTTGCAGCCCCCACCGCCCGGCAGCAGCCCCACGCCCGCCTCCACCAGTCCGATGTACGACTCCAGCGCGGCGACGGTCCGGTCGCAATGCAGGATGAACTCGCACGACCCGCCGAGCGCCATGCCACGCACCGCAGCGACGGTCGGCACCTGCGAGTAGCGAAGGCGAAGCGAGGTCTGCTGGAACCTTGCCACGACGCTTTCGATGGCCGCCCACTGTCCGGCCTCGATCCCCGGCATCAGATTCGCCAGGTCGGCGCCGAGCGAGAACGGCTCGTCGTGCTGCCAGATGACGAGTCCCGCGAAGTTCCGTTCCGCCTCGTCGCATGCGCGCTGCACGCCATCGAGGACCGCGTCGCTGATCGTATTGCGCTTGGTCTTGAACGACACAACCGCCACGTCGTCGCCAGCACTCCACACCCGCACCGCGTCGGTCTCGAAGACGGTGATGCCACGGTCGAACCGTTCGCCCAGGGCCGGATCCGGGTAGGGCTGGCGCGCGTAGACCGGCAGCTTCGAGCGTTCGTGGAAGGCGTCCGCGCGCGGTGCGTAGGCGCCGCTCGCGGAATACACTCCGCGCGCCGCGGTGACGGCCGGGCCGCTCACCCACGCGGGCAGCGGCACGCCGGCGAGCGCTTGCCCGGCGGCAACGTCCTCGGCGATCGCCGCCGCGATCGCGCTCCAGCCGCCCGCCTGCCAGGTCTCGAAGGGACCGGCCTGCCAGCCGTAGCCCCAACGGATCGCCTGGTCGACATCGCGCACGTTGTCGGCGATGTCCGCGAGATGGAACGCGGTGTAGTGGAAGACGTCGCGAAAGCAAGCCCACAGCAGTTGCGCCTGGGGATGGGTGCTGGCGCGCAGCTTCGCGAGCTTCTCGGCGGGGTCGCGCACGGCAAGGATCGCGGCAACCTCGGGCGCAACCTCGCCCTTCGAGAGCCGATAGTCCGCGACCGCCGGATCCAGCACCTGGATGTCCTTGCCCAGCTTGCGATAGAAACCCGCGCCAGCCTTTTGTCCCAGCGCGCCCTTCGCGATCAGCGCGGCCATCACCGCCGGAACCGCGAAGTGCCGATGCCAAGGGTCGCCGCCGAGCATGTTCTGCATCGTGCCGATCACGTGGGCGGTGGTATCGAGCCCGACGATGTCGATGGTGCGGAAGCTGGCGCTCTTGCCCCTCCCGATGGCCGGTCCGGTCAGCGCGTCGACGGCATCGAAGCCGAGCCCCAGGCGCTCGGTGTGGAGCAGGGTGGCGAGCATCGAGAACACACCGATGCGGTTGCCGACGAAGTTCGGCGTGTCCTTCGCGCGGATCACGCCCTTGCCCAGGGTCGTGGTAAGGAACGTTTCGAGCGCATCGAGCAGCGCTGGCGCCGTGTCCGGTCCCGGAACCAGCTCGACCAAGTGCATGTAGCGCGGCGGGTTGAAGAAATGCACGCCGCAGAACCGCTCGCGAACCGGCGCCGGCAGCGCCTCGGCGAGCCCCGCAAGCGGCAGGCCGGAGGTGTTGGTGGCGAGGATCGCGTGCGGCGCGAGCTGCGGCGCGATTTTCGTGAACAGGTCGCGTTTCCAGTCGGCGCGCTCCGCGATCGCCTCGATCACCAGGTCGCACTGCGCGAGCCGCGAAAGGTCGCGATCGTAGTTCGCGACTTCGATGCTCGCGATGCGATCCTTGGCCGCCAGCGGCGACGGCTCCAGCCTGGCGAGCCCGGCGAGCGCCTTGTTCACGATGGCATCCGGATCGCCCTCCCTGGCCGGCAGGTCGAACAGCACGACCGGCACGCCGAGGTTCGCGAGATGGGCGGCGATCTGCGCGCCCATGACACCGGCGCCGAGCACGGCGGCCTTCCTGACGATGAACGAACGTTGGGACATGATGAGCAGGATCTCCCGCGGGCGCTTGATCGAGGCCCGGAAGCGTTTGCGGCCGGGCGAACCCGGCCAAGCAGGCGCGCATTCTAGGCTAGAAGCGGATGGCAGCCTGGATCGAGAAGATAGCCACGTGCGACTCGTAGCTGCCGCGCAGCAGCCCGTACTGTGCGGTGCTGCCCGCGTTGGTGTCGATCGTGGCATCGTCGACGTAGATGTAAGTGAAGCCCGCTTCGACGATCAGCTTCGGCGAATGCTTGTACTGCGCACCGACTGCGAACCAGGTCCGGTCCGCGTCGGGAAGCCGCGGCGTGCGATCGCGATCGTTCGCCGGCGACTGGTCGAACGCGATGCCCCCGCGCAGCATCCACTGTTCGCTGACGCGGTAGTTGCCGCCGACCGACACCCGCCAGGTGTCCTTGAAGTTGTACGGCGTGCTCGACAGCACCGAACCCTCGTCGCGCACGAAGGTCAGGTCCTGGATCGACGACCAGCCGGTCCACTGCACGTCGCCCATGACGTCCCAGCGCTCGTTGACGCGGTGGAACGCCGACAGGTTGATCGACTGCGGCAGCGTGACCTCGGAGTGGACGTCCCCGTTGTAGAGCGCCCGGTTGACGCCGGTGGCAATTGCGCCGATCGGAACTGCCAGTTGCGCCGGTACCGGACCCATCGTCGGTTGATTGAAATCGACATCGCCACGCACGTTGTACTTGAATTCCGAACGATAGTGGATGCCGAAGCGGGTGCCGGGATCGAGCTCCCACAACGCACCGACGTTGAAGCCCAGCGCGCTATCGTCACCCTTCACCGTCACCCGTGAATCGAGCCCGCGCGTGGACGCGAGGATCGCGGGAATCACCGACGGCGGAATCTGCCCCACAGCCGCGGCCTGCCCCGCCCCCTGGGCGATAGTCCCCGAATAGTTCGCGTCACTGGTCAGCCGCGCCGACAACCACTGCCAGTCGATGCCGAACCCGAGCGACCACTGGTCGTTGACTCGCCACGACAGCGACGGCTGCACGTTGATCGACTTCAGCTGCGACTTGATCGCCTGGTAGCGGCCGATCCAGCCGTCGTCGTATTCGGTGGTCAGGCCGAATGGGACGTTGATGCCCAGTCCGAATGCGACCTGCCAGTTGTACGGAACCACGACATAGAGGTTCGGAACGACGATGAGGCCGCCGGCGTCGCCCCCTGCGCTGCCGCCGAGGGGCTGGTTGAGCGCGGCCTGCGAGCCGCTATCGCTGAACTTGTTCGACGGGAGGATGAAATGTATCGCCAGCACGGCTTCCCTTTGCCGCAGGCGCGACATGCCAGCGGGGTTCCACCAGACCGTGCTCGCATCCTCGGCCACGGCCGCGCCGCCCGCGAAGGCGTTGCCGAGCCCGCCCGCGCTGTTCTCCTGCAAGGCGAATCCCGCGCCGCGGCTCATCGGCGCGGCGGCCATGACCGCGAGGCCGGCCGCCACGGCGGCCAGTCGGGCGTGGCGCAGCTCGATCCGCATCAACCACTCCTTGCGGTCTATTCCAGTCCGCGACAGCGGCTCATGCCGAGGCTGAAATTACGTGGACTCGCTGCGGTCCCCAGGACCGACAGAATGCGACCGACTATACACTGCGCTTCGCGCCCATCGCGGTGGTGTCCCGTTGCCGCATGTGATGTGGCAGCGCGTGGTTGGTTCGGGTACACGCCGCCGATCAGGCCGGCGGCAGATCGCGCGGACGGCGGTCCGCGCCGACCGCGACAAAGGTGAGCGTGGCCTCGGTGACCTTCACCGTGATCTCCTCCCTCGGATTGCGCGATGCATAGACTTCGACGTCAACGGTGATCGACGTGCGGCCGGTCCGCACGATGTCCGCGAAAATCGTCACCACGTCGCCGACCAGCACCGGTTCCCGGAACTGGAACGAGTTCACGGCGATCGTCGCCACGCGTCCGCGCGCGCGACGCGAGGCGACGATGCCGCCGGCCAAGTCGACCTGCGCCATGATCCAGCCGCCGAATATGTCGCCGTGCTGGTTGACGTCCGCAGGCATCGGCGCGACACGCAGCACCGGCGCCCGGTCGGGAAGCGCGACGGCGCCCGTCATGGACCCGCTTGTACGCAGAAAGGTCTCTCGCTGAGGCTCACGCGGCCCGGCCTCTTTGAACCACTTCTGTCATGCGTTGCGTCCGCGTGTCGGCCTTCGGCCCCGATGAGCCTTGGTGTCGATCCCCGCGCGAAACATGCGCAGGGCCCCTCGCCACTGGGCTCACGCGGCCTGCTTGCTCTGGTTTCGTGCCTGGTCGCGAAGCTCCCTGCGGAGGATCTTGCCGACATTGCTCTTCGGCAGCTCGGCGCGAAACTCGACTTCGCGGGGCATCTTGTACCCGGTGAGCTGCTTGCGACAATGGTCGAGCAATGCTCCGGCGGTGAGCTCCGGGTCCTTTTTCACCACGAACAGCTTCACCGCCTCGCCGGACTTGTCGTCGGGGACACCGATCGCCGCACACTCGAGCACGCCGGCATGCATGGCGACGACCGCCTCGATCTCGTTCGGATACACGTTGAAGCCCGACACCAGGATCATGTCCTTCTTGCGGTCCACGATGCGGACGAAACCACGTTCGTCCATCACGCCTATGTCGCCGGTCGCGAACCAGCCGTCCTTGTCGATGACCTTTGCGGTCTCGTCGGGCCTGTTCCAGTAACCCGCCATCACTTGCGGCCCTCTGATGCAGATCTCGCCGCGCTGGCCCGGCGCCACCGGCGCTCCGGCGTCGTCGCGTAACTCGACGTCGGTCGACGAGATCGGCAGGCCGATCGAGCCGTTGTAGTCGGCGAGGTTCATCGGATTGATGGTCGCGGCGGGCGAAGTCTCGGTCAGCCCGTAGGCCTCGATCAGCGGCACGCCCGTGACCGACTTCCAGCGCTTCGCGACCGCTTCCTGCACCGCCATGCCGCCGCCCAGCACGACCCTGAGCGACGAGAAATCGAGCTTCGCGAACTCCGCGTTGTTGAGCAGCGCGTTGAACAGCGTGTTGACGCCGGTGAACGCCGTGAAGCGGTGCTTCGCCAGTTCCTTCACGAACCCGGGAATGTCGCGCGGGTTCGGGATCAGGATGTTCTCGCCGCCGACCGACATGAACACCAGGCAATTCGCGGTGAGCGAAAAGATGTGATAGAGCGGCAATGGCGTGATGATGACCTCGCGCCGGTCGTCGTCGAGCAGCGGCTTCAGCCAGGCCCGCGACTGCAGCATGTTCGCGACGATGTTGCGATGAAGCAACATCGCACCCTTCGCCACGCCGGTGGTGCCCCCCGTGTATTGCAGGAACGCGATGTCGTCGAGCGTTATCGGCACCCGTTCCAGCGTGCGCTTGCGGCCCTCGGCGAGCGCGTCGGACATCCGGATCGAGCCCGGCAGCGACCACGGCGGCACCGCCTTCTTGACATGCCGCAGCACGACGTCGACCGCGATGCCCTTGAAGCCCAGCAGTTCGCCGACGGAAGTGACCACGACGTGGCGGACCTTGGTGCGGCCGATCACCTCCGCCAGCGTGTGCGCGAAGTTCTCGACGACCACGATCACCTCGGCGCCGGCGTCGTTGAGCTGATGCTCGAGTTCGCGCGCCGTATACAGCGGATTGACGTTCACCACCGTGCAGCCGGCGCGCAGGATGCCGAACAGGCACACCGGGTACTGCAGGATGTTCGGGCTCATCAGCGCGACCCGCGCGCCCTTCTTGCAGCCGTTGCCCTGCAGCCAGGCGCCGAACGCCGCCGACAGCGTGTCGAGCGCGGCGAACGAGATCGTCTTGCCCATGCAGGTGAAGGCCGGGCGCGCCGCGTACCTGGCGCAGGCCTCCTCGAACACCTCGCGGACCGACGCGTACTCGCCGACGTCGATGGTCGCGGGAACGCCGCTCGGATAGCTGTTGAGCCAGATCCTGTCCACGCTGGTTGCTCCCCCGCAAGACGGCCGCGAATCGCTCACGCCGCGGGCAACGAGCGGCAGGCGCGAACGCGCGTGGCGTCGTGCCGGACCGATCCGCTGCCCGAGCGCCGCCGCCTTTCGCGCCCTGCGATCCTACACCGCGCGAGCGGGGACTGTCCCCGAATAGCGCAACGGACCGCCGCGGAATGGTGCAAACCCGGTACCGAAGATCGCGCCCGCATCGACCAGATCGGCGTCTTCCACGATGCCTTCGGCAAGCGCCGCCTTCGCCTCCGCTACGAACGGGTCGACCAGGCGCTCGCCGAGTCCGGCCGGTACCGTGGCGGCGGGTTGCTTGACCGGCTTGCCCGCCTGCCAGGCATAAAAGCCGCGCCCGCTTTTCTTGCCCAGCTGACCGGCGTTGACGAGTTCCATCAGCCTGACCGGCGGCTCGCGGGCGCCGATCAGCTTGCCGACCGCGACGGCGATGTCGAGGCCGACCGTATCGGCGAGTTCGATCGGTCCCATTGGCATGCCGAACGCCAACGCTGCCTCGTCGACGACCTCGGGCGCGATTCCCTCATCCACGGCGCGCATCGCCGCCATCATGTAGGGCGCGAGGATGCGATTGACAAGGAATCCCGGCGCGCTTTTCACCGGCAGCGGCAGCTTGTCGATCCGGCGCACGAACGCCGCCGCCGGCGCGAGCAGCCGGGCGTCGGTCGCGCGCCCGACGACGATCTCGACGAGCATCATGCGCGCCACCGGATTGAAGAAATGCAATCCGATCAGGCGCGCGGGATCGGTCAGTGCGGAGGCGATATCCTCGAGCGGAATCGACGATGTGTTGGTCGCCAGCAGCGCCGTGGGTTTCGCCTTCATCTCGATCGCCGCGAACAGCGCGCGCTTGGCCTCGACATTCTCGAAAATCGCCTCGATGATCACGTCGGCCCTGGCCACCCCGTCGCCGGCGACATCCGGAATCAGCCGATCGATCGCGTCGCGCACGCGGCGCGGATCTCGCAGGCGCTCGGTGGCGAGCTTCGCGGCGCGCGCGATCGCCGGCGACAAGGCCTTCGCATTCTGGTCCTGCAGCGTCACCTTGAGGCCGCGCAGCGCGCACCAGGCTGCGATGTCGCCGCCCATCGTGCCCGCGCCGACCACGTGCACGTGCGACACCTCGAGCGAGCCCTCTCTGCCGAAGGCTTTCAGCCGTTCCTGCAGTTTGAACACGCGGATCAGGTTCGCGGCCGTCGGCGTGCGGATCAGCGTGGCGATCGACGATGGATCCGACGACGGCACCTGCAGCGGATTGCCGTCGTACCGGGCCCACAGGTCCAGAATCGCGTAGGGCGCCGGATAATGCTCGCGGCGCGCGCGCTTGGCGACTTCCTTCGCCGCGCGCGCGGCGATGAAGCGCCGCGCCAGCGAAGTCTGCGTCAACGCTTGCACGATGCCGAGCTTGCGCGGCGGCGGCAACGCGCCAAGCAGGCCGCGCGCCGTGTTTTCCATGATGCGTACCGGCACCGCCTCGTCGACAATTCCAAGTTGCTTCGCCCTGCGCGCATCGACGGTCTTGCCGGTGAGCAGCAGATCGAGCGCCGCCGGACCGCCGGCAAGGCGCGGCAGCCGCTTGATGCCGCCCCAGCCGGGGAGGATGCCGAGCATCACCTCGGGCAGACCCAGCCTCGTCGCCGGCTCGTCGACCGCGACACGGTAACGGCAGGCGAGCGCAAGCTCGAGACCGCCGCCCAGGCAGAAACCCTTGATCAGCGCCAGCGTCGGATACTCGACGTTGGCGAGGCGCTCGAAGCTGTCCCATCCGCGCCTCACCAGCGCGATCGCTTGCTGCTCGGTCGCGATCTCCCCGAACTCGTCGATGTCCGCGCCGGCGATGAATCCGTTCGACTTCCCCGAGCGTACGATCAGACCCTTGGGCGGTTCGCGGTCAAACGCGTCCAGCGCCTGGTCGAGTTCCGCCAGCACCGCCGCAGACAGCGCGTTCACGCTCGAATCCGCGCGGTCCAGCGTCAATGTCGCGAGGCCTTCCACCTCGCGCGTGATCGTCCAGTGCTGCATCATCCCCCCGAGGATCAAACCCGCTCGACCAGCATCGCGCCGCCCAAGCCGCCGCCGATGCAGATCGACGCCATGCCGCGCCTGCCGCCGCTGCGCTCCAGCACATTGAGTACATGGAGCACGATGCGCGCGCCGGACGCGCCGACCGGATGCCCGATCGCGATCGCGCCGCCGTCGACATTGAGCTTGGATTCGTCCAGTGCGCCGAGCGCCTTGGGAAGCCCGAGCGCCGTCTTGCAGTAGTCGTCGTCAGCCCAGGCACGAAGGCAGCCGAGCACCTGGGCGGCGAAAGCCTCGTTGATCTCCCAGGTGTCGAGGTCGTTCAACCCCAGCCCGTGGCGCGCGAGGATCGGCGTCGCGGCATGCACCGGTCCGAGACCCATCTGCGCAGGATCCAGTCCCGCCCACTGGGAGTCGACGATACGACCGCGCGGCGCGAGTTTGTGCCTGTCGACCGCGCCCTCTGAGGCGAGCACGATCCAGGCGCCCCCATCGGTCACCTGCGAACTGTTGCCGGCAGTGACGTTGCCGTACTTGCGATCGAAGAACGGCCTGAGCTTGGCGAGATTCGCCGGCGTCGAATCCTCGCGCACGCCGTCATCGGCCGGATACAGCACACCGGAGCGGTCGTAGAGCGGCACGATCTCCCCGTCGAACCGGCCCGCGGCCTGCGCTGCGAGCACCCGCTGGTGACTGCGCGCCGAGTAGGCGTCCATCTCGGCGCGGGTGATCGCGAAGCGCCAGGCCACATTCTCTGCGGTCTGGCCCATCAGCAGGCCCACCATGGGATCGGTCAGGCCCTTCATCAGTCCGATCACCGGCGCCAAGTACGACGGCCTGAACTTCGCGGCGAGCGCGGCCTTCTGCCCGAACGACTTCGCCGCGTACCAGCTCGCGAGCCAACGCACCATCGCGTCGGAGTAGAGCAGCGGAGCCCGCGACAGCGCATCGACACCGCCGGCGAGCACCAACTCGCTCCGCCCGGCGCGGATGTTGTTGATGCCCGAATCGAGCGCCTGCATGCCGGACGCGCAGTTGCGCATCACCGTCCACGCGGGCACCTTGTCGCCGCATCCCATCCGCAGCGCGGCGACGCGGCCGATGTTGACCTCGTCGGGCGAAGGCGCGGCGCAGCCGAGGATGACTTCGTCGAGTTCGCCGGGTTCGAACCGCTGGCGCAGCAGCAGCGCGCGACCCGCGTCGCTCGCAAGATCCGACGCCGCGAACGGTCCCGGACGGTTGCGCGACTTCAGGAACGGCGTGCGGGCGCCGTCGACGATGTAGACGGGTTCGTGCTCGGCCATGACTTCAGTACCCTTTCGCGCCCGCGGACAACGTCGAGCTCAGGCTGCCTCGCGATGAGCCTTCGTCGTAGCGGACGAGACGGAGACCTGCTCGCGCTGGGCTGCGGATGCAGCGGGCGCACTCGCAGGCGGCTGCAGCAGCGAAGCACCGAGATCGGCGCCAAAGTCGTCGACGCGCACCACCTTCGCCACCAGCTCGCGGTGCAACGCGAGTGCGAGTGCCTCTTCGGCGCTGATCACGCCGGCCGCGACCGCCTGTTCGTCGAACGCCCCGGGGTCCGCTCCCGGCGTGGGCTTCGCCGACAGCAGCCCGCTGCGCGCCGCGGCGCGCAGCTTGTCTTCGATCAGCTCGGCCGCGACGGTCGCGTCCAGCGCCCGTTCGATCTCGCGCAGCGGATCGTCGGAATGTTCCGGAATGTACATTCCCGAGGTCAGGCGATCGCGGGTCGGCGAAGGCGCGATCAGCAGCCTCGCCACTTCGTGCCCCAGCTGGTCGGAGGGGACGACATAGGGACGGCCCAACGGGAACACGATCCGCCGCAGCAGCATCGCCACCCAGCGGTTCGGGAAGTTCGAAAGCACGCCCTCGATGGCGCCCTGCGCCTTGAACATCGCGTCCCAGATCGCCCAGTGCATCAGCGGGGCGTCGGCCGCCTGGCGCCCCTCGTCCTCATAGCGCTTCAGCGTCGCCGAGCAAAGGTACAGGCACGAAAGCACGTCGCCGAGCCGCGCCGACAGCTTTTCCTTGCGCTTAAGCGCGCCGCCGAGCATGCCCATCGACACGTCGGCCAGGAACGCGAGCGCGGAGGAAAAGCGCGTGAGCTGCTGGTAGTAGCGCCGCGTTTCGGGAGCGACATCCGAGGGCACGCCGACGAAATGCGAGCCGGTCGCGCCCATGACCAGCGTGCGGGCCAGGTTCGAAATCGCGAATCCAAGGTGTCCGAACAGCGCGGCATCGAACTCGGCGACTGCGCGCTCCGGATCGTCGAGCCTGGTCGCTTCCATTTCCCGCAGCACGAACGGATGGCAGCGGATCGCGCCCTGCCCGAATACGATCAGGCTGCGGGTCAGGATGTTTGCGCCTTCGACGGTGATCGAGACCGGCATCTGCATGTACGCGGCGCCGAGGAAGTTCGATGGCCCCATCATGATGCCTTTGCCGCCGGCGATGTCCATCGCGTCGATGATCAGCGCGCGAGCGTGATCGGTGAGCTGCAGCTTGGCAATGCCCGACAGCACCGCGGGCTTTTCGCCCAGGTCGACCGCGCATGCAGTGAGGCGTCGCGTCGCGTCCATCATGTACAGGCTGCCCCCCATGCGCGCGAGCGGCTCCTCGATGCCCTCGAAGCGTCCGATCGCGGTCTTGAACTGCCGCCGCACGCGGGCGTAGCCGCCGGTCGCGCGCACCGCGAGTTTCGCCATGCCAGTGCTCGACGAGGGCAGCGATATGCCGCGGCCCGCGGCGAGGCATTCCATCAGCATTCGCCAGCCGCGCCCCAGCATCGGCGCGCCGCCGATCATCCAGTCCATCGGGATGAACACGTCGCGGCCCGAAGTCGGTCCGTTCTGGAACATCGCGCACAACGGCATGTGGCGCCGGCCGATGTCGACGCCGGGATGCGCGGTGGGGATTAGCGCGCAGCTGATGCCCAGGTCCGCACGGTCGCCGAGCAGCCGATCGGGATCGCTGACCCGGAAGGCGAGTCCCAGCAGCGTTGCCACCGGCGCGAGCGTGATGTAGCGCTTGTCCCAGGTCACCTTCAGGCCGAGCACGCGTTCGCCGTCGTGTTCGCCCCAGCAGACGATGCCGAAGTCGGGGATCGACGCCGCATCCGAGCCCGCGCTCGGACCAGTAAGCGCAAAGCAAGGGATCTCGAGACCCTGCGCAAGCCGCGGCAGGTAGTGTTGCTTCTGCGCTTCGGTCCCGTAGTGCAGCAGCAGCTCGCCCGGACCGAGCGAATTCGGCACCATCACCGAGACCGCGGTCGCGCCCGAGCGCGTCGACAGCTTCTGCACGACCTCGGAGTGCGCGTAAGCCGAAAAACCGAGTCCGCCGTACGCCTTGGGAATGATCATTCCAAGGAAGCCGTTGTCCTTGATGAACTGCCAGGCGGCCGGCGGCAGGTCCCTGTAGACGCTGCTCGTCTCCCATTCGGAGGCCAGCCCGCACAGGGTCTCGACCTCGTCATCGAGGAAGCGCTGCTCCTCCGGCGTCAACCGCGGCGGCGGAACGGCGAGCAGCTTGCGCCAGTCCGGATGCCCCGAAAACAGCTCGCCGTCCCACCACACTGTCCCGGCCTCCAGCGCCTCGCGCTCGGTTTGCGACATCGGTGGCAACCGCTTGCGAAATGCGTGCAGCACGGACTCCGACACGAGCTTGCGCCGCAACGACGGCACCAGCAGCGCGGGAGCTGCGACGACCAGCGCGAGCACGAGCAACAGGCTGAGCCAGGCAGGCAGGAGCGCAACCTGCCATGCGGCAACCAGCAGGACCGCAATCGCGGCGGTCCAGACGATGCCGCGCGCGTTGACGTAGGCGAGGCCCAGCAAGACTCCCAATGTGAGGAGGCACCACAGGACGGTAAGCATGCTGGTCAGGACTCCAGTCGGATCCGGTCGCGCCGGATTTGCGAGACCGCGGCGCCGTCCGCAACCTCGGGCGCGCGATCGGTTTCAACCCCATCGGTTTGGGGCGAGGTAAGCCCCGCGAGCAGGAACGGCGCAAGGCGCTGCAGCAGGTGCTCGTCGTTGCCGCCGCCGTCGCCGGGAGCGATTTCGGCGATGAGCTTCAACGCGTCCGTGCCGGCCAGCGCATAGGACAGCGCGCCCATCATGAAATGCAGGCGCCACGACAGCTCGCGCTTCGAAAGTTGTGGCAGCGCGCGGCCAAAAGCGGCCTTAAACCGGATGATCATCGCCGCGTACTGCTCGGAAAGGAATCGGCGAATGAACGGAGCGGGATCCGCATACGCACGGCCGAGCAGGCGCAGGAAGTCGGTGCCGCCACGCTCGCGATCGCGCGCGAGTTCGAGCGCCGGAATGAACATCGCCTCGAGGATCTTCTCGCAGGGAACCGGCATCGGGGCGACAGCGGCTTCGAGCCTCGAAAGCAGATCCATCCGGCGCTGGTTCATCGGATCGAGCCGCCGGGAAAGCACGGCCCGAAACAGTTCTTCCTTGCTGCCGAAGTGATAGTTCGCCGCCGCGAGATTGGCCTTTGCCGCGGCGGTGATCGCGCGAACGCTGGTGGCCTCGTAGCCATGGCTCATGAACAGCGACTCGGCGACGTCGAGAATCCTGCGCTTGGTCGCGAGCGGACCTCGCGACGCGACGAGAGATGTTTCGTTGCTGCCTGCGGATTCCATGCGTAGGGTTTGTGTCCCGGACAGCCACGCCATTGCCGGTGGTGGCGGCCAGAATCAAACGTTTGTTTGAAGTGTCTGACATGATGACCTCGGACTCGCGCGCCGTCAATATTGCGCCGCAACAAGGTGCCCTGCGAAACCTGGTAGTGTTCCGGGACAGCCCTGAGGGCCGGCCGAATGACCCGCCGTCATTAGTCCCACAACACAGCGAGCACACACTTACTGACAGTCCGCCGGCATCGGGGTCAGGTTGATCCGATAGCATCGGGGCATGCCAGCCAAGCCGGCCACCGCCGATCTGCGCCGTGGACTTCGCTGGGGTCTGCTGGGCGTCATCGCTTTCAGCGTCACGTTGCCCGCGACGAGGCTTGCGGTCGCAGCACTCGATCCCGTGTTCGTCGGGCTCGGCCGCGCGGTGGTCGCGGCGGTGCTTGCGGGTCTCGTGCTGCTGGTTACCCGCTCGCCCCCGCCACCGCTGGCGCTATGGCCGCGCCTTGCGGTGGTCGCCGGCGGCGTGGTGATCGGCTTTCCGGTACTGAGCGCGTGGGCGATGCGTTACGTGCCGGCGTCGCACGGCGCGGTCGTGGTCGGATTGCTTCCGCTTGCAACGGCCGCGGCCGGGGCCTTGATCGGCGGCGAGCGACCTTCGCGACGCTTCTGGATATGCGCGCTCGCGGGCAGCGCAGTGGTCGCAGGTTTTGCACTTTGGAAGGGCGATGGCCGCTTGCATGTCGCCGACTTGCTGCTCGTGGGCGCGGTCGTCGCGGCAGCGATCGGTTACGCGGAAGGAACACGGCTCGCGCGCCTGCTCGGCGGATGGCAGGTCATCTCCTGGACGCTGGTGCTTTGCGCGCCGTTCCTGATCGTGCCCACCTGGCTCGCAGCGGGGGAGGTCGGGAGCGCGCCCTTGAGCGCGTGGGCCGGCTTCGCCTATGTGTCGCTGGTATCGATGTACCTCGGTTTTTTCGCCTGGTACAAGGGACTGGCGGCGGGAGGCATTGCAGCGGTGGGGCAGGTGCAGCTGTTGCAACCGTTCCTGACGATCGCCTTTTCGGCCTGGCTGCTCGATGAAGCGCTTGATCCGGCAACGTTCGTGGCCGCCGGACTGGTGATCGCCTGCATCGCCGCCGGGCGCAGCGGATGAATCCCGCGTTGGCTATACTTGGGCGCGGCACAAAGCCCGCGGAGTTCGTCGATGCCCTCGATCTCGATAGCGAAGAAGCACGCGCTGACGCACAAGAAGGCGAAGGAAGTCGCCGAGCAGGTCGCGAAGGACCTGAAGAAGCGCTTCGAACTCGACTACGCGTGGGAAGGCGACCATGTCGAGTTCGAGCGGATCGGCGTGTCGGGCCGCATGCTGGTGGGCAAGGACCGGATCGCGCTCGACGTTCACATCAGCCTGCTGCTGTCGCCGCTCAAGCCGGTGATCGAGCGCGAAATCCACGCGACGCTCGACAAGCTCGTCACGAACAAGAAGGCCTGACGCGCGGGCAGGCTCACGCTCTCACCGCGGTGGCTTGAACGCCAAGGCGGTTCAGCGGATCCGGGAATGGATCGCTCTCGCCGTCGGCGATCGTTTCCATGATCGCCGTCTCCCGCTTTTCGATCGTGGCGAGGAACTCGTCGACGCCACGCATGTCCCGAAACGCCCTGAATCCGCGATCGAGGAAGTCGTGCAGCTCGGCGAAGCCCGCAAGCCGCGCCGGCTGGCGCATCATCTTGAGCGCAGCTCGGATCAGCGGCTTGCGCACGTGCTCGTCGAGCGCCCAACCGACCTCGACGATCAGCTCGATCTGGCGGCGTCGTACCGGCAGGTTCGCAGCCCGCCGGTAGGCCTTGCAGTATTCGGCGACGGTGAACGCGCCGTCGGATCGTGGCAGCCGGGCGAGCACCAGGCGGTCGAGTTCGTGCGAGAGCACGGAAACCTCCATGGCGCTGGCGATGGTGCCGATGACCCGCGCAGGCAGCATCCTGGTCATGATCGGAACGACGCGGGCCAGGTCGGCATCCCGGCGCGGAATCTGGTCGCTGCCGTACAGATCCGATCGGAAGAATTCAATCGCCGCCCGGTAGCGTGGTTGCGCCGCGAGGTCGGCATAGGTTTGCACCAGCCGCCGGCCCTGCCAGTCGGCAAGCCGTTCCATCGCGCCGGCGAGGATCGGGTTGGTCGCGTGCTCCGCATGCAGCTCGATCGCGCGCGTGACCTGCCGGACGAGTCGAGCTTCGGCAGCGTGACGGGGAGTGCGGTTGGCCATGGGGTGGGACGAGCGGCGGGATTCGCCGCGTGGAAGTCTAGCGGAACGGCGCGCCGGGTTGCGCCTGCCACAGTAGGTGGAACCCTCTAGGAAGACCCGTTAGTCTGCGACATTCGATGCGCCGCCGCAGCTTCCTCGCACTGGGTATCACCGGCACGGCCGCGCTGGCCGCCGCCGGTTGGTGGTTTGCCTTGCGAGGACCGGCGCGTGGCTCACGCGTGCTTGACGACGAAGCCGTCGCCGTCGTCTCGGCAATCGTTCCCGCGGTCCTCGACGGCGCGTTGCCGCCCTCCGGACACGAACGCCAGGCCGCCCTCGCCGCGGCGGTCGACGCCGTCTGCCGGGCCATCGAAGAGCTTCAGCCCACCGCACGCGGAGAAATCGCGCAACTGTTCGCGCTGCTGGCGCTCCCGCTCGCGCGGCGTGCGTTCGCCGGCGTGGCCCCGCCGTGGCAAGAAGCGAGCATCGCCGAGATCGCCGCTTTCCTGGATCGCTGGCGCGACAGCGGTTGGGCGCTCAAGCGCAGCGCCTACGACGCGCTGCACCAGCTGATCCTCGCCGCGTGGTACGGCGACCAGCGCTCGTGGTGCGCGATCGGGTATCCGGGTCCGCCGCAGCTGGCATGACGACGATGCAGGCGCCTGCCGCCACGACAGACCCGTTCCGCGCCGGACTTGCTTCGGGCTGGAAGCTGATCGACGCTTCGCTTCCCGGCTCGGACGCAACGCTCGAATGTGACGTGTGCATCGTCGGCAGCGGCGCCGGAGGCGGCATGGCCGCCGAGACTTTCGCACTGGCAGGCCTCGCCGTGGTGATCGTCGAAGAGGGCGCGCTGCGCACGTCGGCGGATTTCCGCATGCGCGAGTCCGAGGCGTATCCCGATCTCTACCAGGAGTCGGCCGCGCGCAAGACCGCCGACAAGGCGATCAACATCCTGCAGGGCCGCTGCGTCGGCGGCGGCACGACGGTCAACTGGACCAGCTCCTTTCGCACGCCCCGCGCGACGCTCGAGCACTGGGTGAAAGTCCGTGGCCTGCCGTCGTTCGCGCCCTCGGCGCTCGCGCCCTGGTTCGATCGCGTCGAGTCGCGCCTTTCGATCGCGCCGTGGGAGGTGCCGCCGAACCCGAACAACGCGGTGCTCGCGACCGGGGCCCGCCGGCTCGGAATTCACTCGGCAGTCATCCGTCGCAATGTGCGCGGTTGCGCGAACCTCGGCTACTGCGGCGTCGGCTGTCCGCTGAACGCGAAGCAGTCGATGCTGGTGACCACGATCCCCGCGGCGTTGCAGCGCGGCGCAACGCTGGTAACCCGCGCTCGCGCGGAACGGCTCGTAATCGAGCGCGACCGCGTCAGCGCACTCGAATGCCGCGCCATGGTTGCCGGCGGCACCTCCCCGGGAACGCGACGCGTGACGGTCCGTGCTCGCGCTTTCGTCGCCGCGGCGGGTGCCATCGGAACGCCGGCGCTGCTGCTGCGCAGTGGCGTACCCGATCCCCACAGCGTGATCGGGAAGCGCACCTTCCTGCATCCGACGCTGGTAAGCGCGGCGATCATGCCCGAGCGCGTCGAGGCCTGGAACGGTGCGCCGCAATCGGTCTACTCGGACCACTATCTCGACACGCTGCCACTCGACGGGCCGATCGGCTTCAAGCTCGAGGCGCCGCCGCTTCATCCGGTGCTCGCGGCGATCACACTGCCCGGACACGGCAGCGCGCACGCGGCGCTAATGCACCAGTTCGCGAACCTGCACGTGCAGATCGCGCTGCTGCGCGACGGGTTCCATTCCGCAAGCGACGGCGGCACGGTGCGGCTGCGCGACGACGGCACCCCGATGCTCGACTATCCGCTGACACCCTACCTCTGGGACGGCGCGCGCCGCGCGTTTCGTGCGATGGCCGAGCTGCAGTTCGCGGCGGGTGCGAAGCAGGTGATGCCGATCCACGGCGGCGGCACCGCCTATGCGAGCCTCCGTGAGGCGCGCAGCGCCATCGACGCATTCGCGCTCGCACCACTGACCACGCCGGTCGTATCGGCGCACGTGATGGGAGGATGCCCGCTCGGCAGCGATCCCCGGCAGTCGGTTGTCGATCCTTCCGGGCGTCATCACCTGGTCGAGAATCTCCATGTCGTCGACGGTTCGGTGTTTCCGACCTCGATCGGCGCCAATCCCCAGCTGTCGATCTACGCCACCGCCGCGAGGCTCGCCGACGGCATCGCCACTGCGCTCGCCCCCCGCCGCATCGGTGCGGTGACCTGATTAGTGTGAATCCTCTAGCCGATTCGAGGCATCCTGTTTCTTGCTGTGGTCTGTTTCAGCTTTCCACTTCTTCAAAAAAAGGAAACCGCAATGCTCAACACGATCAATTCCCGCGCTGTGAACGTCGGCGACGCGATGCTTGCCGCCTCGCGCCAGGTTTGGCTCGCCAGCCTCGGTGCCGCCGTCGTGACTCGTAACTGGGCCGAGACGGAAGGCGGCACGGTGTTTCGCAAGCTGATCCGTCAGGGCACTGCCGTCGAAACGCGTGCGGTCCGCTTTGTAGGCGATCGCGTCGAGACCTCGTTCACGCACGCGAACACGCTATGGAAGCGCGCTCGCCGCACGGTCAGCACGACCGTCCAGGCCTACGCCGACACCGCCGCAACGCTGGTGCGCGAGACGCTGCCCGCCTCGCTGCCCAAGCCCTCGATGCCCGGTGCCGCCTCGCCCTTTGTTGCCAAGCGCAAGGCCGCGCACGCGCGCAACGTCAAGCGCACGCCGGCCAAGCGTGCCCGGCGCACGGTGAAGGCTGCATCGAAGCGCGGATAACGCGTTACCATTCGTGAGGTGCGGGCCCCAAGGTCGGGGCCCCGCGAACCGCACGAGGTTCGAATGGCCCGTAGTGCCGTTGCGGGAGAAGTTTCAGCCGCAAGCCGCCGGGCGCGCGAGCGCGCGGTGGCTCGCACCCATGGCAGCAGCATCGGGCTGGCGCTCGGCGGCGGCGGTCCGCTCGGCGGCATCTACGAAGTCGGGGCGCTGATTGCGCTCGCCGATTCGCTGGACGGCATCGACTTCAACCGGCTGGACGCTTACGTCGGTGTTTCGGTGGGCAGCTTCGTCGCCGCGGGGCTGGCGAACGGGATCTCTCCCGCCCAGATGTACCGCGTGTTCATCGACGACGGCGCCGACGCCCTGCCGTGGTCTCGTAGGGTGCTGCGTCCCGCGTTTGCGGAGTACTACCGCCGCGTTCGGTCGTTGCCCAGGCTGTCGATGCGCGCGGCGCGCCACTTCCTGCGCGATCCGCTGCACGGTGGGCTGCTGGAGTCGGTCACGACGCTGTCGCGCGCGATCCCGACCGGCATTTTCGACAACGCGGCGATGGATGGATTCCTGGCACGGCTGCTTTCGGGCCAGGGCCGCAGCAACGACTTTCGCCGGCTCGCAGCCAAGCTCTACCTGGTCGCGACCAACCTCGACTCGGGGGCGCTGGTCGTCTTCGGCGCGCCGGGCCACGAGCACGTTCCGATCAGCACCGCTATCACCGCATCGGCAGCGGCGCCGGGACTGTTCCCGCCGGTCGAAATCGACGGTCAGCACTACGTCGACGGCGCGCTCAACAAAACGTTGCACGCTTCGATCGCGCTCGACCAGGGCGTCGATCTGCTGTTGTGCGTGAATCCGATGGTTCCCTACGACGCCAGTCTGACTTCGCGGCGCTCGCGACCGGGCGTCGACAAGCTGAAGCAGGGGGGGCTGCCGCTGGTGCTGTCGCAGACGATCCGCGCGATCATCCATTCGCGGATGGTCACCGGCATGGACGGCTACTCCACCGGATATCCGGGCCAGAACGTCATTCTGTTTGAGCCGCGGCGCGAGGACGCACAGATGTTCTTCACCAACGTTCTCGGTTTCCGGCAACGCAAACGGACCTGCGCGCTGGCCTACACCAAGACCAGGCGCAACCTGCTCGCGCGCACCGGTGAGCTGGAGCCGGTCCTCGAAAGGCATGGCATCCGCCTGCGTCGCGACCGTCTCGAGGATTCGCACCGGCACGTCTCCGACGCGGTGCGCGACCCGCGGCCGATCTACCACGATCCGGCGCGCGAGCGCACGGTGCGCGACACCGCGCGGGATCTCGCGCGTGCGCTCGACGAGCTCGAGCGCTTCGTTGCGGGCGCCGACCGGGCGCGCGCGCTGCCCTGACGAGCGACGCGGTCCTGGCGATTCGGCGGGCTTCGGACCATGGCGGAACGCAAGCGCCCGCGCCGCACCCGCGAGCGCATTCTCGAAACCAGCCTCGAGTTGTTCAACCGTTTCGGCGAACCGCACGTCACGACGGCGGACATCGCCGACGAGATGAACATCAGCCCCGGCAACCTGTACTACCACTTCCGCAACAAGGACCAGATCATCGGCGAGCATTTCGCCGCGCTCGAGGCGAGGTTGTTGCCGCTGTTCACGCTACCCACCGGCCGTCCGCCGGGCATCGAAGATCTCTGGTTCATGCTCCACCTGCTGTTCGAAAAAATGCGGGAATTCCGCTTCTTCTATCGCGACCTGCTCGAGCTAACTTCGCGCGACCGGCGCATCGCAGCGCGTTTCGCGGAACTGACCCGGCGCGGCGAGGCGACCGTGATAGAGTTGTGCAGGGGCATGGTGGCAGCAGGCACGATGCGCGCCAGCGAGCGCGAAATCGCCGCGATCGGCGTGAACGTGGCGATCGTCGCGACCTACTGGATGTCCTATCAGCGCACGACGCATCCGCCGCGAAGTCCCGGCCAGCCGGACGATGACGGCGCAGTGAGCCTCGAGCGCGCCGCTTACCAGGTACTGGCCCAGATCGCGCCGTTCGCACTCGGCGAGGGACGCGCGCTGATCGGGCGGCTCGGCGACGACTATCTTTGACCCGGGACGAGGGATGCGATGGCGAAAAAGTGGGCGAAGTTTCCCCATGCCGACAAGGCCTACGACTACGACGCGGCGGCACTGAAGAAGCACTGGCCGCGATTGCATCGCGGGGACTGCGAGCCGTTGCCGAAGGACGCCGCCGTTGTCGACGCGTGGCGGGCGTTCCATGCCGGCGACTTCGGCCGCGCGGTGGACGCCGGGCTCGCCGCCGGAGGGGCCGGGATCAACGCCGCGGTCAAGGCGCAGGTCGTCTACGGGCAGAGCCTCGAAAAGGGGGACAAAGCCAAGCTCGCGTTGTTCGACGAAGCGGCAACCTGGGCCCGACAGCGCTGCGCCGCGGCACCGAAGGACGCCAACGCCCATTACCTCTACGCGTTCGCGATGGGCCGCTACAGCCAGGGCATCTCGGTGGTCAAGGCGTTGTCACAAGGACTGGGTGGCAAAGTCAAGGAAGCCCTGCTCGCTGCGATGAAGCTCGAAACCAAGCACGGCGACGCCTGCATTGCCTACGGCGCGTACCAGGCCGAAGTGATCCACACCGTCGGGGGCATCGTCGCCGGCCTCACCTACGGCGCGAAAAAGGACTCGGCGCTCGAGTGTTTCCAGAAGGCCGAGAAGCTCAATCCCGACTCGGCGATCGCGCGGATCGAGCACGCCAACGGCCTGATCATGATGTTCGGAAACAACCGGCTCGCCGAGGCGACCAAGCTCTACGAGCAGGCCGCCGCGTGCAAGCCCGCGGATGCGATGGAGCGGCTCGACGTCGAGCGGGCCAAGGCGGAACTAAAGTAGCATCGAGCCATCCCCCTTCCGAGGAGTATCGAATCCATGGCTGCCGCCCCGAAAAAGGTCGACCTCAGGAAAAAGTTCGACGCCGCGACGGTTGCGGCCAAACAGACCAAGAAAAAGCCGGACAACGCGACGCTGCTCAAGCTCTACTCGTACTACAAGCAGGCGACCGAAGGCGACGTCAAAGGCGCGCGCCCTGGTGTGTTCGACTTCGTCGGCGGCTCGAAGCACGACGCCTGGTCGAAGCTCAAGGGAATGAGCGGCGACGAGGCGATGCAGAACTACGTCAAGCAGGTCGAGAAGCTCAACCGCGACTGATCGCGCCTACGTCGCGGCGAGGGCCGGCACCGGGGGCATTCGGCTACTTGGCGGCGCGAGGCTTGCGCGCTGGCGATGCGGACTTGGCGGCGCGCTTGGCGCGCGACTTGGCCGCGGCGCGCCTTGCGCGCGGCTTCGTCGCTGCGCGCTTCGCAGGCGCCGGGGTCGCGCCCGATTTGATGAGTTCGTTCACCGCTTTGGAGAGCGCATCGACGCGCTCGGCGAGCCTGACTACGTCCTTCTGCGTGTAGACGCCGAGCCGGGTCAGCGCGCGCGCGACCCGATCCTCGAACACCTGCTCCAGCTTGTCCCAGGTTCCGCCGGCCATGGCCTGCATCTCCTTCGCCTTCTGCGACGCGACCCCTGCGGCAGCGGCGGCGGTTTCGGAAGCGACGCGCCGCGTGCGCACCTCCAGGTTCTGCCCCTGCTCGACCAGCGTGTCGAACACCTTCATGCCCTCGCCGCGCGCGCGCGAAAAGGCGCCGAGACCGGCGAGCCAGATCTGCCGCGACGAATCGAGAATGTTCTGCGGAAAGTCCTTGTCCACTTCCGACGCGGCGCGCGTCGACCTTGCGGACTTCGCCTTCGCCTCGGCTTTCGCCGCCTTCAACATGGTGATCTCCTCTGTGCGGAATCGAACCCGGGACACGCACCTGCCGCGCGATCCGGGCACGGTGACGGAGCATCTTATGACGCGCGGGCTAGAGCCGGCATTCTAAAGCCGCATCGTCCCGGACGGGCCGGCGGCGGCAGCTATAATCGGCCGGCCCCCGTGCGTTACGCATGCTGATTCCTGCCGCCGAACCACAGCAGGGGCCGCCGACCATCGCGAAATCCGAGGGGAATGCCATGGCCTATTTCGTCACCGGGGCAACCGGCTTCATCGGCCGTTTTCTCGTCGAGAAGCTGCTGCCGCGCGGTAAGCCGATCTACGTGCTGGTCCGGCGCAACTCGCAGAAAAAACTCGACGGGCTGCGCGCGGAACTAGGCGCCAGCGACCGGCAAATCGTCGCGATCGTGGGCGACCTGATCAAGCCCGGGCTCGGCGTAGCGGAGGCCGACCTGCGCAAGCTCAACGGCAAGATCGAGCATCTGTTCCACCTGGCGGCGGTCTACGACCTCTCGGCCTCCGCGGCGGCACAGCAGGTGGCCAACGTCGACGGTACCCGCAACGCGGTGGACTTCGCTGCCGCGGTGAACGCCGGCGTGTTCCATCACGTGAGCTCGATCGCCGCCGCCGGTCTCTACGACGGCGTGTTCCGCGAGGACATGTTCGAGGAGGCGGAGGAACTCGACCATCCGTACTTCCGCACCAAGCACGATTCGGAAGCCGTGCTGCGCCGCGAATGCAAGCGGCCGTTCCGGATCTACCGGCCGGGCATCGTGGTCGGCCACAGCAAGACCGGGTACATCGACAAGATCGACGGGCCGTACTATTTCTTCAAGGTGATCCAGAAGTTGCGGCAGATCCTGCCGCCATGGATGCCGACCATCGGTATCGAGGGCGGCCGCCTCAACATCGTGCCGGTGGACTTCATCGCCGCCGCGCTCGACCACATCGCGCACAAAAAGGGCCTCGACGGCAAGACCTTCCACCTGACCGACGCCGATCCCTACCGCATCGGCGAGGTGCTCAACATCTTCGCTCACGCCGCGCACGCGCCGCAGATGACGATGCGCATCAACGCGCGGATGTTCGGATTCATTCCCGAGCCTATCATCCGCGGCCTCGCCTCGCTCGCTCCGGTCAAGCGTGCGATGAAAGTCGTGCTCACCGACCTCGGCATTCCACGGGACGTGTTCCAGTTCATAAACTTTCCGACCCGCTACGACAACCGCGAAGCGGTGAAGGCGCTCAAGGGCTCCGGCATCGCACCGCCGCCGCTCGAGGACTATGCGGCGAAGCTGTGGGACTACTGGGAGCGCAATCTCGATCCGGACCTGTTCATCGACCGCAGCCTTGCGGGCCGCGTGAAGGGGCGCGTCGCGGTCGTCACCGGCGGGTCGTCCGGAATCGGCCACGCGACCGCGCTCAAGCTCGGCGAGGCCGGGGCCAAGGTCGTCATCATCGCGCGCGACCCGGAGAAGCTCGACGCGACGCGCAAGCAGATCGTCGACGCGGGCGGGACCTGCTTCACCTACTCCTGCGATCTGGCCGACATGACGGCGATCGATGCCACCGCAAAGAAGATCCTTGCCGACCACGGCAGCGTCGACTACCTGATCAACAACGCCGGGCGCTCGATCCGCCGGGCGGTACTGAATTCGCTCGACCGCTTCCACGACTTCGAACGCACCATGCAACTCAACTACTTCGGCGCGGTGAAGCTGATCTTCGCCTTCCTGCCGAGGATGGTCGAGCAGAAGCGCGGCCACATCATCAACATCAGCTCGATCGGCGTGCTTTCGCGCGCGCCGCGGTTCTCGGCCTACGTCGCCTCGAAGTCGGCGCTCGACGCGTTCACCGAGTGCGCGGCCTCGGAACTGATCGACAAGGGCGTGCACACGACCAACATCAACATGCCCCTGGTGCGCACGCCGATGATCGCGCCCACCAAGATGTACGAGAACCTGCCGACGCTCTCGCCCGAAGAGGCGGCGGGGCTGGTCGTCGAAGCGATCGTCTACCGGCCGGTCCGCATCGCCACCCGCCTCGGCATCTTCGTGGCGGTCTGTCACGCGATCGCGCCGAAGCTCACGCAGGTGCTGCTCAACACCGCGTTCAACATGTTCCCCGACTCGGCCGCCGCGCAGGGCAGGAAGGGCGGCGAGCCGCAGCCGCTCTCGGCCGAGCAGGTCGCGTTCGCGCAATTGACGCAGGGTATCCACTGGTAGGCAGGTCGACGCAAAAGGCGTCCGGGAGTTCGACGCGCGACGGGATTTCGTCGATGCGCCTTTTGCGTCGGGATTGGATTCAGGTGGGCGGCTAGGGGCGGCCCGTCGCCGCCCACTGGCAACGGCACCGAACAACACGGATCGTGCGCGGCGCTGTGCATCTCCAGTCACTTTGCATCACGCTGCTAGCCTGCCTTCCGGATTTCGGAGAGCACGCGCTCGAACACATCGCGGTCGTACAGCAGCGCGTTGTGGCCGACACCCGCAATAACGATGTTGTCGCCGAACACGATCCGCGACGAGGTTTGCGGCGCGACCATCGAGTCATGCCACGACCACAGCGACACGACCGGAGGCAGTCCTTCGCCGGCGGGCAGGCCGAGATCGGCGAGCCAGGCATTGCCGGGCCGCATCTGCGAGAGCGACTCGCCCGGGGCGAGCCAGGCGTGCATGCTTCCCTGGTGGGGCGCTCCGATGGTTACCAGGCGTGCGACCTTGCGACCCCCATGCCGTCTCAGGTAGGCGCGCATCACCAGCCCGCCCATGCTGTGCGTGACAACGACGACCCTGCTCGCGCCGGTCACGGCAAGGATCTCGTCGATCTTGCCGGCCGCCTGTTCGGCGAACAATTCGATCGAAGCGAGCGGCGGGACATAGGAGAGCGTGTAAACGGGGCCGATACGGCGGCGTTCGAGCCATCGCTTGAACGGATGCCAGACGCCCGCGTTGCAAAGCACGCCGTGGATGAGCAGGATCGGCGCTGCGGCAGGGGCTGGCGCGGGCTCGCGAATCAGCCAGCGGTACAGGATCATTCGCGGCGCGTTGCCCGCTACTGCCGCCAACTCGCGGCAGACCAGTCCGAGGGTTCCGCGCGCGTCAAGGCAGACGTCGGCCGGCCGGTCGGCGCGGAACCACCACGCGACCCCGAACGCGATCAGCACGACCGCGAAAGGCGCGGCGAGCAAGACCGGCGGGAGTGACACGACAAACGGCCAGACAGCGGCGCCCGCCGCCACGTTGGCCACCGCCCATGCGCCGTAGAGTGCGAATATCGCGCCATGAACGAGCGCCAGGAAAACCGCGGTCCACATGCGCTGACGTCAGCGCACGCGCTGCGCCGAACTCCTGCTCACGCGGGAACCGGCGGTGCGGCGAGCGACTTCCGAAACCGGTTGAGCTGCTGCACCGATTCGAAGGTCTGTCCGAACAGGCTGCCGAGGTTGTGCAGGATCATGCCGACGACCCGCCGCTCCCAGGACTGGTCGAAGTCGATCTGCTGGTCGAGCCAGCGCTCGAGCCAGGCGGGGTCGGGGAGGCGGCTTTGCACGGTGTCGTTCGGAAACAGGGCCTGGTTGACGTGCAGGTTGGTCGGATGCAGCGGCTTGCCGGCACGGCGCGGGCTGGCCATCAGCACGCCGACCTTCGCGAACGCGCGCTTGGCGTCGGTGCCGCAGCGCTCGATCGCGCGCTTCATGTAGCGCAGGTAGGCGCCGCCGTGGCGGGCCTCGTCGCCGGCGATCAGCGTGTAGATGCGCTGGATCACCGGCTCGGTGTGCCATTCCGCCGCGCGCCGGTACCAGTGGCTGAGCCGCACCTCGCCGCAGAAGTGCAGCATCAGCGTCTCGAGCTCGGGCGCCGGATCGAATTCGAAGCGAACCGCGTGCAGCTCCTCCTCGCTGGGCACGAGCTCCGGGCGAA
Organism: Casimicrobiaceae bacterium; assembly: GCA_046714435.1. Lineage (GTDB taxonomy): Bacteria > Pseudomonadota > Gammaproteobacteria > Burkholderiales > Casimicrobiaceae > VBCG01. The sequence continues at coordinate 27,453 of JBKKAZ010000188.1, forward strand.
AGCGCCGCAGGTACTCGATCAGCGCCAGCGCGTGCTTCTGCTCCTCGTAGAACCAGATCGACATGAACGCGCAGAAGTCGCTGTCGTTGCGATTGTCGCGAAGGAACATCTCGGTGGCGGGCAGCGCCGACCACTCGGTGATCGCGTTCATTTTGATCGTCCGCGCCTGCTCGTCGGACAGCCGCGCAGCTTCGAACGCTTCCCAGGGAACGTCGTTCGCCAGACTCCAGCGTACCGATTCGAACTGACGGAAAAGCTCGGGATAAAGCATGGGCGCCGCTTTGGTGGATGCTCGATTCTACTCAGTAACCCGCTACCTGCGGCACCCAATGCGCGCGCCAGCTGGATAGCGCGCCAACTGCAGCACCGAGGTCGGGAATCAACACGACGCCGGGCAGGGTCCTGCGAACCCGTCGGGTCATGTCGCCGCCGGCCCAAATCGTAACCTGTGGCGGAATCAGCCGGCGCAGGCTGGCGAGGCCGACGCTCGCCTGCCGCACCGGGAACGCGGCCGAAAACGAAAGCGCGAGCACGTGCGCCTTGTGTGCGCCCACTGCCAGCCGGATGTCCTCCAGCGGCGTCTGCGGACCCAGCGAAATGCACTGGACCCCCTCGGGCACCAGCAACGCCTCGACCATCAGCAGGCCCAGCCCATGCTGCTCGCTCGGAAAGCTCGTCAGCAGCACGCGGGGCACACCGGACTGCCGGGGGAAGGCATTGATCGCGGTGCGAAGCGCGACCTGCACCTGCTCGGTGTATAGGTGCTCCTCGAACACCTGCAGATCACCGCGCATCCAGGCGTCGCCAACCGCGCGATTGAGCGGCGTGAGCGTTTCCAGCACGAACTGCTGCAGGCCCTGCTTCATCAGCATGTTCGCTAGCGCGTGCTGAAGGCCTGGGCTGTCGTGCGATTGCAGCAACGACAGCATGTCGCGTTCCAGCGCGGGGGCCAGCGGATCGCGACGCGGCGGTACGCGCACCTCGGCAAGCGCATTGAGTTCGTCGAACGAACTTTGCATGAGCTTGCCCGGCCGCACGCCGACGTCCATCAGCCGCTTGATTGCACGGAGCTTTGCAACGTCCGCGGTCGTATATTGCCGCTCGCCGTTTTCGTCGCGGCCCGGTTTCGGAAATCCGTAACGGCGCTCCCACATGCGAAGCACATCCTTGGACAGGCCGATTTCGCGCTCGACCGCGCTGATGTTGAGGACGAGCCCCGCAGCATTCATCAGGGTGTGCATGGTCCAAGACTGCACGTTGACAAGCGTCGACTCTACCACCGGCACTGCAGCCTGCGCGACCGTTGTCCTGGACGTTTGACTGGATGCTCGCAGCGAGGCTCGGGGATGGCCGATTGCGCACTTGGGCAAGAGTTGCGAGCGGCGGATCGACGGGCGTTCGCGTCCCGACTCGCTGCCGGGAGCGACGACTTTGACCCACCCCCCGGTTTGGGCGATAATTTAGGGCTTCGGCGAGCTAGCTCAGCTGGTTAGAGCAGAGGAATCATAATCCTTTGGTCGGGGGTTCGAATCCCTCGCTCGCTACCAAACAACCCCGACGGCCCGCTGCCTACCCCGGACCCATCGTTCCGCGCTAACGCATGCCTGAAAGCAGCATCCCCTGGTTCGAGGGTCGCCGTGCCTAGCGGAATCAGACGGCCATGTTGTGGCCTCGCCGTCGCAAAGAGGCGTGGGGCGACGTCCAGGACACCTTCGGAGCAGCTCCGGCACATTGCCGCCTTCCGGAACCGCATTGCATTCGACGCCAAGCTCGACCCGGCGCGAGCGGCGAAGCGTCGTTAGCCAAGGCAAGGCAACCAGCTTGCATTCCATTTCCGTCACCGTCAACGGACAGCCCCGCACGCTCGCGACCGCGAGGCTGACCGTACAAGGGTTGGTGCGCGAACTCGGCCTCGAAGGCAAGCGGATCGCGGTCGAGCGCAACGGCGAGATCGTGTCGAAGAGCCGTTACGCCGACACCGAACTCGCCCAGGGCGACCGCGTTGAAATCGTCGGTGCGGTTGGCGGCGGTTAGGATGGGGTGCGCACCGCCGCAGGCGCAGCGCGCAAGCCCGGCGTCCCTGGCGTAACATTGCGGCAATGAACGCTCCCCACGACCCCGCTGTCGATGCAACCGGCGTGCTCGTCATCGCCGGGAACTCGTATCGCTCGCGGCTGCTGGTCGGCACCGGCAAGTACCGCGACTTCGCGCAGACACGGGCCGCGATCGATGCCGCCGGTGCCCAGATCGTCACCGTCGCGATCCGGCGAACCAACCTCGGACAGGATGCGAACGCACCCTCGCTGCTCGACGCGCTGCCGCCGAGCGAATTCACCTATTTGCCGAACAGCGCGGGCTGTTTCACCGCGGACGACGCGGTGCGGACGCTCAAGCTCGCGCGCGATCTGCTGGACGGGCACCGGCTGACAAAGCTCGAGGTGCTCGGTGACGCGAACACGCTGTACCCGGACATCCGGCAGACGTTGCGGGCCGCCGAAGTGCTGGTGGCCGACGGTTTCGACGTCATGGTGTACACCTCAGACGACCCGATCGTTGCCCGCGAACTCGAGGCGATCGGCTGCGTGGCGATCATGCCGCTCGCCTCGCTGATCGGCTCCGGCATGGGCATCCTCAATCCGTGGAACCTGCGCCTGATCCTCGAGCAGTCGAAGGTTCCGGTGCTGGTCGACGCGGGCGTGGGGACCGCGTCCGATGCCGCCATCGCCATGGAACTTGGCTGCGATGGCGTCCTGATGAACACCGCGATCGCGCTGGCGCAGGATCCCCTGCGCATGGCGCGCGCGATGAAGCTTGCGGTGGAAGCGGGGCGAGACGCGTACCTCGCGGGCCGCATGCCCCGCAAGCTCTACGCCGCAACGCCGAGCTCGCCAACTGCGGGGTTGATCACCTGATGCGCGGTAGGTTCTGGATGCCCGCGGGGGCGGCGCTGTTCGCTTCGAGCGCGCTCGCTGCGCCGCTCGCGCCGGCTGAAATCACCGCGCTATGCACCCAGGCCGACGGGCCCGTCGATTGCGCCCGGCGCATCGAGGCCGAGCAGATGAAGCGCCTGCCGGGCATCGCGACCCGCGAGGGGAATGCGCTGAAGCTGACGCTGTTTCCTTCGGGCAGCGTCACGCTGACCGACGTCGACACGCTTGCGGGGGGAACCAGCTACGCGCTCTGGGACTACTCGTCCGAACTCAACGCGACGGTGCTGTGGACCGCGCAGGACGACAACATCGGTTTCCTGC
>JBKKAZ010000189.1:0-25405 GCA_046714435.1 Casimicrobiaceae bacterium
GGGGCGCTTCGTGGGACATGGTTTGGCTCCGGATCGGCGCCGACCGACGGTGAAAGCATACCGCAGTGATTACGGGGTATATCCCTATGGAAGCTCTGACCAAGTACGCGGAGCGCGTTGGCACGAAGTCTGGATGATCGTTACTCCACGCCGCCCGAGACGAACGCCGCCTTGCCGGCCTGGGAGGCGAGGACCTTCAGCACCGCGCGCGCCGCGTCGGCATTGGGCGCGCCGGTCATGACGACGGCTTCGTATTCCGTGTAGTTCTGCACCTCCGCCGGCAGCGGACCCGCGAGCTTGAGCCCCTTGGTCTGGTACATCCGGATCTCGGTCATCGCGCCGAAGCCGATCTCGCGGCCGCTGCCGCGGATCACGTGTTCCATCACCGACGCGCCGTCGGGGTAGCGCGTCGTCTTCGGCTTGATCGCGTCCAGGATGCCGAGGCTCTCGAACAGCCGGTCGAGGTAGAGGCCGGTCGAAGCCGTGTTGTAGACGATCGAGTCCGCGGCGAGGAGCGCCTGCTTCAGCGCGTCGACATCTGCAACGTCCGGCGCGCTTGCCGCCGTGCGCACGATGATGCCCGCACCCACCCGGCCGACCGCCACGCGCGTGTCGGCCGCCACAGAAGCGTCCTTCGCCGCCTGCGCGATCACCGCCGGCGGCGAGATCAGGAGATCGTAAACCTCGCCCGCCGCGAGCCGCTTCGCAATCTGCGGCGCGGTGTTGAACTGGATCGCGAGCGTGTGCCCGGTCTCGCGCTTCGCCACTTCAGCGAAGGCACGCAGTCCGGGCTCGATCGCCCCGCCGGAGAGCACGCTGAGTTCGGTCGAGGACGCTGGCGACGTCATTGACAGGGCCAATACGCAAGAAGGGTCTGGTTCATGTTCACGGCAAGGCAGCCTCGGAGATCGTGGCGTCAGGGAAAGTGTGCGTCGCACTTCCGCAATGTCATCGGCGCGGGCACCCGTGCATTTCACCACAAATTACGCATCGACTTCAGCCGGCCGGGCAAACTGAACACGGCACTCAGGGCGCAGCGCGCGAGCGTCGGACCGCGTGGCGGTAGGCGATCAGCGCAAGCAGGCCGGCCGCGACCAGCGCGGCCAGCGCGGTCACGCGATCGCGATCGATGACCAGGAGGGCGGCGAGCGCTGCGGGTGCGAGGGCTCGCGCGATGAACTGCGGCATCGCCAGCCGCCCGAGCAACGCGCCGTAGCCGCGGCGGCCGAACAGCTCGGCGGGTACCGTGCCGCGGACGATGGTCATGACGCCGTTGCTCCAGCCGTACAACACGGCGAACCCGACGGCGAGAGCGAAGCTGCCGCCGATCATCGCGAACATCGCAAGTGCAACCGCGAGTACGCTGAAGGCCGCCGTGCCCGCGGCGATCGGACCCATCCGCCGTCCGAGCATCAGCTCCATCACCCGCCCCACCACCTGCATGGGCCCGATCAGTGCACCGATCAGCACCGCCTCGCGCGCGCTCAGGCCCGACGCCGTGACCAGCTCGATGAGATGTGCGGAGAGCGCAGATGCCACCAGCGACGCAAGCGTGAGCGCCACGGCCAACCAGAAGTAGACACCGTCAGCCGCCGCGGCAGTCCATTGCGCCTCGGTCACGTGCGTGCCGGGCGGTTCGGACCGGTGCCGCGGCACGAACAGCAGGTGCAGCGGCAGACACACCGCGAGGTGCAGCAGCGCATAGATGGCAAAGGTCGCTCGCATGCCCACCGACTCGAGCAGCGCCTGCGACAGCGGCCAGAACACGGTACTCGCGAAGCCTCCGAACAGCGTCAGCGCGGTGACGCTCCGGCGATAGGCGCTTCCCGCGACGTGATGAAGCGTCGCGAACGCCGGGTCGTACAAAGTCGCGGCCATCGCGATGCCCGCCAGCAGCCACGCGACGAGCAGCGTGACCGGACCCTGAACCGAGGCAAGTGACGCGCAGGCGAGTGCGGCCAGCGCCGAGCCGCCGGCCAGTATCGGTCGTCCTCCGCGAACATCGATCTGTCGCCCCAGCCACGGTGCCACCAGTCCCGAAATCACCAGCCCCGTGGAATAGCACGCGAACAGCGTGATCTCGCCGACGCCGGTCGCCGCCCGCATCGCATTGCCCAGCACCGCAATCGTGTAGAACAGTGTGCCCCAGGAAATGATCTGCGCGATGCCCAGCGCCGTGATGGTCGCGGCCAGCGATGGAAATCGTTGTCCGGTCTCAGTCATGTCGGCGAACATCGCGCAGGATTTCGCGCGCCGCGTTGTGGCCGGGGACGCCGGTCACGCCGCCGCCGGGATGCGCGCCCGACCCGCACAGGTACAGCCCCCGAACCGGTGTCCGGTAGTCGGCGTGGCCGAGCACGGGCCGCGCGCTGAACAGCTGGTCGAGCGTGAGCGCGCCGTGATAGATGTCGCCACCGACCAGCCCGAACTCGCGCTCCAGGTCGAGCGGCGTCAGCGCGCGGCGCGCGATCACGCTTTCGCGAAAGTTCGGTGCATAGCGCGTTACTGTGTCGATCATCAGGTCCGCAACCTCGTCGCGGGCGTCGTCCCAGCCTCGACCCGGCCGCACCGTCGACAGTTCCGGGTGCACATGCTGGCAGAACAGGCTGGCGACATGCGCGCCCGCAGGAGCAAGTGAATCGTCGACCAGCGACGGAATCACCAGTTCGACGATCGGTGCGCGCGACCACCCCGTCGTCTTCGCGTCGAAGTACGCCTGCTCCATGTACGCAAGCGACGGCGCCATCACGATGCCACTTTGATGATGCGGCGCGCCTACGCGTCCCGGCCGGCACGCGAAATCGGGCAGCGCCGACAACGCGACGTTCATCCGGAACGTGCCCGAAGCGCATCGGTAGGCGCCGATGCGCGCGCGAAAGTCATCGGGAAGGTGCTCGGGTGCGACCAATCGCGTGAACAGCAGCTTCGGGTTCACGTTGGCGACCACGCGCTCGGCCTCGATGACTTCGCCACTGTCGAGTTCGACCCCGCAGGCCCACGCTGCCTTGACCACGACGCGCGCGACCGGCGAAGCGGTCCGGATCGCAACCCCCCGCCGCTCGCATTCGCCGGCAATGGCCCCGCTGATCGCGCCCATCCCGCCGATCGCGTGACCCCAGCGCCCGCGCTGCCCGTTGACCTCGCCCAGCGCCAGATGCAGCAGCACATAGGCCGAGCCGGGTGTGTAGGGGCTGGCAAAATGTCCGACGATCGCATCGAATCCGAGCGCCGCCTTGATCGGGGCAGATTCGAACCAGCGGTCGAGCACGTCGCCCGCGCTCTTGGTGAAAAGGTCGAGCGTGTCGCGCCGACCCACACTGTCGAGCGCGCGGAATCGACGTGCGACCTTCCAGCCATCGAGCATCGCCGAGAGCCCGCCTCCGACGTTGGGCGGCGTGGCCAGCAGCAAGTCGCGCAGCACCGCCGCGACCCGTTCCAGCATCGCGTAGAACGCAGGCAGCGTTCCTGCATCGCGAGCCGAATGGCGGGCAACCTGGCTTTGCGTCGCCGCGAGGGTCGGTCCGATTTCGAGCCAGTCACCTTCGCTTGCCGACAGCGGCAGGAAATTGGCGAACGGCCGCTCGACGATGCGAAGCCCGTGCTCGGCGAGTTTCAGGTCGCGGATGACCTTGGGGTGCAGCAGGCTGACCGCGTAGCTCGCCGTCGAGTTGCGAAAGCCGGGATGGAACTCCTCGGTCACCGCAGCGCCGCCAATCACGCTGCGGCGTTCGACGACCACCACCGACAATCCGCCCGCGGCGAGGTAGGCGGCGCAAGTGAGGCCATTGTGACCGCCACCGATGACGATGGCGTCGAAGGCGCGTGTGCGTAACACAAGAACCTAGGGGCACATTGGATGCTCCCCGCGCCAATTCGCCGGGGGCGAACTTATTCGGTCAAGCCGGCGGCAACGGTGGAAAAGCCGGCGTCGACGTAGGTGACTTCGCCGGTGATCCCCGACGACAGTTCGGACAGGTAGAACGCGGCAACGTTGCCGATCTCGTCAACGGTGACGTTGCGCCGCAGCGGCGCGTTGTTTTCCACGAAGCGAAAGATCTTCGAGAACCCGCCGATGCCCGCCGCAGCGAGTGTCTTGACGGGGCCGGCGGAGATCGCGTTGACGCGCAAGCCTTCCGGGCCGAGCGCGGCGGCGAGATAGCGGACGTTCGCCTCCAGCGAGGCCTTCGCGAGTCCCATCACGTTGTAGTTCGGCAACGCGCGCTGCGAGCCGAGATAGGTGAGTGTCAGCAGCGCGCCGTGCCGGCCCTGCATCAGCGGGCGCGCGCCCTTGGCGAGCGCGGCGAAGCTGTACGAACTGATATCGTGGGCGGTGGCGAATGCGGCGCGCGATAGGCTGTTCAGGAAATCGCCGTCCAGCGACTCGCGCGGCGCGAAGGCGATCGAATGCAGCAGGCCGTCGAGCCCGCCCCAGTCGCCTTTCAGGCTGGCGAACAGCGCGTCGATCTGTTCGTCGGAGGTCACGTCGCAGGGAAGCACCGGGCAGGATCCGAACTCGGCCGCCAGCTTCACCACGCGGTCCTTCAGCTCGTCGTTGACGTACGTGAACGCGAGCTCGGCGCCCTCGCGACGGCAGGCCTTCGCGACGCCGAACGCGATCGAGCGGTTCGACAGCAGCCCGGTGATCAGGATCTTCCGCCCGGCGAGCATAGCCATCGGTGAAGAGCGATCCGGTTTCAGAACAGCGACGTCGACGGGACAAACGTGCCGCAGGCGACGACGTCGTTGGGAACGTTCGGTTTCGGCGGCACCACGGTCGACCCCGCGTAGATCAGGACCGAGCGCTTCAACATGTCCGGACCCATCCTGACGCCGCGCAGTCTGGCGGTAAGTTCGCCGTGTTCATCCTTCACATACAGCTCGGGCAGGAGCCGCGCCGCCGAATCCTTCGCGCCCGGAGGCGTCCAGGGCGCACCGGCGGAGAAGCCGTTGGGCGAGGTGCAGTTGGCGTTGTCGTGGAACACGGCCCGATACGGGCCCGGCGAGACACTGCCGAGCTGCACAAACACGATCAGCAGATCGCCGGTCTCCCGCACTCGCACGACCCCGGTCGCCGCCGACGAGAGGCCGCGCAATCGCGCCTCGACACCAGGCAACTCGCGCGCTGCCGGCGCCGGCGTGCTGTCGCGGCCAAACCAGGTGCGGGGATCGAGCGATGGCGTGCTGCTGCAGCCGGCAACCAGCCAGCCTGCGGCGAGCACGGCAAAGGTGGAACGGAATGCACAGCGATGACGCGGCATTGGCATAGCCACGAGCGTGGCGCGAAGGGGATCGGGCCAATGATAGGCGATCGTGCACTTCTGCGCCAAGCGAACCGCAACTCGCGCTCCTGGCGCGTGCGGTCGTTCCCGGGCCAGTCCCGCATCGCTCATGGCGGTACAATCGGGCGGCCACCTTCGCGGTGGCCGTTTGCTTTTTTCGCCACCCCGACGACCATGCCCGTACCGATGACTCCGCAGGAAATCGTCTCCGAGCTCGACAAGCACATCGTCGGCCAGGACGCCGCCAAGCGCGCCGTCGCGATCGCGCTCCGCAACCGCTGGCGCCGCCAGCAGGTTCCCGACCCGCTGCGCTCCGAAATCACGCCGAAGAACATCCTGATGATCGGCCCGACCGGCGTGGGCAAGACCGAAATCGCGCGGCGCCTCGCGCGGCTCGCCGACGCGCCGTTCGTCAAGGTGGAGGCGACCAAGTTCACCGAGGTCGGCTACGTCGGGCGCGACGTCGACACCATCGTTCGCGACCTGGTCGAAGTCGCGGTCAAGCAGACCCGCGAAACCGAGATGCGAAAGGTGCGCCACCGTGCCACCGACGCCGCCGAGGAGCGCGTGCTCGACACGCTGATCCCGCCAGCCCGCGAGGTCAACTTCAACGACATGCAGCCAGCCGATTCGGCGACGCGCCAGAAGTTCCGCAAGCTGCTGCGCGAGGGCAAGCTCGACGACAAGGAGATCGAAATCGAAGTTGCTCTGATGGCGCCGCAGATGGAGATCATGGCGCCGCCGGGCATGGAGGACCTGTCGAGCCAGCTGCAGGGCATGTTCCAGCAACTCGGCGGAAGCCGCCGTCGTTCGCAGAAAATGAAGGTGCGCGACGCGCTGAAGCTGGTGACCGATGAGGAAGCTGGCAAGCTCCTGAACGACGAGGAAATCAAGGCGCGTGCCTTGGCCGCGGCCGAGCAGAACGGCATCGTGTTCCTGGACGAGATCGACAAGATCGCGTCGCGCGACGGCACCCAGGGTATCGACGTATCGCGGCAGGGCGTGCAGCGCGACCTGTTGCCGCTGGTCGAAGGCACCACCGTCACGACCAAGTACGGCATGATCCGCACCGACCACGTGCTGTTCATCGCCTCCGGCGCATTCCACCTGTCGAAACCATCGGACCTGATTCCCGAGTTGCAGGGCCGCTTTCCGATCCGGGTCGAACTCACGCCGCTGTCGGTCGCGGATTTCGAGCAGATCCTGGTCGCAACCGACGCCTGCCTCACGCGCCAGTACGAAGCGCTGCTCGCCACCGAGAAGGTCACGGTCGCGTTCCGCCCCGATGGCATCCGACGCCTGGCCGAGATCGCGCACGCGGTCAACGAGCGCCAGGAGAACATCGGCGCGCGCCGGCTGTACACGGTGATGGAACGATTGCTCGAGGACGTGTCGTTCCACGCGTCGAAACACGAGGGCGCGACGATCGAAGTCGACGCCGCGTTCGTCGACCAGCGCCTTGCGGGCATCGCGGGGGACGACAACCTGGCGAAGTACATTCTGTAGGGGCTAGGGACTAGGGGATAGGGGCTAGGGATCACCTGTGCAATGCAGGTCGACGGGGCTGCGATGCAGGGAGCGACAATTCGGGTTCGCGATGCCAATACAGCTTTATGTCAGGACAATTATCGTCAGGCACGACCTTGCGTCGGGCACCGCCGCTCCCTAGTCCCTAGCCCCTAGCCCCTAGTCCCTATGCTCGAACGCATCCTCGGGATCATCCTGCCGGTATTCGCGGTCATCGCGCTCGGCTACGTCTGGGGCCGGCGGGTGCGGCCCGACATGGCGATGGTCAACCGCATCAGCCTCAACGTGCTGGCGCCGGCGCTGATCTTCTCGGCGCTGTCGTCGAAGTCGTTCGACATCCGCGGCGATGCCCCGCTGATGCTGGGCAGCGTCGGCGTGGTGCTCGGTTCGGGGCTGCTCGCGTGGCCAATCGCGAAGTGGCTGCGCGAGGACGCGCGCACGTTCGTGCCGCCGATGATGTTCAACAACTGCGGCAACATGGGCCTGCCGCTCGCGGTGCTGGCCTACGGCGAGGCGGGGTTCGGGCCGATGGTCGCGCTGTTCACCATCTCGAACCTGCTGCATTTCACGCTGGGCGCGTGGATCGTGGACCACCACGCGAAGTTCGGTCGGCTGCTGCGCAATCCGATGGTCTGGTCGACGGTGGCCGGTTTCGCTTTCGCGATCTTCCGCCCACCGTTGCCGGAGTGGCTGGCCACGAGCTTCAAGCTGGTCGGCGACGGGCTTATTCCGCTGATGCTGCTCTCGCTCGGCGTTCGCCTGATCGACATCGAATGGCGCGACGCCCGGCTCGGCGTGATCGGCGGGCTGGTCTGCCCGCTGGCGGGGATCGCGGTCGCGTTGCTGCTCGCCCCGCTGCTCGGCTTGAGTGCGACGCAGACGGGTTTGCTGATCCTGTTCGGCGCGTTGCCCCCGGCGGTGATCAATTTCATGGTGGCCGAGCAGTTCCGCCAGGAGCCCGGCAAGGTCGCGTCGATCGTGCTCATCGGCAACCTGATGAGCGTAATCTTTGTACCGGTGGCCCTTGCACTCGCGTTTCGCGCATGAGTGCGTCCGTCGCTCGCATCCACGTCGTGCCGGTCCACTCGCACGATCACGTCATTGAAACGTGCAGCCAGCGCGATAGGATTGGGCTGTGGGTTGGACTCATAAGCGTTTACAATCGGTACCGCAGGAAAGTAAACGCGCGCTCAGGGCCGGCGAGCCCAGCTGACGACGACGCGTATGACTCGTGGACGAGCGACATACGTAGCACAAGCGGAGCCCTGTGAATCTCCATCGCCTGTTGCAGGAGCGAGCAGCCGCCAGCCAGCCGCTCCGGGTCGCGCTGATCGGCGCCGGCAAGTTCGGAGCAATGTACGTCGCTCAGGCGAAGCACACGCCCGGCGTGCACGTCGTCGGCATCGCCGATCTCGATCCGGCGCGGGCGCGGAGTGCTTTGACCCGCGTCGGCTGGCCGCCGGAGAAGTTCGCGGCGCAGAGTCTCGCCGAAGCCGGGCGCGGCGGAACCACTTTCATCACCGATAACGCGATTGCGCTAATCGAGGCCGCGGAGATCGAGATCGTCATCGATGCCACAGGCCAACCCGCTGCCGGCATTCGTCACGTCCTCGCCTGCTGCAAGCACGGCAAGAACGTCATCATGGTAAACGTCGAGGCGGACGCATTGGCCGGGCCATTGCTCGCGCAGCGCGCCCGTGACGCGGGCATCGTCTACTCGCTTGCCTACGGGGACCAGCCGGCCATGATCTGCGAACTGGTCGACTGGGCGCGCGCGGCGGGCTTCGAGGTCGTCGCCGCGGGCAAGGGCACCAAGTACCTGCCCGCCTACCACGCCTCGACGCCACAGACGGTCTGGACCCATTACGGATTCAGTCCCGAGTTCGTGGCGGCCGGGGACTTCAACGCCAAGATATTCAACTCCTTCCTCGACGGCACCAAGAGCGCGATCGAGATGGCCGCGGTCGCCAACGCGACCGGCCTCGTGCCCGCACCTGAGGGGCTTGCGTTTCCGGCCTGCGGCGTCGATGACCTGCCGCGCCTGCTCAAACCCCGCGACGAAGGCGGCGTGCTGCATCACGCGGGCCAGGTCGAAGTCATTTCGTCGCTGGAACGCGATGGCCGGCCGGTGTTCCGCGACCTGCGCTGGGGCGTGTACGTCACGTTTCGAGCTGGCGACCGATCAGGCGAGGACTACGTGCGGCGCTGCTTTGCGGAGTACGGTTTTCCGACCGATCCGTCCGGACGCTACAGCGCGATGTACAAGCCCAGCCACGCGATCGGGCTGGAACTCGGCGTTAGCGTCGCGTCGGTCGGCTTGCGGCGCGAGCCGACCGGCCAGGCGGTCGCCTGGCATGGCGACGTGGTGGCCACCGCCAAGCGCGACCTCGCGGCCGGCGAAACGCTAGACGGCGAAGGTGGCTACACCGTCTACGGAAAGTTGATGACGGCGGGTGATTCGGTCGCGCTGGGCGGACTGCCGCTCGGACTCGCGCACGGAGTCACGCTCAAGCGCGCCATTGACGCCGGCCAGCCGGTGCGTTGGGACGACGTCAACCTCGACCCATCCGATCCCGCGACCAAGTTCCGGCGGGAAATGGAAACGGCATTCGCGCCGGCTACGCCACGCGCTTGAAGGTCGCCAGCGCTGCGCCGGCCGCCACGAACAGCCCGCCGAAGGTGCGGTTCAACGCGCGAATGTGGTGGGGCTCGCGGAGCAGTCGGAGCACCCTCGAGGCGAACGCGGTGTAGCCGCTCATCACCACCAGATCGGTGAGCGTCAGCGTCACGCCGCAAATCAGGTACTGCGCCAGCTGCGGACGCGCCGGATCGATGAACTGCGGCAGTACCGCGAGCATGAACAGGACGCCCTTCGGGTTGGTCGCGTTGACCAGGAACCCTTTCAGCAGCAGTTGCCGTGGCGTTCCGCCAAGCTGCGCTTGCGCCGCGTTGGCATCGACGGCGAACGCCGGCGCACGCCACTGGGCGAGCCCGAGCCAGACCAGGTAGGCCACCCCCAGCCATTTGACGATCGCAAACGCCAGCGACGACGTGGCGAGAATCGCCCCTAGTCCCGCGCCGACGATCACCAGCATGAACATGATGCCGACGATCAGGCCGACGATGTTCGGGAACGCGCGCCGGAATCCGTAGCGGAGACCGGCCGCCATGCACGAGATCGCGCCCGCGCCGGGCGAGAGGCTGATCAGCCAGCAGGCCGCGAAGAACGCGAGCCAGGTGTCGAGCGCCATGCGGGAGTCAGTACTTGACGCTGCAGCCGTAGGGCGTGGTGCTCTGGGTTGTCACCGGCTTGCCGGCGCGCGCCTCGGTGAGCGCCGCGCGAACGAAGTTGTTGGCGGTTTTCGCGTCGGCCGGGTTCGAAGAGCGCTTGTCGTCGATCGCGCCGGCATAGATCAGCTTGCCCGCGGGATCGATGATGTACATGTGCGGCGTCGTCCGCGCCGAATAGGCCTGTCCGGTGGCGCTGGTCTCGTCGATAAGCACCGCTTGGGGCGACGCGCCCTGCTCCCTCATCCACTGCGACATCTGCGCGCCAGTCTTGAATTCGGGGTGGTTGCGGCGGGTCGAGTTGACCGACAGCCAGATCACGTCCTTGCCGCCGAACTCCTTCTGCAGCCCCTGCATGTTCCCACTGTCGTAGTGCTTGCGCACAAACGGGCACTCGGGATTGGTCCATTCCAGCACGACGAACTTGCCGCGCTGATCCGCGAGCCTGACCGGCTTGCCACCGGCGTCGTTGACGGTGAAATCCGGCGCTGGCTTCCCGGGGGTGGCGGCCGTCGCCGCGATCGCAAACGCCGCGACTGCGACGAACGCACAAGCTCTCGAGTTGTTCATCGGTTGTCTCCGTAAGTCGATTACAACGTGGCCAGCGCGTCGAATATCATGCCCGTCTGCAGCACTTCGGGCAGTAGCAGGGGCGTTTTCCCCGGCCGGTAGAGCACATACACCGGCACGCCGCTCCGGCCGAGGGCGGTAAGCGCGCGGGTGATCTCGGGATCGCGACGGGTCCAGTCGGCTCGCACCAGCTCCACCTGCTTGTTCGCGAACGCCGCGCGAACGTCGGCGTCGTTCAGCACCAGCCGCTTGTTGACCTGACAGGTCACGCACCAGGCCGCGGTGAAATCCACGAACACGGCGCGCCCGCTCGCGGTCAGCGCATCGACCGTGGCCGGAGAAAACGCGCGCCACTCACCCGCTTGCGAGACTTTCGTGGTTCGCAGGTCCGATTCTGCCACGCTTCCGGTGAACAGCGGCGCGATCAGCACGGCCGTGCCTCCGAGACTCGCTACCGCCGCGACGGCCCAGGCCCGTTTCGTGCCGCCGCGAAACACCTGCCACGCCCACGCCGCGAACGCGATTCCGACCAGCGCGATCGCAAGCCGCAGCACGGCGTCGTTGTCGAGCTGCGCACCCAGCACCCAGGCGAGCCACGCCACCGTCGCGTAGAGCGGGAACGCCAGCACGCGCTTCATGTGCTCCATCCACGCGCCGGGCTTGGGCAGGTGACGCCGCCAGCCCGGGAACCACGCCAGCAGCACGTAGGGCAGCGCCAGCCCCAGCCCCAGCGCCGCGAAGACCGCGACCGTCACCGGAATCGACTGCGAAATCGCGTAACCGAGCGCCGCCCCCATGAACGGCGCCGTGCACGGCGACGCGACGGCGACCGCGAGCACGCCGGTGGCGAACGCGTCGAGCGTGCGGTTGCGCGCGGTGAGTCCGGCCACCGACGAAGGCACGAACATCCCGAATTCGAACACGCCGGAGAGGTTGAGCGCGAGCAGGAAGAACAGGATCGCGAGCCCGGTGACTATCGCCGGCGACTGCAGCTGGAAGCCCCAGCCGAGCTGCTCGCCCGCGGCGCGCAGCGCAACCAGCCCCATCGCCAGCAACACGAACGAAAGCACAACGCCGGCACTGTAGGCGACCGCCTCGCGTCGCATGGTGCGCTTGGCGTCGTGGTGCTCGACAAAGCCCATGACTTTGAGCGACAGCACCGGGAACACGCAGGGCATGAGATTCAGCAGCAGGCCGCCGACAAGCGCGAACAGCAGTGCCGGCACCAGCGCGATCGGCGGCGGCGAGTCGCCCGCACCGAGATTGAGCCGGACGGGCGGAGCGTCGGGCGGCTTCGGCCCCGCGACGATTGCGCCAGCGAGTGGAACGTCGAGGGTCGCGGCTCTTGCGCCTTCGATGCCCATCGAGGCCGTGATGACGCCGGCAACGCGCGTGAACCCCGGCGCGAGCTGGTGCGCGACCGGCAGCGTGAGGACGTAGCGATCGCCATCGCGTTTGAGCTGCTGCGGCACTGAAGGCTCGAGCGTGCCTTCGCCATAGGGGAAGAAATGCAGCGCGCCCGGATCGGCGGCACCCCTCGGCGGCGTCAGCGCGAGCCTTATCGTCGAACCCTCTCCGAGCGCGCTTGCCTGCCACCCCGTCAACGCTTTGGGTAGCGCGTCGCGCGCCGACCGGATCGGAACACCCCACTTCGGATGCAGGTCGCCGCTCGAGGCAACCGGCAAGGTCAGCGTGAGATCCGCGCCCTCGGGAATGCAGACGTCTTCGCAAACCAGCCAATCGGCGCGAGCGGCGAGCGTCACCGGCGCGCCGACCGCCAGCGATGCGGGCAGCGCGAGATCGACCAGGTGATAGACCTCGCCCTCGTACCCGTAGTTGAGCAGCGGGCCGACGGGCAGCGCCTTGGGTGCCGGCCACTGGATCGCGCCGGCAGTTATGCCGGACGGGAGCTTCCAGTCGAGCGTTGTCGGCAATCCCGAGTCGCCGGGGTTGCGCCAGTAGGTATGCCAGCGGTCGCGGATCTTGAGCCGCAGCGCAACCGTGGCGGACTGCCCGGGGACGAGCGAGGCGCGCTCGGAGACGAGTTCGGCTTCGACGTTGGGCGTGCGGACCGGCTGGGCATGCGCTGGACCGGCGGCGACAACGAGCGCGAACGTCCACGCCGCGGCAACCGCGGTAGCGTTGTTCACGTCGGTGGCTGCGCGAAAGGTCATCGATGAGGGGGTGGAACGCGATCCCGGCGTTCGATAGAGCGCAAAAGGCACGCGCCGGTTCCCGGGTAAACAGGGATTGTGCCACCGACCCTTCCCGTTCCGCTGGCCAGGGTCCGCAGCGCCGCCGGATGGAGGGCCCCGGACGACCGGCGGGGCGTCGGTAGAATGACGCGTCCGTTCCATGGAAGCACTCTTCGTATCGACGCTGGTCGTCGCGGTCGGCGAGATTGGCGACAAGACCCAGCTCCTCGCGCTGATGCTCGCGGCCCGCTATCGGCGACCGTGGCCGATCGTCGCGGGGATTGCCGTTGCCACGCTGGTCAATCACGCGCTGGCGGGTCTCGTCGGTAACTGGGTGCGGGCGCTGGTTGCTCCCGACGTCCTCAAGTGGATCGTGGCGCTGTCGTTCTTCGCCGTCGCAGCATGGGCGCTGAAACCCGACCAGCTCGACAAGGAGGTGAAACCCGTGTCGCGCGCCGGCGTGTTCATCGTGACGACGATCGCGTTCTTCCTTACCGAGATGGGCGACAAGACGCAGGTCGCGACGGTCGTGCTCGCCGCGCAGTACCCGTCGCTGGCGGCCGTCGTGATCGGGACGACGCTCGGCATGCTGCTCGCCAACGTGCCGGTGGTGTTCGCCGGCCACCTGCTGTCCGCGAGGATTCCGTTCCGCGCGATCCGGATTCTGGCCGCGATGCTGTTCGCCGCGATCGGCGTGTGGGTGCTGGTGCGGGGCGTGCCTCTGCAATAGCCAACGACTGCGGCAACTGCGCTGGGAGCGCTCGATCGTCGCGCGGCAATCCGGATCACGCTGCAGGGCCCGTGCACCTGCCGGTATAATTAACGACTTACTTCGAACGCGCCATATTGCCCGGCGTGGCGTCCCCATCCGCATGAAGCCGTTCCACCCCGCCAGCATCGAAGCGGCCGCGCAGAGCGCGTGGCGCGACGCCGACGCCTATCGCGCCACCGAGAAGCCGGGGGCGGCGAAGTGCTTTTGCGTCTCGATGCTGCCGTATCCGTCGGGCGCGCTGCACATGGGGCACGTGCGCAACTACACGATCAACGACGTGATGGTTCGTCACCTGCGGATGCGCGGGCAGAACGTGCTGATGCCGATGGGTTGGGATGCGTTCGGGCTGCCGGCGGAGAACGCGGCAATCAACAACCGCGAGGCGCCCGCGAAATGGACGCGCCGCAACATCGCCGACATGAAGAAGCAGATGCAGGCGATGGGACTCGCGATCGACTGGTCGCGTGAATTCGCGACCTGCGATCCCAGCTACTACCGCTGGAACCAGTGGCTGTTCCTGCGCATGCTGGAGAAGGGCATCGCCTATCGCAGGACGCAGGTCGTCAACTGGGACCCGGTCGACCACACGGTGCTCGCCAACGAGCAGGTGATCGACGGTCGCGGCTGGCGCACCGGCGCGCTGGTCGAAAAGCGCGAGATCCCCGGCTATTACCTGCGCATCACCGACTACGCCGAGGAATTGCTCGCGTTCCTGGACAAGATGCCGGGCTGGCCGGAGCGCGTGCGCACCATGCAGGCGAACTGGATCGGCAAAAGCGAAGGCGTGCGCTTCGCCTTCACCCACGACATCCGCGGCGACGACGGCAAGCCGATTCAGGACGGCCGCATGTACGTGTTCACGACCCGCGCGGACACCATTATGGGGGTGACATTTGTCGCGGTCGCCGCGGAGCACCCGCTGGCGGTGCACGCGGCCCGTTCGAACCCGAAGCTCGCCGCGTTCATCGACGAGTGCCGTCGCGGCAGCGTGATGGAGGTCGACCTCGCGACGATGGCCAAGAAGGGCCTGCCGACGGGGCTCGTCGTCACCCATCCGCTCACCGGCGAGCGCGTGGACGTCTGGGTCGGCAATTACGTCCTGATGTCCTACGGTGATGGCGCCGTGATGGGCGTTCCCGCGCACGACGAGCGCGACTTCGCCTTCGCGAACAACTACCGGCTGCCGATCAGGCAGGTCGTGGCGGTCGTCGGCGAATCGTTTTCGACCGACGCGTGGCAGCCCTGGTACGAGGACAAGGCACGCGGGCGGCTCGTCAATTCCGGCAAGTACGACGGACTCGACTACCCGCAGGCGGTCGACGCGATCGCGGCAGACCTGGCGGCGAAGGGACTGGGCGAGAACCGGACCACCTACCGGCTGCGCGATTGGGGCATCTCGCGCCAACGCTACTGGGGCACGCCGATCCCGATGATCCACTGCGAGGCCTGCGGCACGGTTCCGGTGCCCGAGCGGGACCTCCCCGTCGTGCTGCCTGAAGACTGCGTGCCCGACGGTACCGGCAATCCGCTCGCGAAGCGCGAGGATTTCCTGCGCGTCGACTGTCCGGTCTGCGGCAAACCCGCGCGGCGCGAGACCGACACCATGGACACCTTCGTGGATTCGGCTTGGTACTACATGCGCTACACCTGTCCCGACGCCACGACAATGGTCGATGCGCGCAACGACTACTGGCTGCCGATGGACCAGTACATCGGTGGCATCGAGCACGCGATCCTGCATCTGCTGTACGCGCGATTCTGGACCAAAGTGATGCGCGACATGGGCCTGGTCAAGTTCGACGAGCCGTTCACGCGCCTGTTCACCCAGGGCATGCTGCTGAATCACATCTGGTTTCGCCGCAATGCCAAGGGCGGAATCGACTACTTTCCTCCGCAGGACGTGACGACGCTCACCGATGCGAATGGACGGATCACCGGCGGCACACTTGCCGACGGATCTTCGGTCGAGTACGGCGGCCACGGCAAGATGTCGAAGTCGGAACGCAACGGGGTCGATCCCCAGGAGGTCATCGACCGCTACGGCGCGGACACCGCGCGGCTGTTCATGATGTTCGCCGGACCGCCGATCGACTCCGCCATGTGGTCCGACACCGGCGTCGAAGGCCAGTACCGGTTCCTCCGTCGCTTGTGGACATTTGCGCACGCGAAGGCCGGGGCGATCGCGAGCGTTGCCAATGCTGAAGCGGGTGGCACGGTGAAGGCCGCTCGCCGCGAACTCCATCAGACGCTGAGCCAGGCCAACTACGACTACGAGCGGCTTCAGTACAACACGGTGGTGTCGGCGGCGATGAAAATGCTGAATACGCTCGAGGCCGTGCCCGCGAACGCCGGCGGTGCGGATGGGTTCGTGCGCGAAGGGCTCTCGATCCTGCTCCGCGTGCTCTATCCGGTGGCGCCGCATGCGACCTGGACGCTGTGGCGCGACTTGGGTTACGCGGCCGCGCACGGGGACCTGATTGATGCGCCGTGGCCGGAGGTGGATGCCACCGCGCTGGTGCAGGACACGATCGAGCTGGTTCTGCAGGTCAACGGCAAGCTGCGCGGCAAGCTGGTCGTGCCGGCGGGCGCCGACGGCACATCCATCGAGGCCGCGGCCAGAGCGGCACCCGAAGTCGTCAAGCATGCCGCGGGGGTTGCCGTGAAGAAGGTGGTCGTGGTGCCCGGGAGGCTGGTCAATGTCGTGGTTTAGTAACGGCCTGTCGTTTCCGCGCGGGCGGGCGATGCTTGCAGTACTCGCCGCGTGCGCAATGCTCGTCGCTTCCTGCGGCTTCCAGCTTCGCGGCCAGGCGACCTACGCGTTCAAATCAGTCTTCGTCAACGCGCCAGCGTATCCGCAGTTCGCGCTCGAGCTTCGGCGCAGCCTGTCTGGCTCGGGCAGCGCGTCGGTCGCCGAGACCGTCGAAGGCGCGCAAGTCATCGTCGATGTGACCCAGGTTGCCGATGACAAGCAGGTGCTTTCGCTGACGCCCGGCGGCCGCGCGCAGGAATACGCGCTGTCGAAGTCCGTGACCTTTCGCGTGCGCGATCCCGAAGGCCGCGAGTGGCTGAAGCTGGACGCGATCGTCATCCGGCGCAGCTACAGCTACGACGACACCGAGCGGCTCGCGCGCGAGATCCAGGAACAGCGCCTGTTCCGCGACATGCAGGCCGACGCCGTGCATCAGATCGTGCGCAGGTTGCAGTCGGCGCGCCCGCCGGCGTGAACGTCAGACCGGACGCCCTCGACGAGCACTTGGCGCGAAAGCTCGGCGCGCTGTACGTCATTCACGGCGACGAAGCGCTGCTGGCGCTCGAGGCCGGCGACGCGATACGCGCCGCGGCGCGGAAGTCCGGCGTGGACGAGCGCGAGATCCACGTCGCCGAACCCGGGTTCCGATGGGACGCGTTCACCACCGCCAACGCCAATCTGGGCCTGTTCGGAGCCCGACGCCTCGTCGACCTGCGCATTCCCTCGGGAAAGCCCGGCATCGAGGGCGGCAAGGCGCTCGAAGCCTGCGCCACCCATCCCAATCCCGACAACCTGATGGTGATCACGCTGCCGCGTCTCGACCGTGCGGCGCAGGCCACCAGTTGGTTCTCCGCGCTTTCCGGTGCGGGCGTCATGGTGGAAGTGCGGCCCGTCGATCGCGACGCGCTGCCGCGCTGGATCGCCGCGCGGCTCAAGCGCCAGCAGCAGCAGGCCTCCCCGGAAACGCTGGCCTTCCTCGCCGATCATTGCGAGGGCAACCTGCTCGCAGCGCGCCAGGAAATCGAAAAGCTTGCGCTGTTGCTGGGGCAAGGGGTGCTCGAACACGCGGCTGTCGAAGCGGCCGTGACCGACGTCGCGCGCTACGACGTGTTCGCGGCGTCGGAAGCCTGGCTTGCGGGCGAAGCGGCCCGTGCGTTGCGCGTGTTGTCGGTGCTCGAGGCCGAAGGCGACGGGCCCCAGCTCGCGGTATGGGCGCTGGGCGAGGATCTTCACGCGCTCGCGGCGGTGCAGGCGATGACCAGCGCGGGTACTCCGATCGCGTCGGCGCTTCGCAACGCACGCGTCTGGGGCAAGCGGCAGGCGGCGATGGAGCGCGCGGCGCGGCGGGTTTCGTCCGCATCGATCGAGCGCATGCTGTTGGCGCTCGCGCGCATCGACGCGCTGTCCAAAGGGATTGGGCGCGGCAACGCCTGGGACGACCTCGCCGCGCTCGCGCTCGAGTTCGCCGGTTCCCCGGCCCGACCACTGGCAACCGCTTCGCGCTAGCGCGCGTCGCCCGCGATGGCCGCCAGCGTTGCGAGCGCGGCCACGGCCGCGGTCTCTGAGCGGAGCACGCGCGGCCCAAGATGCACGGCGACCATGCCGCTCGCACTCGCCAGCGCCAACTCCGCAGGCGTGAGTCCTCCCTCGGGCCCGATCACTATCGCTTCGGGTGGTGATCGGAGCGCGTGGGCCGCTAGCGATGCCCCGGCCTGCGGCCCGGCCAGCACCGAAGACCGGCGCGGTGACGCGCGCAGCCAGACTTCGAGCGGCTCGGCTGCAGCGATCGCCGGAATGCGATTGCGGCCGCATTGCTCGCAGGCGGCCACGGCAATGCCGCGCCAGTGCGCCAATCGCTTGTCCGTGCGGTCGCCGGCCGGCATTCGCTGGCTCCGCGCAGCGAAGACCGGTGAAATCGCTGCCGCGCCGAGTTCGACCGCCTTGCGGACGGCAAAATCCATTGCGTCGGTCGCAAGGATGGACTGCACCAGCGAAACTCGCAGCGGCGATTCGCGTTCGACCGGATCGAACGCCTCGAGCTCGGCCGTCGCGTCGCGCCTGCCGGCGTGAACCAGCGTCGCACGGTACTCGCCGCCGGAACCGTCGAACAATGTGATCGGTGTCCCGGCCGCCAGTCGCAGCACTCGTAACGCGTGGTGGACAACCTCGTCCGGCAGCGCTATCGAGGTTCCGATACGCGATCGATCCAGCACGCCGCCGACGAAGAATCGCTGCGCCATCAGCGCATACCCTCGAGTTCGAACGCGTAGCAATCACCGAGCGCCACGAAACCCAGCCGCGCATAAAGGGCGTTGGAGGTGGGATTATCGACATCGGTGACCAGGAACACCTGCCGCCCGGCGCCCTGCAGTTCGGCGCAGATCGCGGCAACCAGCGAACTCGCATAGCCGCGCGCACGGAACGCGGGCGGCGTGTAGACCGGCGCGATGCGCGCGGCGCCGTCGCCCGCCAATCCGAATCCCGCGAAAGCGACATCCCCGCCGTCGTTCCAGATCCGGTAGCGACCCGCAGCGAGTCGTTCACCGACCTGCGCTGTGAGCGTCGCCTCGCTGGTCCGGACGCGAACCTCGGACGCGAATGCACGTTGCATTGCGATCAGCCATTCGTGATCCCCCACCCCGGCCCGGCGGAGCGTGCCCGGCGCCGAGGCTGGCATCGCGAGCGTTCGCAGCACGTGATCGCGCATGTGATGGCGCAGCCGGAACGCCTTTCCTTCGGGCGTGGGCCAGCGGCCTGCAAACGCTTCGCACGCGTCACGCGCACCGACGATGCCACAGAGTTGCGGATAGTCATCCTGCAATGCCTCGGCGAACGCATGCGCGGCTTCCGGCGCGCTCGCGCCGATGACCGCGGGTCCGTCGCCTCGCTGGAAGGCAACCCCCGTGGCATCACCGCGGCGCCAGGTCGCCATGAAGCAACGCTGCCCAGCGGCGGCAGCGGCGCCTTCGGCCCAGCCGCGGACGAACGCGAGCTGCGCTTCGTCCCGCATCAACGGTTCGGCGGCGGCAAGAAAGGCCAGCGGATCATGATGGCGCCTGGTGGACATCGTCGGCTGCACAGTACAGGTGCTACGATTCTGCCATCTTACTTGCCGGCGGTCCGCCGCTGGTCGCATCCGGCAGGGATCCCGGTTCCGCCGCGAACCGCCTCGATATGCCATGAACGCGCCGCGCGAACCCGAAACGCAAGCAACGCCTGTCGACGAGCAGAGCCTGCGACTCCCCGCGCGCGACGGCTGCCTGCTCGGCGCGACGTTCTACCGGCGCGCGGGCCAGGCGGAGGCCCGCGATGTCGTGCTCTTCAATGGCGGCGGCGGCCTCGCAATCGCACGCTATCGCCACTTCCTTCGCTTTGTCGCCGCCGAAGGCTATCCGGTGCTCGCCTACGACTATCGCGGCGTGGGTATATCGCGGCCGGATCACCTGCGCGGCTTCGACGCCGGCATCGAGGACTGGGCGGAGTACGACCAGGCCGGCGCGATCGACAGCATCCGCGCGCGCCATCCCGATGCGCGTGTTGCCTCGATGTCGCACAGCATCGGCTGCCTCGTCGCGGGCGCCGCGCCCAACGCGAGCGCGATGACCCGGATGGTCTACATCGCGCCGCACACCGGCTACTGGCGCGACTACGCTGCGCGGTGGAAGTGGCCGATGGCGCTGTTCTGGCACGTTGCGATGCCGCTCCTAGCGCGCGGCGTCGGCTACTTTCCCGGTCGCGCCATCGGCATCGGCGACGACATTCCGCTGCGCTTCGCACTGCAATGGGCCGGACGGACGACCGCGGAATTCGCGCTCGCGTCCGACGATGAGCGGCGCGCGCGCACCAATGCGCTACTGGATTTCGCGGGCCGGCTCGAAGTGCCGGGCATGGCGCTTCACTTCGGCGACGACGCGTTTGCGACCGACGCGGGTGTGCGGCGTTTCCTGTCCGCGATCGCGCGCGCCCCGGTGGTGCGAACCGACGTCGACGTGCACGCCGGCGATGTAAGGCGCATCGGACACTTCGGATTTTTCAGCCGCCGCAACGCCGCGCTGTGGTCGACAGTGACCCGGTTCCTCGAGTCCGCGCGCGGCTGAGCAACCGGAGAACCGCCCGTCGCACCGCCGGAATCGTCGGCCCTGCCGGCGTAGCATGGGATTTGCCGCTGCATGCGGCAAACCCCCAATGTTGCGCTTCGTCGATCTCAAGCCCTCCGACCTTCAGGAGTCGGCGCTGACGCCCCATTTGCTGGCGCCGCTGGTCAGCGCGGCGCGAGCCGGCTCGGACCTGGTGCCGGCCGTTGAGCAGCTGGTCCAGGGTCTGGGCTTCGATTCCTTCCTGTACGCGTTTTCTCCGTCGTCGCGCCCGGATCGCGAGGCGCAGATCTACGCGTTCACCACGCTGCCGCGCGAATGGGCGCGGATCTACGACGAGAACGCCTTCATCGAAGTCGATCCGCGCGTTCAGATGACCTTCGATTGCATGGCAATGATGATCTGGAGCGGCGATGACTTCCGTGGGCGCAACGCGCGTCTCGACCGCTTCCTCGACGACGCCGCGCGGTTCGGAATCCGCAGCGGCGCTTGCTTTGCGACCCACAACGCGCAGAACCACTCGATGATGATCGCGTTCAACTCGTCGCAGCCGCGGCTGCGCGAGGCCGAGCGGGCGATGGTGGCCGGCAATGTCGGCGAACTGTACGCGTTCGGCACCTACTTCCACGAGGTGTTCATGCGCTCGGTGATCGAGCGCGGCCTGCCCTCGCGGCTTCGCGGCGCCGCGCTTACTACCCGCGAGATCCAGGTGCTCAAGCTGGTCGCGCGCGGGCTCACTGCGGACGACATCGCGTTCAAGCTCGAGCTGAGCCCTCGCAACATCCGCTATCACGTCGACCACGCCCGGACCAAGATGGGCGCGGCGAACCGCGAGGAGGCAATCGCGATCGCGGTCAAGGCCGGGCTGTTCGACGTCCCGTTCTAGCAGGCCGATGCAAAAGGCGTCCGGGGTCAACGCGCGCCGAGGAATTCGCGCAGTGCATCCAGCACGGCGTCGGGCGCTTCGGCCATCATCGCGTGACCGCTACCGGGCAGCGTGAGCACGCGCGGATGCGTGAGCGCCTCGAGCAGCGCCGCGGCGGCCTTCGGCGGCGCCATCAGATCCCGCTCGCCAAGGATCGCGAGCGCGGGGCAAGAAATCCGGCCCGCCGCGTCGAGGCCGGCCTGGTAGCAATGGCACGCGTTGAGGTCGGTGTACAGCACACCGGGGGCGGCGCGCTCCAGGAGCCGCAGCGCGCTGCCACTCATCCACAGGCCCGGCACCGGATTGCCGCCGAGCTGGCTTGCGTGGCTGTGCGACCAGCCGACGATCATTTCACAGCAGGCATGATCGTTCGCCCTGGCCGCGTCGAGCAGCACTTCGGATACGGCCATCGGCACCGCGGGACCCAGCAGCGCGATCCGGGTCACCCGGTCGGGAACGCGGCCTGCAAGTTCCAGCGCCACGAGCGCACCGAGCGAATGACCGACGATCGCCGCGCGATCGATGGCAAGCGCGTCGAGCAGGTGCGCTACCCAGCCGGCGATAGCTTCGACACTTGCCAGCGGCGCACCTTCCGAACGGCCATGGCCGGGAAGATCGACCGCCATCGCGTTGTAACCGTGATGCGCCAGATAGCGCGATTGCAGCGCCCACACGCTGTGGTCGTTCCCCGCGCCGTGAACGAGAATCACCGACGGCCGTGCGAGGTCGATCGGACGGGTTCCGGTGTAGGCATAGGCGCTCCGGCCCGCGACCTCGATTCGCATCAGGACTTCCCGGCGGCATGCAGGGCGCGCGACAGGTCCTCCATCAGATCCTCCGGATCCTCGAGCCCGATCGACAGGCGAATCGTCCCCTCGCCGATCCCCGTGCTCGCAAGATCGTCGGCCGACATGCGGAAGTGGGTGGTGGACGCCGGATGGATGACCAGCGACTTGGCATCCCCGACATTCGCCAGATGCGAGAACAGCCGGAGCGATTCGATGAAGCGCCGTCCCTGTTCGCGCGTGACCTTGAGGTCGAAGCTGAACACGGCGCCACAACCGTGCGGCAGCAAGCGCTTCGCAAGCTGGTGATCCGGATGCCCGGGAAGTTCGGGATAGCCGACTGATGCGACCAGCGAATGGCCGACCAGGAACTGCACGATGCGGCGCGTATTCTCGACGTGGCGCTGCATGCGGACCGGCAGCGTTTCCACGCCCTGCAGGATCTGCCACGCGGTCGCGGGCGCCATGCAGGCACCGAAATCGCGAATGCCTTCCCGCCTCGCCCGGAGCAGGAAGGCGGCCGTCGTCGATTCCTCGCTGAACACCATGTCGTGGAAGCCCCGGTAGGGGGCGGTCAGCGTGGGGAACTTGCCGCCGGTTCGCTCCCAGTCGAACGTCCCGGCGTCGACCAGTACGCCGCCGATCACCACGCCGTGTCCGGAGAGGAACTTGGTCGCGGAGTGGAAGACCAGATCGGCGCCGTGCTCGAACGGGCGCATCAGCCAGGGCGTGGTGAACGTCGAGTCGACCAGCAGCGGGACTGCGTGCTCGTGAGCAAGCGCGGCCAGGTTTGGGATGTCGAGGACGTCGAGCCCGGGATTGCCCAGCGTTTCGCCGAACAGCAGGCGTGTTTCCGGGCGGATCGCTGTACGCCACGCGTCTAGGTCCCGGGGCGGCACGAACGTCGTGGTGATGCCGAAGCGCGGCAGCGTGTAGTCCAGCAGGTTGTGCGAACCGCCGTAAAGAGCGCGAGAAGCGACGATGTGCGCACCGGCACCCATCAGCGTCGCGATCGCAAGATGAAGTGCCGCCTGCCCGCTCGCGGTCGCGATCGCGCCGACTCCGCCCTCGAGCGCCGCGACGCGCTCTTCGAGCACCGCGCAGGTCGGATTGGATATGCGCGAATAGACGTGCCCGGCGCGCTCCATGTTGAACAGCGCCGCCGCGTGGTCGCTGTCGGGAAACACAAACGACGCCGACTGGTAGATGGGCGTTGCCCGCGCGCCGGTCGCCGGGTCCGGTTTGCTGCCGGCGTGCAGTGAGAGCGTGTCGAAGCGATGCGATTTCGGCTTGGTCATCGCGCGCGTCCCGCGGGAAGGGCGGTCATGGTAACGCAGGCTCCTGCCCGAACCCCTCGCCATGGCGTCGTGACCCATGGCGCTCGCGAGGCAGGAAAGTCTCCAGCGAGAAAGTTGCCGCACGCGGCCGCGTCAGGGTAGAATAGAACGATCGTTCGATACAGGAGCGAGATTCGAATGCCCGCCCGCAACCCCTTGAGGCCGCCTGCCGCGATCGCCGATCCGCCGGCCGCGCGCACCCCGGCGCGAATGCCCGAGCGGGGACGCGGCGCGACCTTCAATCCACCGAATCGCTATCGCCTTGACCAGCGACAGCCCGACGACGACGGCTGGACGCGCGACGACGATCCGCCCCCGCCGCTCGCGACCACGGTAACCATTCAGCGAGCACGGACGATCATCTCGCGGAATGACTCACCGGACATTCCATTCGACCGGTCGATCAATCCCTACCAGGGCTGTGAGCACGGTTGCGTGTACTGCTACGCGCGGCCCACTCACGCGTATCACGACCTGTCGCCGGGGCTCGACTTCGAAAGCCGCCTGTTCGCGAAGCCGAACGCGGCCGCGCTGCTGCGCGCCGAGCTCGCGCAACCGGGGTACGCCTGCCAGCCGATGGCGCTGGGAACCAACACCGATCCCTACCAGCCGATCGAGCGCGAATGGAAGCTAACCCGTTCGATCCTCGAAGTGCTGGCCGCCTGCGAGCACCCGTTCACTATCGTGACCAAGGGCGCGCTGGTCGAGCGCGACCTCGATCTGATCGCACCGATGGCCGCGAAGCAGATGGCGCGCGTGTTCGTGTCGGTAACTTCGCTGGACAAGACGCTTGCACGCACGCTCGAGCCCCGCGCGGCCGCGCCGCATCGCCGCCTCCAGACCCTCGCCGCGCTCGCGGCGGCTGGCGTTCCCACCGGGGTTATGGTCGCGCCGCTGATCCCGCAAATAAACGACAAGGACCTCGAAGCGATCCTCGAAGCGGCTGCCGAGGCCGGCGCGCGTCACGCCGGGTGGGTAATGTTGCGGCTGCCGCTGGAAGTGGCGCCGTTGTTTCGCGACTGGCTCGCTGCGCATTACCCTCTGCGCGCCGAGCACGTCATGAGCCTGGTCCGCCAGATCCACGGAGGCCGCGACTACGATGCCGCGTTCGGCCGGCGCCAGCGGGGTACCGGCGTCTACGCGCAGCTCATTGCGAGGCGGTTCGCGATCGCCTGCGGCCGGCTGGGACTGAACAAGGACAGCGCTCCGCTCGACACCTCGCGGTTCAGAGCGCCGCGCGCGGCGGCGCCGCAACTCGACTTGTTCTGACCACCTGGACCGCCGGCGGCGCGTCGCTTGCAATCGCAAGCGGTATCATCACCGGACCGAATTGCGGGACCCTCACCGGATGCAATCCCTGATCGAACGCCTCCGCGCGTGCTACAGCGGTGCCGTGCACGACGTGCTCCGCGGCATAGGACACGAAAACGTCGTGCTTCCGCAGGCGATCAAGCCGCTCGATCCGTCGAAACGGCTGGCCGGACCGGTCTGGACGGTTTCGGGCCATATCGATCGCACCCGCTCGCGCGACGAAACGCTGCTCGGCTGGTGCACGCTGCTGGCGAAGGCGCCGGCCGGCCACGTCGTCGTCTGTCAGCCCAACAATCACGAAGTCGCGCTGATGGGCGAACTCTCGGCGCAGACGCTGGCGGCGCGCGGCGTGCTGGGCTATGTGGTCGATGGCGGCTCGCGCGACACCGAACTCGTGCTGGAGCAAGGCTTCCCGGTGTTCTGCAGCTTCCTCACCCCGTCGGACGTCGTACGGCGCTGGATCCCCGACGCCTACGGGACGCCGATCGACATCGGCGGCGTCACCATTCGCACGGGCGACTGGCTCATCGGCGATCGCGATGGCGTTGTCATCATCCCCGGCGAGATCGCCGA
>JBKKAZ010000190.1:0-7653 GCA_046714435.1 Casimicrobiaceae bacterium
TCGCCGGTGGATACGCCGTAGCTCCCGTCTCGTCGTTGCAGAAGCGCGCATCGAAGCCAGACAGATCGATCTCGTGGTCGAGCAGGTGATTCAGCGCGTGCTCGAAGGTGCCGGGCAGCAACTGCCGCGCCAGATCGACCGGCAACACTCGCGGACTCGTATCAATGTGCTTGTAGCGGGCCATACCGTTCCCCTTATTCGTCGACTCTCCTCCTTCGACCTTGATGCGCACCATCGTTCCGCCTAGGCTGGGGTTTTTCTACAGCCTCGTTAGGCGCCCGCTCCGGTGATGGCTCTCGTCTACTTGTTGATCGTATGCGGTTTGATCGTCACGGTTGGAGATCCGCTGTTCGCGCGAGCGCTGCGC
Organism: Casimicrobiaceae bacterium; assembly: GCA_046714435.1. Lineage (GTDB taxonomy): Bacteria > Pseudomonadota > Gammaproteobacteria > Burkholderiales > Casimicrobiaceae > VBCG01. The sequence continues at coordinate 368 of JBKKAZ010000190.1, forward strand.
AAGCACGCACCGAACGCATTCGCGGCCGCAGGAAGTCCTTCATCTGGCAACCTCGCGATCCTCACCCCTTATTTCTTTTCGCCCTATCATCGCTTCATCACCCGCCGTGTCTTCAGGGCTCACCTGAAGCCGGGCACAACTCTATATCGCGTTGCGAAACTATTGTTCGTTGCGCATTCGTTGATCATCGTGTTGGCGTTCACTCTCGCGATCGTAGCCGCGTGGATACTTTTCAACGACTGAAGTTGGCGCCTAACCGGCACGTCAACGCGGAGGCGTTGCCGGCGGCGCTTCGCGCTCGCCGGCTCCGCGCCGGTTACGTGCGACGTTTAGGCGCCGCATGTCGTGCCCGCGTCGGTAATCTTCGGCCAGATCGGGAGGAGACTCGCATGCTTGTGAACAAGGCATCCGATCGCGATTGGATCCCCACCGATTATCGCGGCATCGAACGCAGTCTGTTCCGAAACAATGAGACGGGTGGCCGTTCTTCGGTAGTTCGATTGGCTGGCGGCTCGAGGTTTCCCCGGCATGCCCACTATGGTACCGAGGAAGTTGTCGTCCTGACGGGCATTGTCCGCATCGGCGGAGTCGAGTTGGCCCCGGGGGACTATCTATTCACGCAGCCGGGCGAAGAGCATGACGTCGTCGCAGTTTCTGATGCGATGATCTTCGTCTCTTCCCAGATGTCCACGCCTGTGGTCGAATGAGGCACGACCGCGATGGTTTGTGAGATCCCTTTGTCCGCAGCGCCTAACCGCGCGTTCGAGCGGACCCGCCGATGCGAGGCTTGTTCTTCGTGGCTGCCGCGGTGGCGGCGGGCCGCTCAACGCGGACGGTTGGGGCGCAGTTCGCCGCCGGGCGTATCATTGATGTAATTGGGGGCGGATGCCATGACGCAATTGCTCGAGAAAGCGCTGAACGAAGTCGCGAAGCTGCCGCCGTCTGAGCAAGATGCATTGGCGGCAATTCTCTTGGAGGAACTCGCCTCCGAGAAGAGATGGAGCGAGTTGTTTGCCCAGTCGCAGGATCTGCTCGCCAAGTTGGCGGAGAAGGCGTTGGCTGAATACCGTGCAGGAACGACCAAGCCGCTCTAGCCTTCGTGCTCTCTCGCACTAACTGAGGCGTTTCGCGCTCAGCTGGCCGCTTTACCGAAGCCAGTCCAAGACAAGGCCGCTTGGGCTTACGGTCTATGGGCAGAGAATCCGCACCACCCTTCACTCCGGTTCAAGAAGGTTCACAGCAGCCTACCGATCTATTCAGTGCGGATTGATCGAGCCTGGCGCGTGGTCGGGGTTTATGAAAGTGATACCGTCGTTTGGTTCTGGGTAGGGTCCCATGCCAATTACGAGGCATTGCTGCGAGGTCTGTAAGCTGCGCCCCAACCCGGCGCTCGAGCGGACCCGCCGGTTTGCAACTTCTCCGTCCGGACGACGGTGGTGGCGCGCCGGTTACCTTGCACGTTTAGGGCGCACACGCCGACAGATCTAACTCCCGCGTCGAAGGTCATTGCATGAACGACGAGAGAATTACGGTTCGGGTAACCACAACCGGTCAAACCCTAGACGTTGTCGTCCTGAGTAAGCGCGTCGACTTGATCGAGATTGTCTTGGGTGAAGGTGTGCACAGCGTGAGATGTCGACTAACGCCCACTCGCAACGGGATGGCCTATGTTGGAAATGCGATGGGACGCGAAGTCGTGTATGAACGGGCGCGTGGTCAAGTTATGGCTGATCTCGAGCGCGTCAATGCTGCCCTAGGCAAGTTCAAGCATCGGTAGTCAACGACAAATCTATGCTAACTGAGCGGTCGGGGAGATAGGTAACAAAACTGTCTGGGGACATGAGTTACACGTTGGAATTCCCCCGGACCCTAGGCAGGCAAGCTGATCAGCCGCGTTCCGGCGATCCGGTCGTGCAGGAACTGCCGCTGGGGATCCACAAACGCCGCGAGCCAGTTGACGAGCAAGATCGGCATCATGAACGCCCCCCAACCGGTTGGTTTCAGCAGCGCGTAGCCAACGACCCCCAGCGCCGGTCCGATCCACCACGCGACATAGCGAATCAACGCGATCCGCCACTGCAGGGGCGCGCCTTCTCGCGTAACGAGCGCGAGATGCCACGTCTTCATCGGCAGCGTGCGGCGGCCCTCGCTCCAGCTCCAGCCGAAAAACAGCGCGCCCAGCGCGAACAGCACTGCGAGCGCCGCCACGCGCGCGGGCGTCGAGGGGATGCCCAGCATGTGCGTCGTCGCGGATCCTGAGGGCGAAACGAACGGCGCGAGCGCGAAGCCCGCGATCAGCAGCAGCGCGGCCAGCAGCAGCCCTTCGTAGAGCAGCGCGAGCAGGCGGCGACCGATCCCTGCGGGGGACATCACGGTACCGGTGCGAAGACGCGCGACACGCCAGCGCCGCGGACGATCAGCGTCCCGGCGCTCGCTCGCCTGGCGGGGGTGTGCGAGCCGGCGCGGGAATCTTCGCGCCGGATGTGGGGCCCGGCGGCGGAGCGCGATCGGCGAGCTCGCGCCGCTTCTCCGACGGCAGGCTCTGGTACTGCTCCCAGCGCTGGCGCACTTCGTCTTTCTTGTCCGGCGGCAGCTCGCGCAGCGACTTGTACCGCTCGCGCGCGCTCGCGCGCTCCTGCGGAGTGAGCTGCGACCAGGGCCGCAACTGCTGCTGCACGCGCTGCTGGTCGTCGGGCGACATGCGCGAATAGCGCTGCGCGATGCCGCGCCATTTATGCTTGCGGCCCGCGTCGAGCCTGTCCCACTCCGGCGCAAGCGGGGCAAGCACCTGGCGCTCCTGCGGCGAAAGCTCCGACCACTTCGGAGCGCTCAACGGGAGCTGTGCGGCAGCCGGAACAGTCGCGACGAGGAGCACCGCGGCCAGCGCGACGGCGGCGATCCTCAGTCGGGCTGCGCGCTCTTGAGCCACAGCTGGAATCCCCGGTCCACGAAGGCGTCGATCGGGAGGTCGGAAGTCAGGATCTGGGTGTCCAGATCCTCCTGCTCCAGAAGTTCCTGCCACGCGGTCCACTGCTGGTAGCCCAACACCGCCGCCGCCACCAGTCCGACCGCCAGCCAGAGGCGGAACTGGGTGTAGAGCGGCCGGTTGGGCCGCGAGCTTCCTGCCAGCGACCCGCCTCCGGCGCCGGCCAGACCGTGGGCGCCGGCGAGCCCGAAGTCCTGCTGCGGCAGCGGCTCCCCGCGGGCGCGGGCGAGCGCGGCGGCGCGCGCCTGTTGCAGGCGGAAGGCGATCCCCGGCCGCAGGTCGGCGCTCCCCTGATCCAGGTAACCCTTTAGTTTGCTTGCGAATTCTTCTTCACGGGCGTTCATAACCTGACCCCTTTGGCCTCGAGCATCGCGGCCAGGGCATGCACCGCGCGCGAGCTATGCGTTTTTACGCTGCCCTGCGAGCAGCCCATCGCCGCAGCGGTTTCCGCGACATCGAACTCTTCCCAGTAACGCAGCAGGAATGCCTCGCGTTGACGGCCCGGGAGCTTTGCCAGCGCCTCCTCGATCAGCCCAATGATCTGGCGCTGCTCGAGCTGTTCGGCCGGATTTGCCATCGCGTTGGAGTCGGATTTTGCCGCAAGCGTCTCCAGCGGGTCGAAATCGTCGTCTTTGTCGTCCTTTGCCCCAAGGGCGGACAGCAGCACGGTCCACGTCGATCGCACCTTGGCGCGACGGAAATGGTCGTGGATCGTGTTCTGCAGGATGCGCTGGAACACCCGCGGCAATTCCTCCGCGGGCCGGTCGGCATATTTCTCGGTCAGCTTGAGCATCGCATCCTGGACGATGTCGAGCGCGGCATGCTCGTCGCGGACGGCGTACATGGCCTGCTTGAACGCCCGGCGCTCGACGTCGGCGAGAAAGGACGAAAGTTGCGAAAGGGCGTCCAGTGGAGGGGGTGCGGCGGTCTTCGTTGCGCCGCCGGATTATAGGAGGATTGAGCTTCCCCTCGAATTTCATCTTCCAAGCGACTCTGGATGGGTGACGACGGCGAAGGCTGGCCGCTCACCGAAATTCGTCTCTGAACCTACTTCCTGGTGGCCGCCGAAGTCGCCACTCCCGGACAGTGCCCCTCCGCTCATCCGCTGTTGCGCAATCCCGCCGCCAGGCCGTTAATCGTGAGGTGAATCGCCCGGCGCGTGCGCTCGTCGGTCTGGCCTGCGCGGTAGCGTCGCAGGAGCTCGACCTGCAGGTGGTTCAGCGGATCGAGGTACGGAAAGCGGTTGCGGATGCTGCGCGCGAGCGTCGGGTTGTCGGCGAGCAGGCTCGCCTGCCCGGCGATCGAGAGAAAGGCAGCGACACTGCGCGCGTGTTCGCCGGCGACGCGCTCGAAGATCGACGCTCGCAATGCCTCGTCCGGCACCAGCTCCGCATAGCGCGAGGCGACGGCGAGGTCGGTCTTCGCGAGTACCATCGCCATGTTGCCGAGGACGCTCCTGAAGAACGGCCAGCGCGCGTGCATCTCGGCGAGCAGCGCGCGCCCGGCACCCTCCCCCCCGGCGAAGCCGGCGAGCCAGGTTGCCACCGCTGTGCCGAAGCCATACCAGCCGGGCAGCATCAGCCGGCACTGCCCCCAGCTGAACACCCACGGGATCGCACGCAAGTCCTCGATGCGCGCCGAGGCCGTGCGCGACGCCGGCCGGCTACCGATGTTGAGTTCCGCGATCTCGGCGATCGGCGTGGATGCGCGAAAGTACGCGCCGAAGCCTGGCGTCTCGTAGACGAGGCCGCGATAGGCACGAAGCGCCACGTCCGCCAGCGAATCCATCGCGGCGTAGTAGGCCGGCGCACGCCCGCCGAGCGACTCCGCGTCCTGCAGCGCGGATTCGAGAGCCGCGGCGACAAGCGCCTCGAGGTTGCGGCGGCCGAGTTCCGCGTCCGAGTACTTGCTCGCGATGATCTCGCCCTGCTCGGTGACGCGCAGGCCGAGCTCCACGCATCCGGACGGCTGCGCGAGGATCGCCTCGAAGCTCGGGCCTCCCCCGCGCCCCACCGTGCCGCCGCGTCCGTGGAACAGGCGGAGGCCCACGCCCCGCTCGCGCGCGACGGCGACCAGGTCGAGCTCGGCGCGATAGAGTGCCCAGTTGGCGGCGAGGTAGCCGCCGTCCTTGTTGCTGTCGGAATAGCCGAGCATCACCTCCTGCCGGGCGCCGCGTCCCGCGACCCATGCCCGGTACACGGGCAGCGTGAGCGCGCCGGCGACGATCCGCCCAGCGCGCGCGAGGTCGTCGATGGTTTCGAACAGCGGCACGATGTCGAGCGCGAGCGCGTTGCCGCGCACGAGTCCCGCTTCCTTCAGCAGCAGCCCTACCTCGAGCAGGTCCGACACCGATTGGCACTTGGATATCACGTAGTGCGGGATCGCCTCGGGGCCGAAGCGCCGGTGAACGTCGGCCGCCGCCTCGAGGATCGCGAGTTCCTCGCGCGTGCGTTCCGTGTAGGTCGCGTACGGCGAGCGCAGGAGCCGGGGTGTTGCCAGTTCGTGGACGAGCAGCGCGACGCGCGCCTCCTCCGCGAGCGCGAGGTAGTCGACCTCGACCCCGGCCACCATCACGAGTTCGGCGACGACGGTCTCGTGCACGTCGGCGTTTTGGCGCAGGTCGAGCGCCGCGAGGTGGAATTCGAACGCGCGGAGCGCGAATCGCAGCGGCGTCAGGCGATCCTCCGCGAGCCGGGCCGCGCCGTGCGTGCCGAGCGACGCGGCGATCGTCGCAAGATCGGCGAGGATCTCTTCGGGCGACGCGTAGGGAGGCAGCTCGCCGTGCGGCGCGCGGGGCGGGACGTAGCCCGCGAGATCGCGGGCGGTCGCCGCTAGCCGCGCGTACACGCCGATCAGCGCCTGCCGGTAGGGCTCGTCCTGCCGGTGCGGATTGGTGTCGTGCGCCTTCTGCGCAAGGGCGTGGAGCGCGTCCGTCGGCTTCACGAGGCGAGTGGAAAGCGACAGCTCGCCGCCCAGCCGGTGGACCTCCTCGAGGTAGTGCGCGAACGCGACATTCGCCTGCGCACGAACCGCGTACCGCAGCGCTTCCGCGGTCACGTACGGGTTGCCGTCGCGATCGCCGCCGATCCAGCTCCCCATGCGAAAGAACGCCGGCACGTTGTCTGCGTCGAGCGGCGCGCCGCCGGCGCTGCACTCGAGCGCGATCGTCCGATAGAGGCGCGGCACCTCGGCGAGGAAGGTCCCGCGGTAAAACGCGAGGCCGTTCTCGACCTCGTCGACCACGCGCAGGCGCGCCAAGCGCAGCATCGCGGTCTGCCACAGCCTCAGCACCTGCCGCTGCAGCGCCGCCTCCCACGCCTGCCACTCCTCGGGCGTGGGCGCCGTGCGATCGCGCCAGGTGACGAGCCGCGCGATCTCGCGCTCGGCCTCGAGGATGCTCTGGCGCTGGACCTCGGTCGGGTGCGCGGTGAGCACCGGGCTCACGGTCGCGCGCGCGAGCCACGCGACGATCGCCTCGCGGGCGACGCCGCGCTCCGCAAGATGCGCGAACGCGTACGCGAGGCTGCCGCGCCGGGCCGGCGAGCCCGCGAGGGCGTGCGCGCGGCGGCGGCGGTTCTGGTGCACGTCCTCGGCGATGTTGGCGAGGTGCGAGAAGTAGCTGAAGGCACGCACGACATCGAGCGTCTGTGCAATCGACAGCGTGTTCAGCATCGCCGGGAGCTCGTCGCGCACCGCGCTCGCATCCTCGCCCGCTGCACGATGGAAGCGGATCGCCGTCTGCCGGATCGCCTCGATCCTCGCGTAGCCGTCCTCGCCGGCCTGCGCGCGCAGCACGTCTCCGAGCACACGCCCGAGCAGGCGCGTGTCCTCCTTCAGCGGAAGGTCCTTGTCGGTGTCGAGGCTCATGGGAGCGCTAGGTGCCGGATCATGGCGCACGCGCCGCCGCCGCTATGATGACGATCGCCAAGTATAGGGGCCACCCTCAGGTCCGAAACTCTCGCCTCGCACGCCAGCGTCCTCTCGAGCACGTCCTTGCCTGATCTCTTCGCCCGGGATCCGTCGCGCCCGACAGCGCTCGCACTGGAGTGGGGGACTGGCGGATCGACTTCAGCAAGGACCGGGGGCACCCGGCAAGCACTTGACCGAACAAGGACTTCGCAGCTACCTTTCGCTTGGCGGGCCCGTCCCGCATGCTGTACTGCAAAAAAACGGCCGCTGGCCTCCCCTCCGTCCGCGCCACAAACCCCGCCCGGGTAACCGCAGGGGGGCGGCGGAGCCCGCGTGCTACCCCAGCCAGCCCTTTTAAGCGCCACACCCCTCGGCGCGTCGAGTTTTTGAG
>JBKKAZ010000191.1:0-3666 GCA_046714435.1 Casimicrobiaceae bacterium
ACAGCCGATGCACGACGCCCTTCTCGCCCCACAGCACGAGCAGCGGACAGGTCAGCTTGCGCGTGGCGGCGACATCCGCGTCGTCGTGGACGAGATCGATCGAAGCCGCCGCGCGGTAGTCCTCGCAACTCGCGTGGATCGTCGCCGTGTCGGCGAAGCAGCGCCGGTACTCGGCCAGCGCACGTGGATCGAAGTGCGTGGCATCGCTCCCCCATCCGCCGAGCTTGCGCCGAAGGTAATAATCCGGATCAGCACCGATCAAATGCTCGGGCAGGTCGAACGGCTGGATCAGGAAGAACCAGTGGTAGTACGCGCGGGCGAACGCCGCGTCGGTGCGACCGTACATGATCCGCGTCGGCGAGATGTCGAGCACCGCGACCCGCTCGACCGCGTGCGGATGATCGACCGCGAGGCGGTGGGCAACCCGCCCGCCGCGATCGTGCCCGGCGAGGCGGAACCGCGCGAAACCCAGCGCGCGCATCACGTCCACCATGTCTTGCGCCATCGCCCGCTTCGAATACGCGGCGTGGCTGTCGTCGCTTGCGGGTTTCGACGAATCGCCGTAGCCGCGCAGGTCCGCGCACACCACCGTGAACGACTCCGCGAGCGCGGGCGCGACCTTGTGCCACATCGCGTGGGTCTGCGGGTAACCATGCAGCAGCAGCAACGGCGGCCCGGCGCCACCGACGACGCAGTGGATCTCGGCGCCGCCCGTGCGCACGCGCTGCGGCGCGAATCCCGGAAACAGTGCGACATCGGCACTCATCGCACGGTCGTGGTCAAAACGCGACGGCGCCCGGCGCTGCAGCCGGACGCAACGATTCCCGCTCGCGCCAACGCCACGGCGGCATCGGATGTGCATCGCGCCACAACCCTCGCCGCGCCGCCTTCGCCTCGGCCTCGAGGGCAAGCAATTCAGCGTCCCGCCCGAAGCGCCGGTACACCCAGGCCAGGCCGTCGCGCACTTGTGCCGCGTTGACGTCGATGGTTCCCACCATCACCTTCCCGAGCACGCGACCGTAGCCGTTCCGCCCGCGCTCGATTACGTGCACGTCGCGTCCGGCCACGCGTGCTTCGAGTGCGCGACGCGCCACCGTGGCGTAAGGCTGGGCACGCTCCGGCGCGTCGATGCCAACCAGGCGCACGCGAACGTCGCGACCTGCCGAGAACACCGTGATGGTATCGCCGTCGTGGACAGCGACCACGCGCCCGACGAAATCGGCGAACGCCTGACCTGCGAGCGCAACGCCGGCGACGTATAGCGCGGCCACCGAAAGTGACCGAAGCGCGAGGCCGCGCTGGCGCCGGCTCACGCGAGCGATTCGATCGTCGCCGCGTCGATGCCGACCGACTTGGCGGCGGCGATCAGGTCGTCCCAGCTGGTGTCGTCGAGCGGCACGCCTTCGCGCAATCGCTTCGCGCGCGTCGAGCGCTCGACATCGCCGGGGGCGAGCACCGGCTGGCCCGGTATGGCAGGTGGCGACGCCTTGACCCAGTCGACGAACCGGCGCACTTCGCGCAGCACGTCACCCGAAACATCGTAGACCGCGGGCGCGATGTAGATCGACAGCATGTTGTTGCGGATGGCGTTGTCGTCGGGGTCCGAGCTCCGACCCAGGGTCAGCGCGCCGGCGAGCAGATCGGTGACGATGGAAAGGCCCGAGCCCTTGTGCCCGCCGATGGTCAGCAAGGCGCCTCCGGCGTAGAAATCCTTCGGGTCGGTCGTCGGGCGTCCGTGCACGTCGACGATCCAGCCCGGCGGCACCGCTTCGCCCTTGTTCAGCGCGACCATCAGCTTGCCTTCCGCGACGGTCGAAGTCGTGATGTCGAGAATCACCGCGTCGCTCCCGGCTTGCGGCACGCCAACGCAGAGCGGATTGGTGGAAAGCCGGCGATCGCTGCCTCCGAACGGCGCGACGCGCTGGGCGCCCGAGGTGTTGAGGAAGTGCATCGACACCTGTCCGGCAAGCGCTGCGAGTTCGGCCCAATCGCCCAGCCGGCCGAGATGCCCGCAGTTGCGCAGGCCGACCAGAGCGATGCCCGCCTTGGCTGCCTTCGCGATGCCGATCCGTCCGGCGTACTCGCCGATGACCTGCCCGAAGCCGCGGTCGCCGTCGATGATCGCGATGGTATCGCTGTCGAACACCAGCTTCGGCGTGCGGTTGGGTTTGAGGTTACCCTCGCGCACCCACTCGAGATACTTGCCGACCCGCAGCACGCCGTGGGAATCGTGTCCGACGAGATTGGAGTCCACCAATCGTCGCGCGACGGTGTCCGCCTCACCGGGATGGCAGCCGGCAGCCTGCATCACCGTGGCGACGAGCCTGGTCAGACGTTCGGCAGTGACTATGCGCATGGACGGTAGGTCTCCTGCTCGCGGGCCGCGCCGATAATAGCAGTCGCCTGGCGGGTCTTGCCGCCCCGGCAGCCCGGTGCGCGATGCCCCGGGCGACGAGACACCGGCCGCGAAGATTTGCATGCGCGCCGGCACGCGCTATAGTGCATGCGAGTTTGCTGCGAGCAACGACGCGTCACAACGCTCGCAAGCGCACTTGGCGGCGCGCCCCGCGGTCCGCGGCGCAAACGATCGGAGGCTGCGATGCGCCTGCCGCCCCAAGTTTCCCGACCCCGCACTGCGAACGTTGCGTTCGCGTTCGCGCTCGTGTTCGGCGCCGCTGCGGCGCTGGCGACCACCCCTCGATCCGCGGAGCCGCGCGAAACGCCCGCGCCCGTGACCCTGTCCCCGGTGCCCGCGGAAACCGGCATCGACGCCGAACGGCTCTACGCCGCGCTGGTGCGCGTGCAGACGGTTGCCGTTCCGGGCGCGCGCAGCGGCGCAACCCTGGGGCGCGAGCGTGAGGGCACCGGAACGGTGATCGGGAACGACGGCCTGATCCTCACCATCGGCTACCTGATCGTCGAGGCCGACAACATCAAGGTGACCGATGCGAAGGGGCGTTCGTATCCGGCACGCGTGCTCGGCTACGACCACAGGACCGGGCTTGGACTGCTCAAGACCACCGTGCCGTTCAAGATCGCGCCGGTGCCGCTCGGCAACTCGTCGAAACTCGGTGACCGCGAACCGGTGCTGATCGCCGGCTGGGGAGGCATTCCCGACACCGCGCTCGCGTACGTCGTATCGCGGCGGCCGTTCTCCGGGAACTGGGAGTACATGCTCGACGAGGCGATTTTCACCAGTCCGCCGACCACCGGCTGGAGCGGGGCCGCGTTGGTCGACCGCAACGGCACGATCGTCGGAGTCGGCTCGCTGGTGGTGCGCGAGGCGACCGCGGAGGATCCCAGGCTGCCCGGCAACATGTTCGTGCCGATCGATGCGCTCAAACCGATCCTGGACGACATGGTGAGGACCGGCCGGCGCAAGGAGGCACCGCGCCCCTGGCTCGGACTCGCCGCCGACGAGCTTCAAGGCCGGCTGATCGTCACGCGCGTCTCACCGGACGGTCCGGCCGAAATCGCCGGCATGAAAAAGGGCGACATCATCCTCGGTGTCGGCGCGGACGCCGTCAGCTCGCAGCCGGATTTCTATCGCAAGCTCTGGAACCGCACTCGCGCCGGCGACGTGATTCCGCTGCGCGTGCTGCAGGGCGCCGAAGTCCGCGAGCTCAAGGTGAAGTCGATCGACCGGATCGAGTACTTCCGGCCGGT
>JBKKAZ010000192.1:0-3477 GCA_046714435.1 Casimicrobiaceae bacterium
ACGAAGCGGCCGTTGGCGACCGCGGCGTCCTCGCCTTGCCTGAACAACGCGATCTCATAGACGACCGACGACTCGCCGAGCTTCACCACGCGCAAGCCCGCGTCGACGACTTCCGGAAAGCTCAGCGTCGCGCGAAAGCGGCACGACGATTCCACCACGTACCCGACCACCGGATCGGCTTCGATGTCGAGTCCGCCGGCGCGGATCAGATGCTCGTTGACCGCAGTATCGAAGTACGAGTAATAGACGATGTTGTTGACGTGGCCGTAGCTGTCGTTGTCCATCCAGCGCGTCGGGATGGCGAGGAAGGCGCGAAAGCTGCCGCGGCGCTCGCGCAGGTCGCGCTCACCTGCAACCGGGCTCATCGCTCGCCCGCACCGATGCCACCCAGCATCTTCTCGTCGAGCAATTCGATCCAGTGGCGTACCGGACGGCTGGTGCCACTGGCCAGGTGGGTCTGGCAGCCGATGTTGGCGGTGGCGATCACCGCCGGACGCTCCGCCTGAAGCGCGACCAGTTTCTGCCGGCGCAACCGATCCGCGAGTTCGGGCTGCAGGATCGAGTAGGTCCCCGCCGATCCGCAGCACAGGTGCGCATCCGCCACCGGCACGACCTCGTGGCCGATCGCGCGAAGCAGCTCTTCGACGGCTCCTTTGAGTTTCATGCCGTGCTGCAACGTGCACGGAGCGTGAAAGGCGACCTTCAAGCTGCCGCGATCCATTGCGACTCGGGGTGCGATGCGCTTCCACTCGTCGCTGATGACCTCGACCGGATCCTTGGCGATCAGGGCCATGCGCGCGGCCTTGGTGGCGTAGCTGGCATCGTCAGCCAGCAGGTGGCCGTAATCCCTGACCATCACGCCGCAGCCGCTCGCGGTGACGACGATGGCTTCGGCCCCGGCCTCGATCCGCGGCCACCATGCGTCGATGTTGCGTCGCGCGAGCCCGCGTGCCTCGTCGTGCTGATTCAAGTGAAACGGCAGCGCGCCACAGCAGCCTCCGCCCTCGACGGATTCGGCGGCGACACCGATGCGGTCGAGAACGCGGGCCATCGCTGCATCGGTGGCCGGCGCGAGCGCGGGCTGCACGCAGCCTCGCAGGATCAGCATGCGCCGCGGGTGCCGATTGGCGGGCCACGCGCCGGCGGGCGCCGCACTCGGCACTCGCCGCGCCAGTGCGCGCGGCAGCATGCGCTTGGCGAGCCGGCCGAGCACAAGCGCGGTGCCGAACAGTGCCTTGCTGCGCAATCCGCTGGACAGTGCGTAACGCGTTGCGCGCTCGGTCGCGCTGCGTGGCACCTGTCGCTCGACAAGGGCGCGGCCGATGTCGACCAGCCGTCCGTACTCCACGCCCGAAGGGCAGGTGGTCTCGCAAGCGCGGCAGGTGAGGCAGCGGTCGAGATGCAGCTGCGTCGTGGGCGTGGCCGCGCGACCCTCCAGCACTTCCTTGATGAGGTAGATGCGGCCGCGCGGTCCGTCGAGTTCGTCCCCCAGCAGCAGATAGGTCGGGCAGGTCGCGTTGCAGAAACCGCAATGCACGCAATTGCCGATAATCCCCTCCGCCTCCTGGCCTTCAGGCGTGGCCTTGACGAACGGAGCGAGTTTGGTTTGCATCAGAGCGCCGCGTACATGCGTCCCGGATTCAGGATGCCGCAGGGATCGAACTGGGCCTTCAGCCGCTGGTGGATCGCAAGCGTTGTCGGGTCGAGCGGATGGAACACGCCGGCGGACTTGTCGGTGCCGCGAAACAGCGTCGCGTGGCCGCCGAACTCTTTGGCCCAGGCGCGAAGTCTCGACGGTTCGCTGCGGGGTCCGGCTTCGAGCCAGCGCAACGCGCCGCCCCATTCGATCAGCTGTTCACCGCCGAGGTCGGCGAAGGGCGCCGTCGACTTCACCGACAGCCGCCACAGCGCCGCTGAGCGCTGGCGCGCCGCCGCAAAATGGGGATGCGCATGATCGCGCACGCTGCGCCAAAACGCGCTGTCGTCGGCGACCGCATCGCCGCCGAGTTTCGAGGCCGCTGCCGCGACCGCAGGCACGGCGCCGGAGAACCGGATCCACAGGCGGCCGCGCGCGAAGCAGGTCGCCGAAAGCGGTACGGGTTGCGCACCCCATTCGTTGACACGCCGAATGGCTTCGTCGGCCGACAACTCGAAAGCACGCGTCGTTTCGCTCGCCGGCCTGGGCAGGCACTTGAGCGAGACCTCCGCGATCACGCCGAGCGTGCCGAGCGAACCGGTCATCAACCGCGAAACGTCGAAACCCGCGACGTTCTTCATCACCCGCCCGCCGAACGCGAGATCGTCGCCGCGTCCGTCTATCATCCTGACGCCCAGAACCAGATCACGCACCGCGCCGGCGTACGGCCGGCGCGGCCCCGCCAGGCCCGCGGCGACTGCGCCGCCGAGTGTCGCACCGGGCGCAAAATGCGGTGGCTCGAACGCCAGCATCTGGCCGGCGTCCGCCATCGTCTGTTCGATATCGGCGAGCGGCGTGCCGGCGCGCGCGGTGATCACCAGCTCGGTCGGTTCGTAGTCGACGATGCCGGCGTAATCGCGGGTGTCGAAGAGCTCGCCGCGCGGCGCCTCGCCGTAGAACTCCTTGCTGCCGCCGCCACGGATCCGAAGCCCGACCCTGCGCTGCGCCGACACGCGAATCTGCTCCTGCCAGCGAGTCAGCGTGGCGTCGGTCATCGATGAATTCTCCCGGCGCGCGACGGCGTCAGGAGCGCCCCTGTGCCTTCAACTTCTCGCGATAGATGAGCCGGGGCTCGTCGGCGTCGACCACCGCGGTTTCCGCGAGCGCCGCCGCCTCCCATTCGCGAAGCCACGGATGCGCGAGCAGTTGCTTGATGTACTCGGCAGCGGAACCCTCCCCCGGCACACCGTAGGTCTGAAAGCGAAACGCAACCGGAGCGAAGAAGGCGTCCGCGATCGAAAACTCCCCGAACAGCTGCTCTCCACCAGCACCGAATCGTTCGCGCGCCTCGGTCCACAGCGCCTGCACGCGAGCAATGTCCACCGCGAGCGCCGCCGACCAGGGCCGCACGTCGACCCGTTCGCGTATGCACATCGTCATGTCGTTGCGAAGGTCGCGAAATCCCGCGTGCATCTCCGCGCACATCGACCGCGCCAGCGCGCGATCCTTCGCGTCGGCGGGCCACATGCCCGGGTGGCGCTCCGCCAAGTACTCGGCGATCGCGAGCGACTCCCAGACCACGACGTCGCCGTCGTACAGACACGGCACCAGCCCCGTCGGCGAAAACGACTTGAACGCCGGATTGGAGCCGACGCCGGCGAGTGGCACGCTGATCGCCTCGAACGGCGCACCGGAAAGCTTCGCGCAAAGCCAGCCGCGCAGCGACCAGGACGAGTAGTTCTTGTTGGCGATGTAGAGTTTGTACATGGACTACGGAAAATGAAGAATGAAAAATGATGCTCCTTCGGAGCCATGAAAAGTGCGGGCGTTACCGTGCGCGG
>JBKKAZ010000193.1:0-7174 GCA_046714435.1 Casimicrobiaceae bacterium
AACGCGCCCACGGCGAGAAATCGTTTCAAGTGCAAGGAAATCTCCGGCAGACAGGGGTTCAGGCCGGCATTGTACCCCTCGACGCTGCTCCGGCGTCACCGGAACGCGGGGATGACACGCCCAGACAGCCGAAAGGTCGGCGCTGATCGAATTGCGCCGCCGGCGCGGGTCGTCGCTCGCCGGTAGCGCCGGCTTGCGGCGGCCTCGTGCAAGCCCCTGCGATCAGACCGGCGGGCTCGCGAGATTGAACGCCCGCTGCACAAACAAGGCCATCTGCGCGCGCGTCACGTTCGCGTCGGGACAGAAATTGCGCGGGTTCGCCGTGCACCCGAGTGTGATGGAGTACTGGTAGAGCCGCTCGATCCATGCGGCTGCCCAGTGCGTGCGCGGCACGTCGGCGAACACGGTTCCCGTCGCCGTGCCGGGGTTGAAGCTGCTGCCCCAGCGGCCCTTCAGCAGGAACGGCGCCATTTCCGCGCGGGTGACGTAACTGTCAGGACAGAAGCGCAGCGGCGCAGACGCACAGCCGTTGGTGATGCCATCGATGTAGAACTGCTCAATCCAGGGCGCCGCCCACTGCGTGACCGGTACGTCGGCGAAGCGGGTGCCGGTCGCAGTGAAGGTGAAACCGGTACCGCGTTTCGCGCGCTCGATGAACACCGCCATTTCGGCACGCGTGACGATGCTGTCCGGGCAGAAACGTAGCGGATTGGCGGCGCAGCCCTGGGTGATGCTGTTCCACGACAGCGCCTCGATGGCGCTGTAGGCGATGTGCGACAGCGGCACGTCGGTGAACGTGGGCCGTATCGGCGTCGTGACCTGGACGGTGAGCGCCGTGGCCGATTGCGCGAGCACCGAAATCGTGGCGTTGGATTGCGCGTCGAAATAGGACTGGCCGACCGGCAGCGCGCCGTCGGTGAAAGCCGTGGTCGCGGGTGTCATGTCGAGGATGCAGCTGTCGCATCCGTAGTCGTTCGGATAGCCGAGGTGCACGCGCGTGCCGTTGGTGGAACCGATTGCGACGCTCGCATCGAACCCGATCGGTTGGCGCCATTCCAGCCAGTAGGTACGGCGTGCGCTCGCCGGAACCTTTACCGCGAAGGTCGCGCCGCCGGGCGTCTCCAGCGCGGCGATGGTATAGGTCGCGGAGCCGCCGGCGTGGGTCTTCACTTCGGTCGCGCCGAAATAACCCAGCGTGCCTTTGTGGACGGCGCTGAAGTGCGCGGCGCGTGCGTTGCCCATGATCTCGTAGGGATCGCCGTATTCGCTGCGTGTGCAGGGGCTGCCGATCACCGCGGTGCCGCAATCGAGGCTGCCCGCGTGGCCCAGGCCGAACGTGTGGCCGAGCTCGTGACCGATGACCAGCACCGACGCCGCCTGGTTGATCCACGCCTGCGAGCCTCCGCCCAAGCCCGCCCAGCCGCAGCCGGGCAGCGAGGGGAACACGTACACGTACTTCTGGAAGCTCGCTGTGTTATAGCCCGCGGCTTGCGCGAGCGACATCGCTTCCTGCGAGACGCGGCTGTAGTCGCAGGTCGTCGGCTTGGCGAAGCTCGCGGTGAGCCAGGGCGTCACCACGCCGGCGAGCTGGTGCTTGCTGTAGCTCGATTCCTTGTAGTAGTTGGCGACGCTCGACGTGTTGGAGAACACGGTCCCCTGGACCTGCGCCTGCGTGTAGGGCGCTGTCACGGTGTCGGCGTACTTGATCAGGATCACCAGGACCTGCGTCGTGCCGGAGATCTGGATGCCGGAATCGGCTTCCTTGGCTGTGGGCGGGTCGGGCAGGATCTCGATGGCGCGCGCCTCTACGCTGACGCCGTCGCCCAGCGGTATCGCGTCGACGGCGAGCGACATGCCGCGCTCGAGGATTTCCGGCGCGACCGGAAAGCGGACGGTGACGTGCGCGCCGGCCTGGTCCTTCAGCGTATGGACGACGTCGCCCCGGCCGCGATCGAAGTCGTCGGCGTGCAGGAACTCGAGCGTGCCGGTATAGCGCTTCGCATCGGTCGGGGGCGCCTCGGAGAAGCCGGCGTCAGGCGCGCGCAGTGTCGCGGCACGATCAACGAAGAAGGTGTCGCCGTTGCGCTTGCCCTCGACGCGAAGTTCGGCGCCGGGCATCGCTGCATCGCCGCCGAGCCACTTGAGCGCGACGCGGGTTCCGTCCGCCTGGCGCAGCGAGAAGTAGCGCACTGATGCGCCGGTACGCGAATCGCGCACCGGAAGGGATTCGAGCTGTCCGCCGATGACTTCGGCCGGCGCGTCGATCGCGGGCGCTTCGGGGGCCGCGACGTGGTGATTGGGGGCGTGGTGCGCGAAGCCTGTCGCGGGCACGACGCAGAAGAGCGCGGCGGCGAGCGCGGCGGCGATGAGAGGAAAACGGGACATAGGTCGTGGCACCGGGTGCGCAGGCAAAGGGGTGCCTGGCCGCGAAGTATGCCGAATGCATATGCTTTTGGCATGAGCGGAACACCTGTAAAGTGCCCGCGACTGACCGGCGGCGAAGTAGACAACATTGTGACGCGGGTCATCGGACAACAGCAAGCGCTTACTGACATACCCCGCGGCCGCGCATCCAGTTGATTTGGCACGCTCGGCCACCCGCGACCCCCGCGAGGGGGCAATCGGCCGCGTCGCAGCGCGCGCGGGTTGCGGCCGCCGCGTGACCGTCAGTCGGGCTGACCGTAGTGCGCGAACTTCTCGATCACGACCGCCATTTCGGCGTCGGAGAGCAGCGCCGGCTCCCCGATCTGCAGCGCACGCCAGTACATTTCCGCCAGTGTTTCGACCTCGACAGCGAGCGCGAGCGCTGACGTCAGCGTCGTTCCCACCGCGATCATGCCGTGATGCGCGAGCAGGCAGGCCTTGCGGCCGGACAGGGCCGCCACCGCGTGGTCGGAAAGGGCCTGCGTGCCGAACGTCGCGTACGGCGCGCAGCGGATGTCGCGCCCACCCGCGACCGCGATCATGTAGTGAAACGGCGGGATGGCGCGCCCCAGGCACGCCAGCGTCGTCGCGAACGGCGCGTGGGTGTGGACGATCGCGCCTGTTTCGGGACGTGCGCCATAAATGTCGCGGTGGAAGCGCCATTCCGACGACGGCGCGCGCGCTCCACGGGCTTCGCCGTCCATAGTCATCGCGACGATGTCGTCGGGCGTCGTGCGCTCGTAGGGAAGCCCGCTCGGCGTGACCAGGAAGCCGTCGAACGTAGCACCAGAGAGTCGCGCGCTGACGTTGCCTGACTTGCCGCGATTGATGCCCGCGGCGTTCATCGCCAGCGCGGTGGCGACGATCGCCTCGCGCAGCAATTTTCCGGAGGGATCGCTCACGGCAAAGACGCCCGCTCCGGGAACAGTTCGGCGAGCCGGTCGGGCGGAGTCACGCCGCGCTCGGTGATCAGGCCCGTGACCAGCCGCGCGGGCGTGACGTCGAACGCGAGATTCACGGCACGCGCTCCGTGCGGTGCGATGCTGACCCGCTGGGTCTGGCCGAAGGCATCGCGACCGGTGACACCCAGCAGTTCGTCGGCATCACGGGACTCGATCGGAATCGTGTCGCCGGAGGCGCTGTTCCAGTCGATCGTCGGCGAAGGGAGCGCAACGTAGAACGCAACCTTGTTGTCGTGCGCGGCGAGCGCCTTGTCGTAGGTGCCGATCTTGTTGCAGACGTCGCCGTTCCGGGCGACACGGTCCGAACCCACCAGCACGATGTTGACGTCGCCCCGGCGCATGAGCGCCGCGCAGGCGGCGTCCGCGCAAAGCGTATAGGGGATGCCGCGCTGCGCCATTTCCCAGGCGGTCAGGTTCGCGCCCTGCAGCCGCGGCCGGGTCTCCGATACCCAGACGTGAACCGGAAGTCCGGCGGTGTGCGCCATGAAGATCGGTGCGGTCGCCGTTCCCCAGGCGCAGGTCGCCAGCGCGCCGGCGTTGCAATGCGTCATCACCTGCAGCGGACCTGCCTGTTGCGCGGCAATCGTGCGCAACAGTTCGAGTCCGTGCTCACCGATCGACCGGTTGATCGCCGCGTCCTCCGCAGCGATCGCGTCGGCTTCGCGCCAGGCGGCATCGGCGCGCTCGGCGGGCGCAAGTTCGCTCACGACGGCGCGCACGCGGTCGAGCGCCCAGCGCAGGTTTACCGCCGTCGGACGGGTCGCGTCGAGCGCGGCGTGAGTCACGGCGAGGCTGGCATCGGAGGGATCGCGATCGAGTCCCATCGCGAGGCCGTAGGCGCCGACCGCGCCGATCAGCGGCGCACCTCGCACCCACATCCGTCGGATCGCGAGCGCCGCGGCCTCGGCATCGGCGATTCTGGCGCGCAACACTGCGTGCGGCAGCGCCCGCTGGTCGAGCGCCTCGATGTGTCGCGCGCCGGGCGGTCGGACCAGCGCGCGATAGCTTCCGGGATCGGCCGTGTCGGAGCGAGATTTCACTTGATTGCGTTTGCGATCGGCGAAGGGCCGGCGACGCTGCCGCCGATGTGCCCCAAGCCGCCAGTTGGCAGCGGGGAATCACAGTCGCATCCTTGCCGCTGCCACTGTGCCCGCTTTGCCGTCCGCCTGGCAAGTTACTTCGCAGGGCATCGGCGGCGCGCGTGCGGCCTCGTGCCGGTGCGTGGCAGAATTACGCCGATGAGCACGCCGCGTCTGGTCCTGGAGTTCGCTCACCCGGGCGATGCGCCGGCGATCGCTCTGATGTCGCGCGACCTCATCGAGGAGGGCCTCGGCTGGGGCTATCGCCACGCCGAGGTGACTCGCCTGATCGTCGACCCGGAAACGGTGGCGCTGGTCGCGCGCGTTCACGGCCACCTGCTCGGATTCGCGATCATGACCTTCGGCGACGAGCGCGCGCATCTGGTGCTGCTCGCGGTTCGGCCCCGGGAACGGCGTCGCGGCGTCGGGCGCCGGATGCTCACTTGGCTGGTCGAATCCGCCGCCGCGGCGGGGATCGCCTCGGTGCACGTCGAGCTGCGTGCACGCAACGCCGCGGCGATCGGGCTCTACCGCGCTCAAGGATTCGTCGAGACCCTGCGCATTCCCGGCTACTACCGCGGCATCGAGCCCGCAATCCGCATGATCCGCGTGCTGCGCGTCCCGGGCGCGGCAGCGGTCGCTTGGCAGCCGCCGGCGCGAAAGGCGAGTTGAGGCGATCCCGCCTTCGCGGGATTACCAAGTTCTTGTCGTTCCCGCGCAGGCGGGAACCCAGTGACTTTTGTGTGACGCAGAGAGACGCCGGATCCCCGCCTTCGCGGGGACGACGCAGTCGCGTGCCGATCGCGCGACGCGATCGGGCTTGTTGCGTCGGATGACGATCGTCCCAAGGGCCGATGGTCACTTCAATACCTGCACGACGTTGTTGAAGTCGTCGGTCCACATCCGCCACTGCGGTCGCGAGTCCACCGGCGATGCCGCTTCGCCAACGCGCGGGTTGTCGAGGATCGCCTGATTGGCGGTCAGCAGCACCCAGTCGCTGCGGCTCGCGACGGAGCCCTCGCCATTGTCGGCGATCCAGCTCGCTCCAAGGCCGTGGGCCTTGGCCAGCGCGTCGACCACCGGGACCAGGTTGAGGAATCGATTGGTCACGTGGAACGCGATGACCCCCTCGGGCTTGACGTGGCGGCGGTAGATCGCCAGCGCCTCGTAGGTGATGAGGTGCACCGGAATCGAGTCGGAGGAGAAAGCGTCGATCACGAGCACGTCGAATCGCTGCGGCGCTTCGCGCTCGAGCACCAGCCGCGCATCGCCCAGCGCCGTCTCGATCGTGGCGGCGCTGTCGTGGAGGTAGCTGAAGTCCCGCTTCGCGACCGCGATCACTTCCGGATTGATCTCGTAGAACTTGTAGACGTCACCGGGCGTGCCGTACACCGCCAGCGAACCGGTGCCGAGCCCGATCACGCCGACGCGCAGTGGATCGCTGCGCGGGTGCAACACGTCGAGCAGGCGCCCGATGCCGGAGGTGCTGGTGTAATAGGTCGTCGCCTGCGTCGCGAGCGCGCGATCGACGTACTGGTTGCCGTGCAGGATGGTGCCGTGGATGAGACTGCGGCGATGGCCCGGGCCGTCGGCACCGATTTCCTGCACCCGCAGTACGCCGTAGAAGTTCCGCGAGGCGCTGATCGCATTGGTGTAGAACTCGCTCACCGCCCAGATCGCGCAGCCGATCGTCGTGAACAGCGAGGCGAGCCCGAGCACGCCGAACACCGGGTAGTCGCGCCGCACCTGCCAGAGCAGCAGCAGTGCACACAGCGCGAGCCCCGCGGCAAGCTCGAAATACGCGGGTAGCACAAGCGGTGCGACGATGCCGACCAGCACGGAGCCTGTGGCACCCCCCAGCGAAATCATCAGGTAGAAACGCGTCAGGTGGCGTGGCGCGGGCTTGGCGCGCACCAGCTCGCCGTGGCAGAACAGGCAGGCCAGGAACAGGCCGACGCAGAACACGCCGATCTGGATCGCCAGTTCGTGGGTCAGGTCGGGGTCCGCGAGCGTCCAGGCCATCACACCCAGAGCGGCCGCGGTCATCGACAACACGATGTCGCGCGGGTACCAGCCGGTGCTGTCGAACGCGAGGATGAAGGTGATGAGGTAGAGCGCAAGCGGTACGATCCACAGCAGCGGGACCGATGCGACGTTCTGGGTGATGTGGTTGGAGACCGCGAGCAGCAGGATCGACGCGGTGGCGGCCAGCGTGCACCACAGCAACTGTCGCGCGAGCGGCGGCGGGGCATCGTGCGCGGTGTCGCCGGAGTGCGCTTCGCCTCGGGGCAATCCGCCGGCGGCCGCGGCGGCATTCGCGAGGCTTCGCCATCCCGTGAAGGCGCAGATCACCACGAAGGCCGCGTAGCCTGCCGACCAGCCCAGCGCCTGTGCGCGCGTCGCGATCCACGGCTCGAGCAGGAACGGATAGCCGACCAGTGCCAGCATCGACGCGAGGTTCGACAGCGCGAACAGCCGGTAGGGGCTCACCCCCGGGAAGCGCCGCGCGAACCAGGCCTGTACCAGCGGACTCGTTGTCGACAGCAGGAAGTAGGGCAGTCCGATGCTCGCGAACAGCATGCCGAGGATCAGCCAGGAGGGATTCTCGTCGCCCGCCGGCTTCCAGTGCTCGGCGGGAACGATGGGCAGAACGGCGAGGCTTGCGACCAGGAGCGCGACGTGAAGCTGCAGCGCGCGCTTCGGCTCGAG
>JBKKAZ010000194.1:0-27762 GCA_046714435.1 Casimicrobiaceae bacterium
AGGGAGGCCTTGGCCTGCTCGGCGACTTTCGCGAAAGCAGCCTTGTCGTGCACCGCGAGATCGGCCAGCACCTTGCGGTCGATGCCGATCGACGCCTTGTTCAGGCCGTCGATGAATCCGCTGTAGGTCATGCCGAGCTCGCGCACGGCGGCATTGATGCGCGCAATCCACAGTGCGCGGAACTCGCGCTTCTTGTTGCGGCGGTCGCGGTACTGGTACTGGCCCGCCTTCATCACCGCTTCCTTGGCGATGCGGTAGACGTTGCCTCGGCGGCCGCGGTAGCCCTTGGCCTGGACCAGGATCTTCTTGTGACGCGCGCGGGCGGTTACGCCACGTTTGACTCGGGGCATGGTCGCCCTCCCTTACGCGTAGGGCAGCATCGCCCTGACCGAGTCCATGTTGGAGGCATGGATGCCGGTCGGGCCGCGAAGCTGGCGCTTGTTCTTGGTGGATCGCTTGGTGAGGATGTGGCGCTTGAACGCCTGGCCGCGCTTCACGCTGCCGCTTCCTCGCACTCGCAGGCGCTTTTTTGCGCCCGACTTGGTTTTCATCTTCGGCATGGCGCCGTTCCTTATTTGCTGCCCACGGTGGTGCTCTCCTGCGCCCGCGGTTTGGTTTCCGGGGCGGGAGAGGCTTTGGCGGCGTCGCTGGACGCCTTACCAGCCTCAGGCTTGTCAGGGTGATGCTTCTGCGCAGGCGCCTTTTGCACCTGCACCTTCTTCGGGGCCAGCAGCATCACCATTTGCCGGCCCTCCATCCGCGGGAACGACTCGACGACCGCGTGCGGCTCGAGGTCGGTCCTGATTCGCTCGAGCAATCGCACCCCAAATTCCTGGTGCGCCATCTCGCGTCCTCGAAAGCGCAAGGTGATCTTCGCCTTGTCGCCTTCGCCTAGGAACTGGATCAGGTTCCTGAGTTTGATCTTGTAGTCGCCCTCGTCGGTGCCAGGCCGGAATTTGACTTCCTTGACCTTGATCTGTTTCAACTTGAGCTTGGCCTCGTGCTGGCGCTTCGACTCCCGGTACTTGAACTTGCCGTAATCCATGATCCGGCAAACCGGGGGAACGGCCATCGGCGCGATCTCGACCAGATCGAGTTCCGCCGCCTCGGCCTTCGCCATCGCCTCCGCGATCGGAACGATGCCGAGCTGCTCGCCTTCCACACCTACCAGACGCACTTCCGGCGTGTTGATCTCGCCGTTGAGCCGCTGTTGCTGCTTGTCGAGAGCTATGTGTCGGACTCCTATGGACGACAAAAAACGGCCATGCCCCGGAGGACGCGTCGCTTCGATTCCTTGTGGAATCAAAGGCTAACGACGCGCCGTCGCCTCCTCTCGGAGGCGCGCCAGCAAGTCCGGAAGGCTCATCGCCCCCAGGTCCTCGCCGCCGCGGGTACGCACGGCCACCGTGTTCGCCTGCTGCTCCTTGTCGCCGACGATCAGCTGGTAAGGCAGCTTTTGCAGGCTATGTTGGCGAATTTTATAGGTAATTTTCTCGTTCCGCAAATCGGAGCTGACCCTGAGGCCCGCGCTCCTCAGCGTGGCCTCGACGCCCCTCGCATAGTCGGCCTGGCGGTCGGTGATGTTCAGCACCACCGCCTGCACCGGAGCAAGCCACAGAGGCAGCGCGCCCGCGTGGTGCTCGATCAGAATCCCGATGAAGCGTTCCAGCGAGCCGACGATGGCCCGATGCAGCATCACCGGCACCTTGCGGCTGTTGTCCTCGTCGACGAATTGCGCGCCCAGCCGGCCCGGCAACTGGAAGTCGACCTGCATCGTGCCGAGCTGCCACGGGCGCCCGATCGAGTCCATGAGGTGGTACTCGATCTTCGGACCGTAGAACGCGCCTTCGCCGGGCAGCTCCTGCCACTGCGCGCCGCTCGCGCGGAGCGCGTCGCGCAACGCGTCCTCCGCGCGATCCCATTGCTCGTCGCTGCCGATCCGTGGCGTCGGGCGCAAAGCGAGCTTCACCACGACGTCTTCGAAGCCGAAGTCGCGATAGACATCGAGCGCGAGCTTGTGGAACGCTACGCATTCGCCGTGGATCTGCGCCTCGGTGCAGAAGATGTGGCCGTCGTCCTGCACGAACGCGCGCACGCGCATGATCCCGTGCAGTGCGCCGGAGGGCTCGTTGCGATGGCAGTTGCCGAACTCGCCGTAGCGCAGCGGCAGCTCGCGGTAGCTCCTGAGGTCCGAATTGAAGACCTGCACGTGCCCCGGGCAGTTCATCGGCTTGATCGCGAAGTCGTGCTTCTCCGACTCCGTGGTGAACATGTTGTCCTTGTAGTTCTGCCAGTGGCCCGACTTCTCCCACAGCGAGCGGTCGAGCATCATCGGCGTGCGGATCTCGAGATAGCCATGGTCCCGGTAGATGCCGCGCAGGTACTGCTCGACTTCCTGCCAGATCGTCCAGCCCTTGGGGTGCCAGAACACCATGCCCGGCGCCTCGTCTTGCAGGTGGAACAGGTCGAGCGCGCGTCCGAGGCGACGGTGATCGCGCTTCTCCGCCTCCTCGATGCGGTGCAGGTACAAGTCGAGGTCTTCCGTGTTCGCCCACGCCGTGCCGTAGATGCGCTGGAGCATTTCGTTGCGCGAGTCGCCGCGCCAGTACGCGCCGGCTAGCTTGGTCAGCTTGAACACCTTGAGCTTTCCGGTCGAAGGTACGTGGGGACCGCGGCAGAGGTCGGTAAAGTCTCCCTCGCTGTACAGCGAGATGTCCTGCCCGGCCGGGATCGCCGCGATGATCTCGGCCTTGTAATGCTCGCCCTGGGCCTCGAAGTACCTGACAGCGTCGTCGCGGGACATCAGCTTGCGCTCGACCGGCTCGTCCTTCCTTGCGAGTTCGCCCATGCGCTTCTCGATCGCGACGAGGTCGTCCGGCGTGAACGGGCGCTTGTAGCTGAAGTCGTAGTAGAAGCCGTCCTCGATCACCGGCCCGATCGTGACCTGGGCGTCGGGGAACAGCTGCTTGACGGCGTAGGCGAGCAGGTGCGCGGTCGAATGACGGAGGATCGCGAGGCCTTCGGGATCCTTGTCGGTGACGATGGCGACGTCCGCATCGCGATCGATGCGAAACGACGTGTCCACGAGCGAGCCGTCGACCTTGCCGGCCAGCGCGGCACGGGCGAGGCCCGGTCCGATGGACGCCGCGAGCTCCGCGACGGTGACGGGCGATTCGAACCGGCGCACTGCGCCGTCGGGCAATCGAATGTCAGGCATGGCGTATTCCCAAAAAAAAGTGCGGGCGAGCCGCACTTTTTCGTTGTCACGTCAGGCTTGTCGCCTGCAACGGAACGCGCGATCTCGTCGACCGGTTACCTCGGAACAGCACGCGTTCGCGGTGTCATAACCTGATCCCTTTCGTTGCCGCCTGGCCCAAGGGGCCGATTTGCCGCTGCCCGATCGCGGGTCGCGGTGGAGTGTCTGGTAGGCGCGATTGGACTCGAACCAACGACCCCCACCATGTCAAGGTGGTGCTCTAACCAGCTGAGCTACGCGCCTGCAAGTGCCGAATTATACAGATTCATCCTGGCCCGAGGCGCAGCGCCAGCCCGATCAGCCCGAGCATCAGCGGCTGGTGGATCATGTAGACGGCGAGGCTGTGGCGTCCTGCCCACAACAGCGCCGCCGGCGCCCGCGCGAGCGACCCGATCGGCGCGAAGGCTGGCCGCGCCAGCGCGTGGCCGAGGCCGATCCCGAGCAGCACGACGCCCAACCAAGGGAACATCGGCACGAAGTCCTGGGTCGGCGGCTTACGCGTCGTGAAGCCCAGCCAGGAGAGCTGCCGGGCATCGAAGGCGGGGTGGGTGAGCGTCAGCCCCGCGATCACGACGGCCACGCCGAGCGCAGTTGCCGCGAGCGGCCAGCGCGCGAGCGGACGCGCGAGCAGCAGCGAGAACGCGATGCAATGCAGGATGCCGAAATAGATGTAGGTCTGCGGATAGACCAGATAACTGCCGACGCTCGCGGCGAGGGCGCACAGCGCGATGAGGGCGACTCGGCGCGCAAAGCGCGGCCATTCCACACCCGCCCGCCAGGCAAGCACCAAGCTGATTCCAGCGAGCAGCAGGAACGAGGTCACGATCGCGGCGCGCGCGCCGAGCCAGAAGCGACCGTTCTCGAAATCAGCGTTGATGACGCCAAAATGTTGCAGATCGAACGCGAAGTGGTACGCGATCATCGCAGCGATCGCGATGCCGCGCGCCGCATCGACGGCGACGACGCGCGCTGCGCCGTCGGCGGGTTCAGTTACGGCGGTCGACGGCGGCCGCGGGTCGCTGCGGCGAGCGGGCGGCTGGCGCTTGCGCCGCGCCATCAGCGGGCGCCGCGATCGACGCGAAGCTTTACCGCCCCGCGCGCATTACTCGGACCGAGGGCTGCCAGCATGGCGCGGACTGCGGGCGAGGCGGAAGGCTCGGGTGCAAGCTCGAGGTCCACTCGGTTCGCGCTCATGCCCAGCACCAGTTCACCCGACACACTGACCTGGCCGCCGCGGCTGGCGATCGGGCCCCGCAGTTCGTTGCCGCGTACGCCCAATCGCGCGGACACCGTGCCCAGATCGACCACGGCTTGTCCAGGGAGGTGTAAGCGCGCGTTGTCCCATTGCGCAACTACGCCGCCGGTTCCGTTCTCGAGCGCGAGGGCCAGCGCGTCCGCGCGAACCTCGACGTCACCGCCCGCGAGCGCGGCGTGACCGCGCGTCAATGCGGCCAGCGCGCGCACGGGGAGCGTGAACACGACCTCTTCGGCGCGCAGGCGGTCGCGTTCCAGCTGTACCCGGCCGCGCGGCGCGTCGGCGGCTGGATCCACCGGAGCGATCGTCACATCGATGACGCCGCGAGCGAGGGACAGCGGAGCAATCCGCCAAGCCAGCGGCATGCGCCAGCTTCCGTCGCTGGCGGTCAGCACGCCGCGACCGTTCCACACCGTTCCTTGCGCTTGCGCGACGCGCAATGCGGCGCCGGTTCGCGCCGCGAGCCTGGCATCGACCATCGACGCGGGTACGAACGCCGCGACCGCCAGCGCGAACAGCACGATACCGGCCAGTCCCGCGACGAGTCTCCTCATCGGGCGGTGGGGCGGGCGAGTGCTAGGTCGGCGCGCACAACCCCCGGCTCGACGCGCGCAGCCAGGAGTGCCTCGACGACGAACAGCTGCTCCTCGCGCCCGAGCGCATCAAGCAGCGTGGTCAGCGCGTCGAACTCGATTGCCGCAAAGGTAACGCGGACGCGACCGTCCTGCGTTTCGAGCGCCGCCATCGCACCGTGCAACCCACGGGCACCCACCACGCGCTGGACGGCTGCCCGCGCATCGGCGGTGGGAAGCGTCGATGCGGAACGCTTGAGCCCCGCGATTTCGTCCACGGTCTGCTGCGCCCACGCGCTGCGGGCCTGCGCTGCTCGCACCGACGCCTCGCTGGAGTCGAGCTCGCGGGTTAGCGGCTGCCATGCAAACGCGTATCCCAACGCACCGATCGCCACTAGCGCACCGAACCCGAACAGCGTCCGTTCACGGGTCGATGCCTCCAGCCAGGACTCGCGCAAGCGGTCGACGACGGTCATGGCGCGGAGGTAACGCGGAAGCGCACGCCGCCGGGCGTCGTTGCGTGCCGTACCGACAATCCGGCAGCGCTCAGCCGGCTGACGAGGCTGCGCAACCGTGCATCGTCGAGCGGTGCGAAGTCGAGCGTCCATGCGCCGCCGCCAAACGTCGCGGTCTTCAGCGTGCCGTGCGGCAGAACTGCGAGCGCCGGCGAGGCGCGCGCAAGGAGCGGCATCGCGTCGCCCGGTGCGGCAAGGCCGGCGCGGTGGGATGCGTCGGCATGCAGCTTGGCGATCGCCTGTGCCGGGTCGCCCAAGCTCGCATCGTTCGCCCCCGCCTGCTGCGCAAGCGGCACCAGCGCGTGTTCGACGCGTGCTAGCTCGATGCGTCGCCACGCCCAGCTGCCGGTCGTGGCGACGACGTGCAGCGCAAGCGCGAGTGCGGCGATCGCGAGCGCGGGCGTGAAGGCTCGCGCGAAAGGTGGCGATGGCGTTGTCGTGCGTTGTGCGCCGGCCAGCAACAGGTCCTGCGCCTGCGCAAACGCCGCGGGCGTGGCTTCCTCCCAGCGCCACGGGGTCCCGGCGCGAAACGCAACACCGCCCGCGTGCTGCCACGCGGCGAGAAGTTCGGCGCTGGTCTGGCGGTCGGCAATCACTTCTGGCGGAGAACGCCCGTCGCGGGCCGCCTGCGCCAACGCCATCGCAAGTTCGGGGGGCAGCGCGGCGCCGTCGCCGCGACTCACCGGAAAGGCGTTGCCTTCACTGGTGCGGACGAACGCGCTGTCGGGTCCTTCGCACCACCGCCAGAACGTCGAATCCGGCGCCAGCTGCGGCTCGGCGAGCACGCGGGCGAACGCTACGGACGCGACGCGCAGCGCTTCGGAAATCTCGCGCGCGACGACCACTGCGTTCACGCGTCCGTCGGCTCGTCGCTCGCCGACCGCGATCGCGGCGTCATTGGCCGATGTCGCAAGGCGGTCGGACAGTGCATAGGTCGCCGCGGCGATCAGTCGCGACCGGCCGAGCGGCGGAAGGGCGAGCGTGGCCACACGCACGGCGTCGGCGGCAAGCACCGCCTCGCGCCGATCGGCGGCGGGCCACGCGGACGGTACGCTGCGCCCGCGTTCGAGTACCCGCCCCTCCGAGGAGAACAATGCCCACGCGTCGGCGCGCCGCGGATCGGGCGGGGCGGCAATCAGGACACGGAGAATGCGCATGCGGCGAACGTTGGGGGCACGATCCAGGTCCCGACGGACCCGTCACTCGATGGTTTGCCAGACGACGCGCGCGCCGCCGCTGGTCCGGCGCAGCAGCGCGCGGCCTTGCGCGACGGCTTCGGCCTGCCGCGCCCGCACCGTCACCAGGAAGTACTCGCTCTTCACGTCGATGGTCGAAGTATCGTCGATGCTGGCGCCGGGCGGCAGTCGCCCGCGAAATTCGGCGACGCTCGCGTAGGGCTTGCGCGCACGATCGGCGACCAGCGCCGCGAGCACATCGCCTTCCAGCCCATTCATGGCCGCCGAAAGTACCTCGGGCGACGCGGTGTTGACGTTGAGCGGGGTGAGGGTCGGCAACGCGGTGACCCAGCGTCCGAGCGCCGCAAGGCGCGCCGGTTCCACGCCTTGGGCGCCGATCGCCTCCGCGCTGCGCAACAACGGACGATTCGGTGGCACCCGCGAAGGCGTCGCGCCGGCATAGGCGGCTGTTTCGCCTCCGCCCTCGCGGGGCAGGTCGTCGCCGTCGATCCAGTCCGCGAGCGCGTCGATCGCGCCTGGAGGCAGTCCGACGCGTGCGAACAGGCGCGTAAGCCGCTGCCGATCCGCGCGCGACTGTGCGCCGTCGGCGGCGAGATTGTTGATATTGACCAGGCCCTGCGCATCGACGATCGCACCTTCTATCGAGCCGTTGTCGAGCGGCGTTGGCGGCAGCGGCAGCGACCATGGCTCGCCCAGGTGATCGATCGATCCGGCACGCGCGTCTTCGTCCACGACTTGGCGTGCCCACACCAGGCCGGCGAGCACCACCGCCTGGGCCTGCACCTGGTCGCGCCGCAGTTCGACGCTGCGCATCCATTGACCCTGCCCGGCGGCCAGCGTCGCGACCACTGCGGCCGCGAGCGCGGCGATCAGCATCGCCGTTATCAGGGCGACACCGCGCTGTGGGTCGCGGGTCAACGCAGCGCGAACCATCGCTCGATCGCCTCGCCGCTGTCGAGGGCGAGCTGGACACGTACCGCCTGCGGCAGTTCCGATTCGCCGGCGCGCGGCCAGCCGGTGATCCACTGCCCGCTCGACGTCAGGTGCAAAACACGAAAATCCGCGACGCCCTCCACCAGCCGGTACGCGACCGACTCGTCGCGCGCGCGGTCCAGCGTCGGCCAGTACACGACCTCGAGTGCCGAATCGCGAGCGCGGTAGCCGATGCGCTGGCCGGCAGCGCCCGGCTCGTCGGTGAACTCGGGCCCGGCGCGCGAGATGACGATGGCGCTGGCACCTCGGGCCTCGGTCGCGGCCAGCCACGCGGGTTCGCTGCCGGCCGCGGTGCGGATCGCACGAGGCTGCGCCTGGCGCAGATCCGCTTCCAGCCTCGCGAACGCGAGGTCGAGCGTTCGCCAACGCCGCGATTCGTCGGACAAGCGCACTTCCCCATCGACCAACGCCGCCGTCGCGCGCCACGCGAGCACCGCGGTGAAGGCGAGCAGCGCGATCGCAACCAGCACTTCGATCAGCGTGAATCCGCTGGCGTGGCGCCGCGTTGCGCTCATCGCGCCGCTCCTTGCGCGACGTAACCCGTCAGTCGGGCGAGCACGTAGTCGGGCGCGGCGGTCTCGGCGACGACGATGTCGATCCGCCGGAACGCTGGATTGGGTGTGCCGCTCACCGTGGTCTTCCAGGCAAACGGAACGCCAGCCTGCAACGAGCGTCCCTGGGCTTCCCCTGTGGCCAGCATTGCCGGCGCGATCTGGATCGCTGCGAGACGGTCCTGCGCGATCCACAACGCAAGCGTGCGGGCCTTCAGCGTGCCCGCACCGTCGGCGGCTTGAGCGAGTGCGCGCATGCCCGCGGTCAGTGCCACCGCGACCAGCGCCAGCGCAACCAGGATCTCGATCAGCGTGAAGGCGCGCGCACGGCGTTTCATCGGGCGATCGCCGTCGGTCCAGCCACCGCGACGCGGTTCAACAGATCGGCGGCGACAACGGCGTGGAAAGCCTCGGTCGCGAGCACGAATGCGTAGGGCTCGTTGCGCCCCGACGCGCGCAGTGGCACGATCGCGTCGCCGGGCAGCGGCGCGCCCGCGTAGCGCAACGGAAGCACGGACAGCGGGTGCGGCAACGTGTGCGGCGCGAGCGAATCGTCGTCGGAGATCGCACGCCAACGCCCATCAGCGGTCCGGACCCAGAATCGCCACTGGCTTTCAGCGGCCGAGACCCCAAGCGTTTCGTGTCGCGACTGTGCGCGTTGCGCCGCGTACTCGAGTGCGCCTGCGAATCGCCGAGCCTCGCGTTCGAGTGTGCCGCGCTCGTCGCGGTCGAGCATCGCGACAGCCGCGCCCGCCACCAGAGCGAGAATGACAACGACGACCAGCACCTCGAGCAGCGTGAAACCCGCGGCGGGTCTCGCGGACGAGAGGGAGTCGTGCAGCGCTCGTTCGCGTACCGACCCGGCCAAAAGTCGTATTTCACTTTTGGCCGAAATCATCATAAGTCCCATGAGCCGATGTCGGCGTCGCCCCCGTTGCCGCCTGACTGGCCATCGGCTCCGAAGCTCCAGACGTCGACCTCGCCCTTGAGACCCGGATTCAGGTACTGGTACGGCCGCCCCCAGGGATCGTTGCGGAGCTTGTCGAGATAGCCGTTGGGTTTCCAGTTCGGCGGTGCCGGCGGAAGCTGCGGTCGCGTGATCAACGCGGCGAGGCCCTGCTCGGCCGTCGGGTAGCGCTGGTTGTCGAGGCGATAGAGCTTCAGCGCCTGCAGGATCGCGGCGATGTCGCTTTTCGCCGCGACCGCGCGCGCCTCCTCGGGCCGCTCCAGGACGCGCGGGACGACCAGCGCGGCGAGCACGCCGAGGATCACGATGACGACCATGATCTCGATCAGCGTGAAGCCTGCGTGAACGCGGCAAAGGCGAGGGCACACGCGCATGGGTCATTATAATGGGACGCATCTTCCGACGGACCAGGGAAGTTCTGATCAGGTACGCGGAGCGCGTTGGCACGAAATCTGGATGATGGTTAGACCAGGCTCACAGGACGTGGTAGGCCCCACGTTCAAGAGACTGGGCGACACTGGCCAGATTTCGTGCTCACTTGCCAACTGAGCCTACGGGACGGGGGTTCTTAGGGGGCGCTTACTTTGTTGCTGGGCTGGCCAATAGCGCCTGCTATTGGCCAGCCCTGCGTCGCGTAATCATCCCCGGATAACCCCCGTCGCGCCCGTGTACTTGATCAGAGCTTCCCTTCGCGCCGTTGCCGTTCCTCCGCCGATGGCGTTCGCCCGTCTCCTTCGTCGCGTGCTGGTCGCCGCCCTGGCGCTGGCCATCGCATCCGCGGCTGCCGTCTGGTGGTATCTCGACGAGCCGCTCCCGCTCCCGCGAACGCCCTACGCTTTCGAAGTGCCCGGCGGCGCCCCGCTCGGGGCGGTTGCCCGGCGGCTAGCCGCCGATGGCGCGCTGCGCCACCCGGCGCTGCTGATCGCGCTGGCACGTTGGCGCGGCGTCGATCGGGCGATCAAGGCTGGCAGCTACGAGGTCGAATCCGGGATCACCCTGCCAGCGCTGCTGGCGAAGCTGACCCAGGGCGACGTCACCCTGGTGTCGATGACCATCGTCGAAGGCTCCACCTTCGCCGAGCTCAAGACCTTGCTGAGAGCGAACCGCGATCTCACCAAGGAAGTCGTCGAGCTGACGGACGCCGAAATCGTCGCGAAACTCGGCATCGAGGCGGCGAGTCCGGAGGGCCAGTTCTTTCCCGACACTTACTTTTTTGCTGCCGGCAGCAGCGACCTTGCCATGCTGAGGCGCGCGCATCGGCTGCTGCGCGAGCGCCTGGACGCGGGTTGGGCGAAACGCGCCGAGGGATCGCCACTCGCCACGCCCTACGAGGCAATGGTTCTCGCCTCGATCGTGGAGAAGGAGACCGGTCACGCGAGCGACCGTCCGCCGATCGCGTCGGTGTTCATCAATCGCCTGCGGCTGCGCATGCGCCTGCAGACCGATCCAACGGTGATCTATGGAATGGGCGACGCCTTCGACGGCAACCTGCGGCGCCGCGACCTCGACACCGATACGCCCTACAACACCTACACGCGCGACGGACTGCCACCGACGCCGATCGCGATGGCGTCGCAGGCATCGATCGATGCCGTGCTCAATCCTCCGCTGACGAAGTTCCTCTATTTCGTCGCGCGGGGCGACGGGAGCAGTGAATTCTCGACCTCGCTCGCAGAGCACAATCGCGCGGTGGCAAAATACCAGCTGAAGCGCGGGGGATCGTAAGCCTTGCGCGCGCCGGCCCCTTGCACCCGAGCCTGACCTTGACCATGTCCCAACCGCGTGGGCGCTTCATCACGCTCGAAGGCATCGACGGTGCCGGCAAGAGCACGCATGCCGCGTGGCTGCACGACGCGCTGCGCGCCCGCGGGCATCGGGTCGTGGCCACCCGCGAGCCCGGCGGGACACCGCTTGGCGAACGGCTTCGCGACCTGCTGCTTGGCGAAGCGATGTCACACGACACCCAGGCGCTGCTGCTGTTCGCCGCCCGCAAGGAGCATGTCGAGCAGGTGATCCGGCCCGCACTCGCTCGAGGCGACTGGGTGCTTTGCGACCGTTTTACCGATGCGACCTACGCCTACCAGTGCGGCGGGTACGGTGTCGATTCGGCACGCATCGAGGCGCTGGAGAGCTGGGTGCACGGCGACGTGCAACCCGATCTGACATTGCTGTTCGACGTTCCGCCGGAAGTCTCCCGCGAAAGGCTTGCGAAGGGCGAGCGGGATGGACGCGTGCTCGACCGGTTCGAGCGCGAGCGCGACACCTTTTTCGATTCCGTGCGGGCCGGTTATCTTGCGCGCGCCGCGCAGTGTCCGTCGCGTTTCCGGATCATCGCCGCGGCGCGCCCCCTCGAAGCGGTCCGCGACGACCTGACCCGGGTCCTGGACGCGATCGCGTGATGGCGAGCGGCGAGGAAGAGCGCCATTTGGGCCTGCCGACGCTTCCGGGCTGGCTCAGCGCGCAGGCGCGCGAATCGCTTGCGCGCAGGGACCGCTGGCCGCAATCGCTCCTGATTGCCGGTCCCGAAGGCATCGGCAAGCGGGCGCTGGCGCTCAATTTCGCGGCCGCGCTGCTCTGCGAGCAGCCGCGCGAGGGTGGCGGCGCCTGCGGCGCCTGCGCGAGTTGTCGCTATGCCGCCGCGGGAGGCCATCCGGACTTGCGTCGCGTCGAGCCCGTCGAGATCGACGACGACGGCAACCTCACGCCGACCGAGTGGATCACGATCGATGCGATTCGCGCACTGACCGACTGGACCCGCATCACCAGTCATCGTCGCGGCGCCAAGGTGGCGGTGATTGCGCCTGCCGAGCGGATGAATGCCGCGGCCGCGAATGCGCTCCTGAAGACGCTGGAGGAGCCTCCGCCGGGCACGCACCTGCTGCTGGTCGCGCATCGTCCAGGACGGCTGCCCGCGACCATCGCCAGCCGCTGCGAGAGGCTGGCGCTGGCGCGGCCTTCGCGCGAGGATGCGCGTGGCTGGCTGGTGTCGGAAGGCGTGGCCGACGCCGATCGATTGCTGGCGCAGGCGCGCGGGGCGCCGCTGGTTGCTCGCTCGCTGGCTGACGCGGCCTTGCAGGACGAGCGGACCGCGTGGCTCGACGAGCTTGCCAGGCCGGAGTCGATGTCGCCACTCGCGCTGGCTGCCCGCATCGATGCCGCGGGTCGCGAATATCGGCGTGACCGGCTCCTCGCCGCCATTGACTGGCTGATCGGGTGGACTTCGGACCTGGCCCGGGCCAGCGCTGGCGGTGAGGCGGCGACGAGCCCCGATCGATCCCGCAGCATTGCCCAACTCGCCGCTCGTGTGGCACGAGTTTCGCTGTTTCGCTATTATCGTGACTTGCTGCGGCAGCGGTCGCTGAGTTCCCATCCGCTGCAACCCCGCCTCGTCGCCGAGGCTTTGCTCATCAACTACCGGGCGTTGTTCGACTGATTCATGGCAGAGCGACATGGTTCCCACCCATCCCCGGGCGCCGCGATCGCGCGGCCGGGGGTGCTGTCGCTCAACATCCGCGAGAAGGCCGCGTTGTACGCGGCGTACATGCCGTTCATCAAGGGCGGAGGCATCTTCATTCCGACCTCTCGCGACTACAAGCTCGGCGAGGAAGTGTTCATGCTGCTGTCGCTGATGGACGACCCGAACCGCATCGCGGTGCAGGGCAAGGTGGTCTGGATCACTCCGGAGGGCGTGCAGGGCAACCGGACCCAGGGCATCGGCGTCCAGTTCACCCAGGACGAGACCGGCGGTTCCGCCCGCGCAACCATCGAGAAGCTGCTGGGCGAGATGCTGGCGTCGACGCGGCCGACGCATACGCTCTGATGTCAGATGTCAGATGTCAGATGTCAGATGTCAGATGTCAGATGTCAGATGTCAGAACGGGTCTGCGCATCAGCCTGACATCGGAAATCTGAAATCCGGCATCCGTGTTCGTCGACTCCCACTGCCACCTCGACTTTCCGGAACTCAGAGGCGACCTGCCCGAGCTGCTGGAGTCGATGCGTGCGGCCCAGGTCACCCACGCGCTGTGCATATCGGTCGAGCTGCCGGAATGGCCGCGCGTGCACGCACTCGCGCTCGCGCACGATAATCTCTACGCGACCGCCGGCGTGCACCCGGACTACGCCGACAGCGAGGAGCCCACTGTGGCCCGGATCTGCGAGCTCGCCGCGCAGCCTAAAGTGGTCGCGATCGGCGAGACCGGACTCGATTACTACCGGCTCGAAGGCGACCTGGGCTGGCAGCGCGAGCGCTTTCGCACCCATATTCGTGCCGCCCGCGCGAGCGCGAAGCCGCTGGTGATTCACACCCGCAGCGCCGCCGACGACACGCTGCGGCTGATGCGCGAGGAACGCGCCACCGAAGTCGGTGGCGTCATGCATTGCTTTACCGAATCCTGGGAGGTCGCGGCCGCCGCGATCGAACTCGGCTTTCACATTTCATTCAGCGGCATCGTGACTTTCAGGAACGCGACCGAGCTGAAGGAGGTCGCGCGGCGGGTGCCGCTGGACCGCATGCTGATCGAAACCGACAGTCCGTACCTCGCGCCGGTGCCGCATCGCGGGAAGCGCAATCACCCCGCTCTGGTCGTCCACGTCGCCGAGGAAATCGCCCGGCTGCGAGGCGTCGCGGTCGCGGAGATCGCGCGTGCCACTTCCGACAATTTCTTTCGACTGTTCCGGATACCCCATGCATCGAATGCCCAGCCGCATTGATGGATTGCGCCTGATCGCAGTGGCCCTCGCGCTGACGGTATCCTGCGTCGCCACGGCCCAGAAGCCGCCACCGCTGCAGGTCGAGGACCTGGTGCTCGCCGTGCACAACGATCGCGACGATGCTGTGCGCGCGATGCTCGCCCGGGGCATGGACGCGAACACCACCGGTGCCGACGGCAATCCGGTACTGGTCACTGCCGCGCGCGAAGGCAGCGCGAAGGCCGTCGATGCGCTGCTGGTGGGGGGCGCCAAGGTCGATCAGCCGAATCCCTTCGGCGACAACGCGATGATGATGGCGGCGTTGAACGGACACCTGGAGATTGTTCGCAAGCTTCGCGCCAAAGGCGCTTTGGTGGAAGCGCCGGGCTGGACGCCGCTGATCTACGCCGCAACGGGCGGCCACGACGCGATCGTCAGCTACCTGCTCGCCGAGGGTGCGAACATCAATGCGGCCTCGCCGAACGGAACCTCGGCGCTGATGATGGCGGTGCGCGAGGAGAAGTCTTCGACCGCGGAACTGCTGATCGCCCGCGGAGCGAACGTGAATCACCGCAACGAGAATGGCGCGACCGCGCTCGCGTGGGCCGAGCGTTCCGGCGACACCCGGCTGGTCGAGCGTCTCAAGCGCGCCGGCGCCCGCTAGTCGGTCACCCGCGTGGGCGTTTCGGTGTCCGCAGCAGCCTCGATTGCCGCCGCTTCCGCGGAGCGGATCATGGCGGGTACCAGCGTAGGCATGAACCCGACCAGGCGGCGCGCGCCGTTGAAGTGCTTCTGCCAGTAGCTGTTGGTGAAATTCGCGATCTCGACCTCGCGGCCTCGACGAGGCGAATGGATGAACTGGTCGCCGCCGAGGTAGATGCCTACGTGCGAGAAGTCGAAGCGCAGGGTGTTGAAGAACACCAGGTCGCCCGGTTCGAGTTCGTGCCTGGCGACTGCACCGCCGATGCGGCTCATTTCCTTCGCCGTGCGCGGCAGTGTGACGCCCGTCACCTGCTGAAACACGTAGTAGACGAGGCCGCTGCAATCGAGTCCCGCCTCGGGTGTCGCGCCGCCGAATCGGTACGACACGCCGATCAGACGGAGTGCGTAGGCGGCGAGGTCCTGCGTGCCG
Source organism: Casimicrobiaceae bacterium (assembly GCA_046714435.1). Taxonomy (GTDB): domain Bacteria; phylum Pseudomonadota; class Gammaproteobacteria; order Burkholderiales; family Casimicrobiaceae; genus VBCG01. The sequence continues at coordinate 15,130 of JBKKAZ010000194.1, forward strand.
TGCCAGACCTTGCCGGCAGCGGCCGCGACCGTGCTCGTGGCCTGCTCGACCACCGAAGGCGATTGTGCGCAAGCGGGCGCCGCGAGCACCAGCGACGCTGCGAACAGGACGCTGGCCAGCGGACGCAGGAGGAACGGGTCGCGGGGCATGGGCGCGCATTGTCACGCAGATCTGCGCCGCGCGCAACGGCCTTTGCCACCGCCTGCCGCCGGCTACGACGGCGTTGTGCGCCGTTTGCTTCGCGGCCGGGACCTCGGCAGCGGATTTGCGATCGCACGGGTGCGCCGCGCCTGCTTCGCATCGGCGATGAGCGGGCGCAGCAGTTCGATCCGATCGCCCGCACGCACCGGCGTCGCTGCCTGCGCGCGCTGCCCGTGAATCGCGTACGACAGCGCGGCTTGGAGCAAGCCAAAGCGCTCGACGATGGCGGAAGCGCTCACCGCGTCGGCGACGTTCGCGCCGTCCGCGATTTCGACCGGCACGACGGCAAGGCCCTCGGGTCCGGCGTAGGCGACCTCGACTTTCATGGCGCGTGGAGTTGCCCGGCCCGCTTGACGAACGCGTCGATGAAACTCTCCGCGACGTGTCCGAACACTGGCCCGACCACCGTCTCGATCAGCGAGGTCGTGAACTCGTAGGCGAGTTCGAACTCGACCTTGCAGGCATCCTCCGCGAGCGCGCGGAATCGCCACTCGCCGTGCAGATGCTTGAAGGGGCCATCCTTCAGCGTGAACACGATCAACAGCGGCGGATCGTACTTGCTATCGGTGACGAAGTGCGCGCGCACGCCGTGGTAGTGGATGTCGAGGCGGACGGTCTTGCCGCCGGCGTGCGTTTCGAGCACGCTGGCGCCGCCACACCAGGGTAGGAAGCGCGGATAGGCCTCGACCTCGCCCACCAGCGCGTACATCTGCGCCGCGGCGTAGGGCACCAGCATGGACTTGGTCACCCGATGCATCGCGTTAGAATAGCGCGCAGCGATCGGCTGCACCGGAGCGAATCGCGCCGCAAGAGGCTTTGCATGAGCATCGTCGAGAACCGCAAGGCTTTTCACGACTATTTTATCGAGGAACGCTTCGAGGCCGGCCTGGCGCTCGAGGGGTGGGAGGTCAAGGCGATCCGGGCCGGCCGCGGCAACCTCAAGGAAGCCTATGTGGTCGTAAAAGGGGGCGAGATCGTGCTGCTCGGCGCGCACATCTCGCCGCTCGCCACGGCGTCGACGCACGTGCGCGCTGATCCGACGCGCACGCGCAAGGTCTTGCTCCACCGCGAGGAAATCGCGCGGCTGGTCGGCAAGGTCGAGCGCGCCGGCTACACGCTGGCGCCCATCAACCTCCACTTCAAGAACGGCCGCATCAAGCTCGAAATCGGGCTCGCCAAAGGCAAGAAGCAGTTCGACAAGCGCGCGGCGATCAAGGAGCGCGAGTGGAACCGGGAGCAGCAGCGGCTGCTTCGCACCCGGGTCGGCAGCGGTCGTGGGTAACGGTACCGGTCGGCGATCGGACCCGGCGATGCCGGAAAAGTCTGCCGACCTGGGCATTTTCGCTCGCGACCTGGATCGCAATCCGGCCAACTTCGTCCCGCTGTCGCCGGTCGGCTTTCTCGAACGCAGCGCGCTGGTCTATCCGAACAAGCTCGCGGTCCGGCACGGGCGGCTTGCGTTCAGTTACGCCGAATTTCTCGCGCGCTGCCGCCGGCTTGCTTCGGCATTGGCGGCGAGGGGGATCGGACGCGGCGACACCGTCGCGATCATGGCGCCCAACATCCCCGCAATGCTCGAGGCGCACTACGCGGTCCCGGCGCTCGGCGCGGTGCTCAATCCGCTGAACATCCGCCTCGACGCCGGCACGCTTGCCGTGTGCCTCGCGCACGGCGAGGCGAAGGCGGTGCTGGGCGACACCGAGTTCGCGCCGGTGATGCGCGACGCGCTGGCGCGATGCGGACGCGAGCCGCTGGTGATCGACATCGACGACGACCAGGCCGCCGCTGCGCAGGCGGCCGGGGGCCGGCTGGGCACGCTGACCTACGAGGCGCTGCTCGCCGACGGCGATCCGGACTTCGATTGGCCAGGGCCGCGGGACGAATGGGACGCGCTGGCGCTCCTCTACACTTCGGGGACCACCGGTGATCCCAAGGGTGTCGTCTACCATCATCGCGGCGCCTATCTCAACGCGCTGGGCAACGCGCTCGCATTCGGGCTCAATCCGCGTAGCGTCTACCTGTGGACGCTGCCGATGTTCCACTGCAGCGGCTGGACCTACACCTGGGCGGTTACCGCGGTTGGCGGTACGCACGTCTGCCTGCGACAGGTGGATCCTGCGCAGATCTTCCCGGCCATCGCCGAGCACGGCGTGACGCACCTGTGCGGCGCGCCGATCGTCCTCAACATGCTGGTGCACGCGCCGGACGCGGTGAAGCGGCGCTTCGCGCACCCGGTCGATGTGGCAACCGGCGGCGCCGCGCCGCCCTCGACGGTGATCGCGGCGATGGAGAACCTGGGCTTTCGCGTCACCCACTTGTACGGGCTCACCGAGTCCTACGGTCCGGCGACGCTCTGCGCGCCGCAGGAGGATTGGGGCGCGCTCGATCTCGAGGCCCGCGCCCGGCGGATGGCCAGGCAGGGCGTGCCGATGCCGACATTGGCGAAGGTCTCGGTCGCCGATCCGGCGAGCGCCGTGCCGGTCGCGCGTGATGGTGCGACGCTGGGCGAAGTGATGCTTCGCGGCAACACCGTGATGAAGGGCTACCTTAAGAATCCCGCGGCCTCGGAGGGCGCGTTCGCCCACGGCTGGTATCACACCGGCGACCTCGCGGTCTGGCATCCGGACGGCTACATCGAGATCAAGGATCGCAGCAAGGACATCATCATTTCGGGCGGCGAAAACATCAGCTCGCTCGAGGTCGAAGAGTGCCTGTACCGACATCCGCAGGTGATGGAAGCGGCGGTGGTGGCGAAGCCCGATCCGCGCTGGGGCGAGACGCCGTGCGCGTTCGTGACGCTCAAGCCCGGTGCGGACGAGGTGTCCTCCGCGTCGCTGATCGACTGGTGTCGCGAGCGCATCGCGCACTTCAAGGCGCCGCGGCAGGTCGTGTTCGGGCCGCTCCCGAAGACGGCCACCGGCAAGATCCAGAAGAACGTGCTGCGCGAGCGCGCGCGTGTCCTCGCCAGCGGCGACGGCGCAGCGGTGTAGCAGCGTGATGCAAAGTGGCTCGGGATGCACAGCCCCGCGCATGACGTGCGTTGTTCGGTGCTGTTGGCGGCGGGCGCCCGAAGTGGCCAATGCGCGCCGCCCCTAGGCGCCCGCCTGAATCCCTTCCCGATGCAAAAGGCGCAACCAAGCAATCCCGTCACGCACCGAACTCCCGACCGCACTTTGCATCGGCCTGCTACGTGCCCAGCACGGCCACATAGGCGCGAACGCGCGCGGCGTTGGCGCCGAGGTCGCCCTTGCCGAGACGCGAGTGCGAGCGGATGTCGATGCGGCTGCCGTTTGCGGCCGGCGCAACGCGGATGACGATGTCGTCCTTGAAGCCGAACCAGGGCGTCGTGGCGGTGGCCTCGATCCTGCCCGCAGCGGGATTGACGGCGACGATGTCCCAGTCCATGCGCTGCGCCGCCGACAGCGCCGTCGCAAACGCCGCCTCCGGCATTGCCGAGACCACCACGGTCTTGATGTCGGGGTAGGCGAGCCGCTGCGCCTGCGCAGTCGAATCCCCGGAATACGCGACGGGGACGCGCGCATCGGCACGCAGCGGCACGATTGCGACGTATTCGGGCGGATTCGCGGTGTCGGTGGTGATGTCGTTGATCGCCGGCAGCGCGCGCGCCTGTTGCATCCAGGTGAGCGGCAATGCGCCCGTTCCAAGTCCGACGACGAGCGCTGCGCCGAGGTTGGCAGCAGCGCCGGCGCGAAGCCTGGGAATCAAGCACGCAACGAGCGCGATAGCTGCGATCGCGAGACTCGCATAGGCGCCCCAGCGCAGGATCTGGAAGCCGATGCCGAAATGCCACAGCCCGAAACGCGCGCCGAATCCGGACGCCGCAACGGCCGCTGCGGCCGCGAGCGCCAGCACGGGGAGGAGCCTCGTTGCTTTCATGCGAGCTGCTCGTTTGCCATCGAGCGGTCGAGCGCCACGGCAGCGGCGACACCGGTCCGCACCGCGGCCTCGAGCGTAGCCGGAAATTCCGGATCGAGCCAGTCGCCGGCGAGCGTGACGCGAGGGTGTGGAAACGGTGTCGCGGGGCGCGCGCGCCCCGGCGTGCAGGCGTAGGTGGCTCGCTGTTCCACGATACTCTGCGACCACGCCAGGACCGGCCACCCGGGCAGAAGCCTGCGTAGCTGGGCATCGCAGGCCCGCGCCAGCGCGGCGGGGTCCTGCGCCTCGTGCGGCCCGCTTGCACTGATGACGACGGACACCAGCTGTGCGAGCGCGGGACGCGAGGCGTCCTGTGCTGCACCGGTCAGGACCTCGCTGCGATCCACGATCCATTGCCCGGGCCCGTCGTCGAGGCGCGCCATCGTTGCCGGGAGCGGCGTGCGCGTTGGATAGCCGAGCCAGATCGTTGCGATCGGTTCGTAGTCGAGCCTCGCGGCCGCGGTGATCGCATCCTCGAAACACTCGTCGTGGTGGACCGCATCGTCGAGCTGGTGCGGGCCCACGGCGACGATCGCGGCATCGAACAAATGCTGCAGATTGCCATCGCTTACGATCACGCCGGTGTCGCTGACGCTGCGCACACACGCGCGCGTTCGCAACGCGACCTGCCCGCCCCGCGCTTCGATGAAGTGCACCGCGGCATCGGGAAACAGCGCGGAAAGGTCGGTCGCCGGGAACAGGAAATCACTGGCGTTGCTGCTGCCCGCGAATGCGGCCTTGAGGACGTTCGCGAACACCTGCCCGGACGCGTGCCGTGCAGGCGTGTTGAGCGCGGCCAGGCACAGCGGCTCCCAGAGCAGCCGCGCTGCGGCGGGCGGACCGTTCGCGAGCAGCGCGGCCACGGTCGTGTCCGGACCGCAGCGAAACCCCGAGCGGAGAAGACGCCGAAACCAGCGGATCAGTTCGAAACGCTCGCGCCGTGTCATTCCTTCGGCCGCGATCAACCCGGCGAGCAGCCCGAACGGCGGCGGTAACTGCCAGGAACGAAACCGCAATGCCGGCGGACCCGGTGCCAGCGGCTCGATGGCGAGCGGCCTGCGCCAGAGCTGCGTCGCGGCGTCGTCGCCGTGGACGATGTCGATCAGTTCGCGCGCCTGCCGATAGGCGCCGAGCAGCAGATGCTGGCCGTTGTCGATGGCCAGACCGGCGCGCTCGACCCGTCGCGCGCGACCGCCGGCAACCGCTGCGGTCTCGTAAAGCGTGACGCAATGGCCGAGCCGCGCGAGCGTTACCCCGGCCGCACATCCGGCCCAGCCGGCACCAATGACCGCGGCGCGCATTCAGTGCTAACCGCGTAACGCAGTAGCCCAAGCAATGCCGAACTTGCGCAATGGCGTCAGCGCTATGCGGCGGTCGAGCACGCGGTGGCCATCGCGCTCGATTTCGCCGAGCAGCGCGCGGTAGATCGCGGCCATCATCAGACCGGCGCGCTGCGATCGCCGATCCGCCGGCGGAAGCTGTGCGAGCGCGCGGTCGTACCATTCGCGCGCGCGGCCGACCTGGAAGGCCATCAGCGTGGCGAACGCGGGCCCAGCGATGCGCTTCAGGATGTCCGATGCGGTGATGCCGAACCGGGCCAGCTCGTCCTGCGGCAGGTAGACGCGGCCTCGCAGCGCGTCCTCCCCAACGTCGCGAATGATGTTGGTGAGCTGGAACGCGATGCCAAGGTCGTGCGCGTACCCTCGTGTTCGCTCCTCGCTGTACCCGAAGATCTCGCAGGACATGAGTCCCACCACCCCGGCAACCCGGTGGCAGTAGCGCTCGAGCGCCGCGAAGTCCAGGTAGCGCAACTGGTCCAGATCCATCGCCATGCCGTCGATCACGGTCTGGAAGTGCCCGGCGGGGAGGTTGAAAGCCCGGACCACCGGAACCAGCGCCTGCGCGACCGGATGCTGCGGGGTCCCGTCGAACACGCGGATCACCTCCGTCCGCCACCACGCGAGTTTGGCCCGCGCGACGTCGGGCTCGCGCGCTTCATCGACGACGTCGTCGACCTCGCGGCAGAACGCGTACAGCGCCGTGATCGCGCGCCGCCGCGGTGGCGGCAGGAACAAGAAGCTGTAGTAGAAACTCGACCCGCTCTGCGCCGCCTTGCGGTGGCAGTACTGCTCCGGGGTCATGCCGGAACCACGGCCCGGGTGTGCGCCGAGCGCAGCGTGCCAAGCGCGACGGCAGCCCAGTCGCGCGGGCCGAGCATCGGCCGGCGCCGGAACACGTCGCCGCCCACCGCGTCGATGCGCGCAAGAATGCGCTGGCCCCCGGCGATCACGGCGCCGATCTCCAGGCGCAGCCGCCACGGCAACGCCTGCAGCAGCGTACGGCCGGATTCCAGCAACGCGGAAGCGCGCGCCGTCTCGAATTTCATCAGCGCCAGCCAGCCGCCGTCGACGCCTCCCGTTTCGATCTGGGCCTCGCTCACGACAAACCGCGACAGGTCCTCGAGGGGCAGATAGATGCGACCCTTCTGGCGATCGATCGCCACGTCCTGCCAGAAATTGGCGAGCTGCAGTCCGGTGCAGATCGCGTCGCTCGCGGCCCAGTTCGCGGAACTGTCCGCGGCGTACAGCCTCAACATCAGCCGTCCGATCGGATTCGCCGAGCGTTGGCAATAGTCTTCGAGGTCGGCGTAGGTCGCATAGCGGAAGGTGGAGACGTCCTGCCGGAACGCGGAGAGCAGCGCGTGAAAGGGCGCGAGCGGCAGATCGTGCGCGCGGATTTGCGCGGCGAGCGCGGGAAACGGCACCAGCGCAGGGGTTTCGCCGCGGCTGATGGCATCGAGCGCCCGCGCGAAGGTGTCGAGCGCCGCCAGCCGGGTGTTGGCTGGCGCGTCGCCCTCGTCGGCAAGATCGTCCGCAGCCCGCGCGAAACGATAGATCGCGACCACGGCCGGGCGAAGGCGTGCCGGCACCAGCAGCGAAGCCACCGGGAAGTTCTCGTAGTGATCGACGGCCATTTCTGATGCCAGATGCCAGATGCCAGATGCCAGATGTCAGATGTCAGATGTCAGATGTCAGAAGCGGTGGTGTTTCCCCGGGCGGCGCATTCAGCGCCGGGTATTGTCCGTGTTCATGAAGAAATGTCATTCGCGCCTGACGCGCGGCCACCGGAATCGCAGACGCCACTGACATCTGCCATCCGACAACTGAATGTTATACTGCGTCGCTTTTCCGCGGCGGCGAAAGTGGCGGAATTGGTAGACGCACCGGATTTAGGGTCCGGCGGGTCACCCCCGTGGGGGTTCGAGTCCCCCCTTTCGCACCAGGCTACGCAAGCACCCGCGGCGTCAACCGGGCGGGGGTTGCCGCAGCGGTCGACACGGCGCGCGTGGAGCGCGGCCGATCACAGCAAGGATTCCCAACGCATGCAAACGACTCTGGAAACTCTGGGTCAACTCGAGCGGCGCCTGCACGTCGCGGTTCCGATCGACGAAATCGAGGGCGAGGTGAAGAAGCGCCTTTCGAGGCTCGCCAAGACCGCGAAAATCGCCGGCTTCCGCCCCGGGCACGTCCCGATGAGGATGATCGCGCAGCAATACGGTCCGCAGGTTCGTTCGGACGTCATCTCGGATGCCGTGCAAAAGAACTTCAACGATGCGATCCGCGCGCAGAACCTCCGTGTCGCAGGCATGCCGCGCATCGAGCCGCGCCAACGCCCGGCCGACGACGCAGCGCCCTCGGCCGGCGCGCTCGAATTTTCGGCGGTGTTCGAGGTGTACCCGGAGGTTGCCATCGGCGACCTTGCCGAGATTGCGCTGGAACGCCCGCAGGCTGCGGTGGGCGCTGCCGACGTCGACCGAACGCTCGACGTGCTGCGCCGCCAGCGCGCGGTGTGGAATCCCGCCGGGCGTCCGGCTGCTATCGGTGACCGCGTCGTCGTGGACTTTTCCGGCCGCATCGACGGCGTCGAATTCGACGGCGGGCAGGCGAAGGATTTCACGATCGAACTCGGTGAAGGGCGCATGCTGCCGGAGTTCGAGACGGCGTTGGGTGGCATCGAGCCCGGCCAAACGAGGACTTTTCCGCTGACCTTTCCGGCCGACTACCACGGCAAGGACGTGGCTGGAAAGGTCGCCGAGTTCACGCTTACCGCAAAGAGCGTCAGCGCGCCGACGCTGCCCGCGCTGGACGAAGCGTTTGCCCGGGAATTCGGCATGGCGAGCGGCCGGATCGACGACCTCCGGAACGAGGTCGAATCGAATCTCAAGCTGGAACTGGCGCGCAAGGTCGAAGGCGTGGTCAAGGAGCAGGTCTTCGCGGCGCTCGGAAGCCGGGCGAACTTCGCGCTTCCCAGATCGCTCATCGACATCGAAGCGCGGCAGATGATGGAGCGCACCGCACGCGAGTTGCAGCAGCGCGGCAGCAAACCCGAGGACATCAAGCTGACGCCGGACCTGTTCGCCAAGCAGGCCGAGCGGCGCGTCGCCTTCGGGCTGATGGTCGGCGAGTTGGTCCGAAGCCAGGGACTTGCCGCCCGGCCGGAGCAGGTCCGCGCGCTGGTCGCGGAAGCGGCCCAGACCTACGAGCAGCCGGACGCCGTGATTCGCTGGCATTACGAGCAGTCCGAGCGGCTCGCCGAGTTCGAGGGGCTGGCGGTGGAGCGCAATGTCGTCAACTGGGTGGTGGCCCGTGCCAAGGTAGTGGACAAGCCGACCACGTTCGCAGCCCTGATGGGGCCGATCCGCGAGTCCGCGGGGACGCAAGCGGGGCCGACGTTCAGTTGACCAGCGGCGCTGCAACCAGGTCCGTCCGGCGGGTCGAACCCGCCGGCGCTTGACGTACCGGCTAGCGCGACCCATCGTCACGCAATGCGCGGCCCCGCTACACCGGGGGAAACCGAAGGAAAGCGTCATGCACGAAGAACCGACAGCGCTGGGCCTCATCCCGATGGTGATCGAGCAGAGCGGACGCGGCGAGCGCGCGTACGACATCTACTCGCGCCTGCTGAAGGAGCGCGTGGTGTTCCTGGTCGGACCCGTCAACGACGCCACGGCGAACGTCATCGTCGCCCAGATGCTGTTCCTCGAGTCCGAGAATCCGGACAAGGACATCCACTTCTACATCAATTCGCCGGGAGGCTCGGTCTCGGCCGGCATGGCGATCTTCGACACCATGCAGTTCATCAAGCCCGACGTGTCGACGCTTTGCGTCGGCATGGCCGCCTCGATGGGCGCGTTTCTGCTCGCCGCCGGGGCCAAGGGCAAGCGCTACGCGCTGCCGAATTCGACCGTCCTGATCCACCAGCCGTCGGGTGGCTTCCAGGGCCAGGTCTCGGACATCGAGCGTCATGCGCAGTACGTGATCGACCTCAAGCGGCGCTTTATCACGCTGATGGCCCAGTTCACCGGCCGAACCATCGAGCAGGTCGAGCGCGACCACGACCGCGACAACTTCCTGTGGGCCGACGCCGCGAAGGAGTACGGGATTGTCGACAAGGTCTTGCAGAAACGGGCAGACGGCGGGTAGAGTGACCCGGTAAGTGTCAAGCGCAGGACCTTGAATGGCCGACAAATCTTCCGGAGACAAGCTCCTCTACTGCTCGTTTTGCGGCAAGAGCCAGCACGAGGTCCGCAAGCTGATCGCCGGACCCTCGGTGTTCATCTGCGACGAGTGCATCGAGCTTTGCAACGACATCATCCGCGAGGAAGGTGCGGCGACGGATTCCTCGCGGGCCGATCGCAGCAAGCTTCCGACGCCGCACGAAATCCGCCAGATCCTCGACCAGTACGTGATCGGCCAGGAGCCGGCGAAGAAGATCCTGTCGGTCGCCGTCTACAACCACTACAAGCGACTCGAGTCGGCCGGCGGCAAGGACGACGAGGTCGAACTCGCCAAGTCCAACATCCTGCTGATCGGGCCGACCGGCTCGGGCAAGACGCTGCTCGCGCAGACGCTCGCGCGCCTCCTCGACGTCCCCTTTGTCATCGCCGACGCGACCACGCTCACCGAGGCGGGATACGTCGGCGAGGACGTCGAAAACATCATCCAGAAGCTGCTGCAGAAATGCGACTACGACATCGACAAGGCGCAACGCGGCATCGTCTATATCGACGAGATCGACAAGATCTCGCGCAAGAGCGACAACCCGTCGATCACCCGTGACGTCTCGGGCGAGGGCGTGCAGCAGGCGCTACTGAAGCTGATCGAAGGCACGATCGCCAGCGTGCCGCCGCAGGGCGGCCGCAAGCATCCGAACCAGGAGTTCGTGCAGGTCGACACCACCAACATCCTGTTCGTGTGCGGCGGCGCGTTCGACGGCCTGGAGAAGATCATCCGCCAGCGCACCGCGAAGACCGGCATCGGCTTCGGCGCCGAGGTGGCGAGCCCGGACGACCGCAAGTCGACGATGGCGATGCTGCGCGAGGTCGAGCCCGAGGACCTGATCAAGTTCGGCCTGATCCCCGAGTTTGTGGGGCGGCTCCCGGTGGTCGCGACGCTGGACGAACTCGACGAGGCCGCACTGATCCAGATCCTGGTCGAGCCGAAGAACGCCCTGATCAAGCAGTACCAGAAGATGTTCCGGATGGAGGGCGTCGAGCTCGAAGTCCGCGAGCCGGCGTTGCGGGCGATCGCAAAGCGCGCGCTGGCTCGCAAGACCGGCGCCCGGGGTCTGCGCTCGATCCTGGAGCAGACGCTGCTCGACGTGATGTACGACCTGCCTTCGCTGACCAACCTGGCTCGCTGCATCGTCGACGAAGCCACGATCACCAACGAGGGCACGCCGCTGCTTATGTACGCGGATCCCCCGAAAGTCGCGTCGGCGCACTCGTAGGGGCGTCGGTCCAGGGCCGCCAGGGCCCGCCAGGCGGCCGCTGGTCGGCCAGCCCCCCGGCTCGTCGGCCTTGCCCGGGCTTGCGGTCGAACCCGCGCTAGGCTGTCCGTGGCGGGTTTAGCCGCCGCGAGGGCCCCCGGCGCGCGTTTGATACTCTGAATTCCCTTCGGCCTTGAGGCCGTCTGCTTGATACCCCCGGGGCGCGGCCCCACGTAGCCGTGGAAGAAACCGCCCAAGAAAGCACTCGATGGCCCTCGAATCCACCCCACCCACCGCCGACCTGACCGTGCTGCCCTTGCTGCCGCTGCGGGACGTCGTCGTGTTCCCCCACATGGTGATCCCGCTGTTCGTCGGGCGGCCCAAGTCGATCAAGGCGCTGGATGCCGCCATGGACGCCGGCAAGCACATCCTGCTGGTCGCGCAGAAGCAGGCCGCCAAGGACGATCCGGTGGCCGAGGACCTGTACGAGATCGGCAGCATCGCCACGGTGCTGCAGATGCTTAAGCTGCCCGATGGCACGGTGAAGGTGCTGGTCGAAGGAACCCAGCGGGCCCGCATCGGGACCGTGACCGACATGGGCGAGTACCTGTCGGCCGAGGCGCAGCCGCTAGCCGGCGACGCCGGCCACCCGCACGAGGTCGAAGCGATGCGCCGCGCGCTGCTGACCCAGTTCGACCAGTACGTCAAGCTCAACAAGAAGATCCCGCCTGAGATCCTGACCTCGATGTCCGGCATCGACGACGGTGGTCGCCTCGCAGATGCGATCGCGGCGCACCTTCCGCTAAAGCTCGAGCAAAAGCAGCAGATCCTCGAGATGGGCGACGTCGGCAAGCGCCTCGAGCACCTGCTCGGCGTGCTCGAAGGCGAGGTCGACATCCTGCAGGTGGAGAAGCGCATCCGCGGCCGAGTGAAGCGGCAGATGGAGAAGAGCCAGCGCGAGTATTACCTGAACGAGCAGGTCAAGGCGATCCAGAAGGAGCTCGGCGAAGGCGACGAGAACGCCGACCTGGACGAGATGGACAAGAAGATCAAGTCCGCTCGCATGTCCAAGGAAGCGGAGGGCAAGGCGATGGGCGAGCTCAAGAAGCTTCGCATGATGTCGCCGATGTCGGCCGAGGCGACGGTCGTGCGCAATTTCATCGACACGCTGGTCGGGTTGCCCTGGAAGAAAAAGAGCAAGATCAACAAGGATCTCGCCAACGCGGTGAAGGTGCTCGATTCCGATCATTACGGCCTCGACAAGGTCAAGGAACGCATCGTCGAGTACCTCGCGGTGCAACAGCGCGTCGATCGACTGAAGGCGCCGATCCTGTGTCTCGTCGGGCCTCCGGGGGTCGGCAAGACGTCGCTCGGCCAATCGGTCGCGAAGGCGACGAACCGCAAGTTCGTTCGCATGTCGCTCGGCGGCGTGCGCGACGAGGCGGAGATCCGCGGCCACCGCCGCACGTACATCGGCTCGATGCCCGGCAAGATCCTGCAGAACATGACCAAGGTCGGCGTGCGCAACCCGCTGTTCCTGCTGGACGAGGTCGACAAGATGGGGCAGGACTTCCGTGGCGATCCAAGCTCGGCGCTGCTGGAGGTGCTCGATCCCGAGCAGAACTCGACGTTCGTCGACCACTACGTCGAGGTCGAGTACGACCTGTCCGACGTCATGTTCGTCGCCACGGCGAACACGATGAACATTCCGGCGCCGCTGCTCGACCG
>JBKKAZ010000195.1:0-7284 GCA_046714435.1 Casimicrobiaceae bacterium
TGCTCGTCGCGGGCGGTACCCAGCGTGCCGACCACCAGCGCCTGCGTCTCGCCGCGCGTGAACAGCGCCGAGCCGTGAGTGCGCGGCAGCACACCGGTGCGGATGCTGATCGGGCGCACGGTGCGCGTGTCGCGCCCGTCGATGCGCGCATCACCCGCGAGGATCTGGTTGCGCACCAGCGAGGCCTCGAGCGAGAACAGGAAGTCGTTGACCTGGTTCGCGTAGCCGGCGGGCGAGTCCGCGGGAATGCACTCGGCGGCGACCTTCGCGTAGACGTCCTTGAGCTTCTGCTGGCGCGCCTGCTTGCTGCGGGTCTGGTAGGCCTCACTCAACGCGGCTTCGGCGCTGTCCGTGACCGCGGCGATCATCGCCTCGTTCTTGGCCGGCGGCTGCCAGTCCCACAACGGCTTGCCGCCGTCCTCGACCACCGCGTGGATCAGCTCGATCACCGCCTGCTGCTGCTGGTGTCCAAAGACAACCGCGCCGAGCATCACTTCCTCGGGAAGCTCCTGCGCCTCGGATTCGACCATCAGCACCGCCGCCTCGGTACCCGCAACGATGAGGTTGAGCTGCGATGTCGTGAGTTCGGTCTTGGACGGATTCAGCACGTACTGCCCGTGGGCATAACCGACTCGCGCCGCGCCGATCGGACCCTGGAACGGCACGCCTGCAAGCATCATCGCGGCCGACGCGCCGATCATCGCCGGGATGTCCGAATCGATCTCGGGATCGATCGACAGCACGGTCGCGATAACCTGCACCTCGTTGAAGAACCCTTCCGGGAACAGCGGTCGGATCGGGCGGTCGATCAGGCGGCAGGTAAGTGTCTCCTTCTCCGACGGGCGTCCCTCGCGCTTGAAGAAGCCGCCGGGGATCTTGCCCGCGGCATAGGTCTTCTCCTGGTAGTCGACGGTCAGGGGGAAGAAATCCTGACCGGGCTTGGCATTCTTCGCCGCCTGAGCGGTGACCAGCACCACGGTGTCATCGAGCTTCACCAGCGCGGCGCCGGCGGCCTGGCGGGCGATCTCGCCGGTCTCGATGGTCAGCGTGTGGCGACCCCAGGAAATCGACTTCGATATTTTATTGAACATTGCAGAGGGTTCCGTAAACGACAGCGGCCGCGCGCACTGCTGCGCACGGCCGCTTCGGGGTTAGGTCGGTACCGCCGCGGCGCCCGCGGAGGCACCCGTCGGACGCGTGCCTCGGGAGGATTCCAGACGCGCTTTCGCCATGCGGCGCCTACTTGCGCAGGCCCAGCTTGTCGATCAGCGAGCGGTAGCTGTCGGTGTTACGCGACTTCAGATAGTCTAAGAGCTTGCGGCGCCGCGACACCATGCGCAGCAGGCCGCGCCGGGAGTGGTGGTCTTTCACGTTCGACTTGAAGTGATCGGTGAGACCGTTGATGCGGTGGGTGAGTAGCGCGATCTGGACTTCCGGCGAGCCGGTGTCGCCGCCCATGCGCTGGTATTCGGCGATGACTTTCGCCTTGTCCTGAACCGTGACTGCCATGACGCTGTTAGTCCTCTTGTTGGCTTTTGGCGCGTTTGGAAAAGACCGCCAGTATACGCACAAAAGCGCTTAGATTTCAAGGCCGTCGGAGTCGCCGCGCTGGCCCCGGCGGCCCTGCGGGAATCAACCACTCACCTGCAACAGGCGACGGGCCCGAAGCGCGTCGCCGGTCGACTCCACCAACCCGAGAAACCCGCCGGGCCCGTAGCCTCGGTACGCCCCTGGCGCGGCCGGCCAGGCCGGACATTGGCCGTGCACGAGCGCGGCGGCCGTGGGCTGGTCCACGGTAAGCGCAGGCAGCGACGCCAGGCCCGCGTCCACCGGCAGCAACCGCGCGACGCGCTGCGCGGGATCCAGTTGTTCCAGCGCGTCGAGCCCGATGGCGTCGTCGATCTCGAAGTTGCCGCTCGCCGTCCGGCGCAACGCTGCCAGATGAGCGCAGCTGCCGAGTGCAACGCCGAGATCCTCGGCGAGCACCCGGACATAGGTTCCCTTGGAACAGGCGATGTCGACGACGGCATCCGGCGGCGACCAGTCGATCAGCGTCATCGCCCGAATCTCGACTTCCCTGGGGGTGCGCTCGAACTCGACGCCGGCGCGCGCGTAGGCGTAGTACGGGCGCCCGGCGAGCTTCAGCGCGGCGTAGCGGGGCGGAACCTGCGACAGGGGCCCGACCAGGCGCGCGAGCGCCGACTCGAGCGCAGCGCGATCGAACGTTACCGGCGCACGGTCGATCACCTCACCCTCGCGATCGCCGGTCGAAGTGGCCTCGCCGAAGCGCACCGTTGCGCGATAGCGCTTGGACGCATCGAGCAGGACCTGGGAGAACTTGGTGGCTTCACCGAAAGATACCGGCAACAGCCCCGACGCGAGCGGATCGAGCGTCCCCGCGTGGCCGGCCTTGGCGGCGTCGAACAAGCGCCGCGCCCGCTGCAGCGCGGCATTCGACGACAGTCCCACCGGCTTGTCGAGCAGGAGGACGCCATCGACGCGCCGCCGCATGCGTTACCCCCGCAGCGCCGCGCGCTGCGCCGTCCGTTTCCCCTCTCCCGCCGGGAGAGGGGGAAGGGGTGAGGGCGCCATACGCTACTCGTGCGGATGCTTGCGGTCGTCCGCGACGGCCTCGTCGATCAGACGCGACAGCTGCATGCCCGACTCGATCGAGTCGTCGTAGACGAAATGGAGCTGCGGCACGGTGAACAGCTGCAGCCGCTTCGAGAGCTGGCTGCGCAGGAATCCTGCCGTGCGCGCCAGCGCGGCGGTCGCCTCCTTGCCATGCTCGCGGCCGGTGAGTGCGGTGAAGAAAACCTTGGCATGCGCCGCGTCGGCCGATACCTCGACCTGGGTCACCGTCACCATGCCGACGCGCGGATCCTTGACCTCGGTCCGCAACAGGTCGGCCAGCTCCTGCTGGACCTGTTCGGCGACGCGCTGGAGGCGCTGGCTTCCCTTCTTCATTGCATTCGAAGTGAAGCGGTGAATGGGTGAAGCGGTGAACGGGTGAACGGGTGAATGGGTGAAGGCGCGCGCATTGCTCGCTTTTGTTCACTCGTTCACTTGTTCACTCGTTCACCGCTACAACGTCCTCGCCACCTCGACGATCTCGTAGACCTCGAGCTGGTCCTTCTGCTGCACGTCGTTGAAGTTCTTGATCGACAGGCCACACTCGAAGCCGGCCTTCACTTCACGCGCGTCGTCCTTGAAACGCTTGAGCGAGTCGAGTTCGCCGTCGTGGATCACGACGTTGTCCCGCAGCACGCGGATCCTCGCGCCGCGCCGGACCGCGCCTTCGAGCACGTAGCAGCCGGCGACGGTGCCGATCTTGCTGATGCGGTACACCTCGCGGACCTCGACCAGGCCGACCTGGCTCTCCTTTCGCTCCGGCGTCAGCATGCCGGAGAGCGCCGCCTTCACCTCATCCACGGCCTCGTAGATGATGTCGTAGTAGCGGATCTGCACGCCGGAGTTCTCCGCCAGCTTGCGCGCCTGGGCTTCGGCGCGGGTGTTGAAGCCGATGATCACCGCCTTCGACGCGAGCGCGAGGTTGACGTCCGACTCGGTGATGCCGCCGACCCCCGCGTGGACGATGTTGACCTTGACCTCCTCGGTCGACAGCTTGGTCAGCGCCTGCGACAGCGCTTCGTAGCTGCCCTGCACGTCGGCCTTGACGATCATCGCGAGCGTCTTGACCTCCTCGCCGCCCATCTGATCGAACATGTTCTCGAGCTTCGCGGCCTGCTGCTTGGCGAGCTTCACGTCGCGGAACTTGCCCTGCCGGAACAGCGCGATCTCGCGCGCCTTGCGCTCGTCGCCCAGCACCAGCAGCTCCTCGCCCGCGAGCGGCACGTCGGAGAGCCCCTGGATCTCGACCGGAATCGCCGGTCCGGCCTTGGCCACCGGCTTGCCGTTCTCGTCGGTCAACGCGCGCACCCGCCCGAACACCGACCCAACCAGCGCGATGTCACCACGCTTCAACGTCCCCGACTGGACCAGGATCGTCGCAACCGGTCCCTTGCCCTTGTCGAGGCGCGACTCGATCACGATGCCGCGGGCGGGCGCATCCCTGGGCGCCTTGAGTTCGAGCACCTCGGCCTGCAGCAGGATCGCATCGAGCAGCGCGTCGATGCCCTGCCCGGTTTTCGCCGACACCGGGACGAATTGAACTTCGCCGCCGTACTCCTCGGGCACGACGCCCTCGGCCACCAGTTCCCGCTTCACCCGTTCCAGATTGGACTCTGCCTTGTCGATCTTGTTCATCGCCACGACCACGGGGACACTGCCGGCCTTCACGTGGGCGACCGCTTCCTTGGTCTGCGGCATCACGCCGTCGTCGGCCGCCACCACCAGGACGACGATGTCGGTGACCTTCGCGCCGCGGGCGCGCATCGCGGTGAACGCTTCGTGACCGGGCGTGTCGAGGAACGTGATTACGCCCTTGGAAGTCTCGACGTGATAGGCGCCGATGTGCTGCGTGATCCCGCCCGCTTCCCCACTCGCGACACGTGCGCGACGGATCGAGTCGAGCAGCGAGGTCTTGCCGTGATCGACGTGACCCATCACGGTGACGACCGGCGGGCGCGGCAGATACTCGACGTCGCCGGCCGCGCTCGATTGCGCGAGCAGCGAGTCCGGATCGTCGAGCTTGGCGGCCTTCGCCTTGTGGCCGAGCTCCTCGACCAGGATCATCGCCGTCTCCTGGTCGAGCATCTGGTTGATCGTCACCATCGTGCCCATCTTCATCATTGACTTGATGAGCTCCGCAGCCTTGACCGACATCTTGTGCGCGAGCTCGGCGACGGTGATCGTCTCTGGCACGGTGATTTCACGGGTCAGCACGCCAGCAGCGGGCTGCTCGATCTCGTTACCTTCCTCGTCGCGATGGCGGTGTCCGACCTTGGGCTGGCGCCAACCCGTTGTCGCAGTGCCCGTAGTATCCCCGCGCAGCTTCAGCGCACGCTTGCGGGCCGCCTCTTCGGAAAACACCTGACCCGGCGCTTTCTTCGTGGCCGAGCGCTTTTCGCCCGGCTTCGCGGCGGGACGATGCAACGTGCCGTCGCGCGCGCCGGCCTTGTCCGCGGACTTTGCCGCCGGATCCTTGAGCTTCGCCTCGGTGGTCGACTTCACCGCTACCGCGGCTTCCGCCGCAGCCTTTGCCGCGGCATCCTCGGCGTCCTTCTTCGACCGGCGCTGCACCTCGGAGCGTTGCTTCGCCTCGATGTCGGCCTGCTGGCGGGCCATCAGTTCCTGCGTCTTGCGCGCCTCCTGCTCCCTCGCGGCAAGCTCATGCTCGGAGTGCAGCGATCCCGGCGCGGCCGGGGCCTTCGGTGCCTCGGCAGCGACAGGTTCCACGGTCACGGGCTCGGGCGGGGGCGCAACCACCGCGGCGGTGGGCGCTTCGTCCTCGCGGCGGACCAGCACCCGCTTCTTGCGCACTTCGACCTGGATGGTCCGGGCCTTGCCTGTCGAATCGGCAGCCTTGATCTCCGAGGTCTGCTTGCGGGTGAGCGTGATGCGCCTTTTTTGGTCCGACAGCGCACCGTGCTGCTTGCGCAGGTAGTCGAGCAGGCGAGTCTTGTCCACCTCGGTCAGGCGATCGCCGAGGTTCTTGCCGTCGACGCCAGCCGCGGCTAGCTGCTCGATGAGCGCGCCGGCCGGCATCTTGAGCTCGGTTGCGAATTGTTCGATAGTCGTTTGCGCCATACCGCCTCTCTTGCGCCGCGATCATCCCGTGCGGCGCCATTCGCCGATCCGGGGAAGACTCCAGCTTCCCTAGTGCACCTGCTCGCCCGCCGGCACCGAGGACTCGTCCTCGAACCAGTGCGCGCGCGCCTTCATGATCAGGGCCTGCGCCCGCTCGTCGGGCAGGCCGGTCAGCTCGGTCAGCTCGTCCACCGCCAGGTCGGCAAGCCCGTCGCGCGTGGTGATGCCGTTGGCCGCGAGCGTGCTTGCGATGTCGCTGTCCATGCCCTCGAGGCCGAGCAGCGCCTCTTCGACGGTGTCCACCGACTCCTCGCGAACGATCGCCTCGGTGAGCAGCGCGTTGCGCGCGCGGCTCCGGAGCTCGTTCACGGTGTCCGCGTCGAAGGACTCGATCTCCAGCATCTCGGTCAGCGGCACGTAGGCCACTTCTTCGAGCGAAGTGAAGCCTTCGCTGATCAGGATCTCGGCGACCTCCTCGTCGACGTCGAGCTTCTCGATGAACAGCGCGGTCAGCCGTGTGGTCTCGGCTTCATGCTTCTGCTGCGACTCCTCGACGCTCATCAGGTTGATTTCCCAACCGGTCATCTCGGAGGCAAGCCGCACGTTCTGGCCGCTGCGCCCGATCGCGATCGCGAGGTTCTCCTCGTCGACGACCACGTCCATCGCGTGCTTTTCCTCGTCGACGACGATGCTCTGGACCTCGGCCGGCGCCAGCCCGTTGACGACCAGCTTGGCCGGGTCGTCCGACCACAGCACGATGTCGACGCGCTCGCCGGCGAGCTCGTTGGTCACCGCGGTCACGCGGGAGCCGCGCATGCCAATGCAGGTCCCCTGCGGGTCGAGCCGCGGGTCGTTCGACTTCACCGCGATCTTGGCGCGGACGCCGGGGTCGCGCGCGGCGGCGCGGATCTCGATCAGGCCCTCCTCGATCTCCGGCACCTCGAGCTCGAACAGCCGCTTCAGGAACTCGGGCGCGATCCGCGAGAGGATGAGCTGCGGTCCCTTGGCGGTGCGGTCGATCTTCATCACGTAGGCCCGGATCCGGTCGCCGACGCGCTGCATTTCCTTCGGGATCAGCTGGTCGCGCGGGATCACGCCCTCGATGCGGCCCGACTCAACGATCACGTTGCCGCGCTCGATGCGCTTCACCGTGCCGGTCAGGAGGTTGTCCTCGCGCTCCAGGAAGTCGTTGAGGATCTGTTCGCGCTCGGCATCGCGGATCTTCTGCAGGATCACCTGCTTGGCCGCCTGCGCGCCGATGCGGCCGAACTCGACCGGCTCCAGCGGCACTTCGACGACGTCGCCGAGCTTCAGATTCGGATCGCGCTCCGCCGCGTCGGTGATCGCGAGCTGGTGCGAAGGTTCCTCGTGCTCCTCGTCGGGCACCACCGTCCAGCGCCGGAACGAGTCGTAGTGGCCGGTTTCCCGGTCGATCGCGACGCGCGCGTCGATCTCCTCGTTCGGAAAGCGCTTCTTGGTCGCCGACGCGAGCGCGGATTCGAGCGCCGTGAACACGATGTCCTTCGGCACGTCCTTCTCGCGCGACAGCGCGTCGACAAGCAGCAGGAGGTCGCG